>JAJZCG010000017.1 GCA_021846225.1 Pseudomonadota bacterium | reverse complement strand
CTGGTGCTCTAATCGGCTTAGCTGCCAAGGGGAATGCAGTAGCCGCTGCTGAAGGCGCCGCTGCCGGTGGTGTGGCAGGTTTTGCGGTGGGGGCTCTTGTAGATCACCGTCGGTGCGAGGCGTACAAAGTGGCGGTTGCTAATCAGCTTGAAATTGCGACCGCCACTCTGAAAGCCAGCCAGATCGGTGAGCAGAGCACTAATGGTCAAAATAGCACGGTCGGCACCAATATGATCATCCAAGATAATGGTCAGTTTGAACCCGGTTCGGCAGAATTGACCCCGAACGCCCAAGCCGGCCTGCCGCAGATCGCGCAACAATATAATCCCGCCACGATCGCCGCTGGTGATAGCAGCTCACCGGCCAGCCCATCCGCCCAGACGGCTGCCGAGCAGCGTACCGTTTTGGTGATCAGCCGGACATCCGAAGACCCAGCAATCACAGATCCAGCCATCCTCTCATCTCAGCGCGCTCGGACCGTTGCTAAAGTGATGGTGGATTCCGGTGTGCCTGCTCAAAATATCTATTATCAGGGTGCCGGTGACAGCGAATCGGTTGTTCCATCGTCCGATCCGTCTGCCTCTGCGGCCAATAACTCGACGCAGATCCTTGACTTCCCGAACCAGCAGGCCATGCAAACCTATCTGAACCAGAATGCGATCAACCCACCTGCTGGAGTAGTGGCTGCTAATGCTTCAAGCGCCCAACCTGCAACCGGTGCGACAACCCGTGAGACGGAAGGTGATGCGAAATGGACGAGCTATGATTTTGGTGGCCAGCCTGTCACGGGAACACCCGACGTTGTTGCCCTTGGCCCCTCCCAAAACACACCCGGCCTTTCACTAATCGCTAGTGCCTATGCGTCATCTCCGATGAATATCAAGGCTTGCGTATTGGATCACCCCCGCCGGGCTGGCCCGGTCATCGATTACGCCACGGGTAAGGAATTGTCTGTGTCTGGGGTTATACCTGGATTTTATGGCGCTCCTTGGGTCGGTGGTTATAACGGTGACTTGGTGGCGGCTTTGCATGTTTATGTGCCGAGCGATGATGGCCGTGCCGTTCCTGAACCAACCCTCGAAATCTATAAAAACTATAAGAATGGCGATTCCTCGCCAAATTACCGGAAGACGGTCCCAGTGAATGTTTATCGTAGCCAGAACAAGATCCTCTACCGAATGTTTATCGGTGGTCCAATTAAGTGCCTCGATCTTGTAGTCAATAACAGTACGCCGCAAGGTGACGGCACGCTCTTCTATAATCATAACGGCCGTCTCTATTCCGCCGATGGCACTCTGGCTCTCCAACATTAAGATCTGAAGGTATATTTAAGATGTCCGTATCGCCTGCGCTTGGATTGAATGAAACGCTGATCCCGCTTTTTGGGGTTCTCGTGTCAGCCCTGTTTGTTACCATCAGGATTCTTATCACGAATAATCTGGCTTTCGCCGATTGGTGGGCGCGGACGTTCAAAATGGGCGCATGGAAAAGGAAAACCAGCGGTATTGAAAACCGATCGAGCTGGGAAAAAAACGGACTTCCTGCTCCCGAGCAAGAGCTGTGCGAGTATTATTCAAGATTTGCCCGGGCCACAGACGAATATACTTTCAAAAATGCCTATGAATGGTTAAAATTGTCAGGCCAGTCCGCCACGACCCCGTTGAGCGCCATTCACTGGCTTATCCTTTTTATTTTAACCTTTGGCGAGGCTATGGGTACGGGCTTGCTGTTGGCCCCCTTTATTTCCACGCAAATGACCGGCAGTATGGTGGCCCCCGCTGGCTTTGGGATCGCAACTGTCCTGGCAGTGGCGCTGCTTGGTTTTACCCATTTTGCCGGGTCTGAGGCTGCGTTCGCAAATGCTATTAAGGACAATATCGGTTCATCTGTCTCAACGGAAAAATTTAACATCTGCAGGATTGGCGCTGGTGATGATTACCGGATTGATGATGGAATGGAACCAAATCGCCGTTTTGCCAATCGTGCTTTGAATGGTGATCATCACCGCGCAAACATTTGGGGACGCGTTGTTGCTTTTACATTGCTGACGGCAATAGTTTTAATGATATTCGGCCTTCGCTTTTACGAAAACCGCCAACAGTATGACAATAACGTCCAGGAGCTCCCGTCTGCCTCTGCTGCCTGCGGTACGCCCTCCAACGCGGCTAGCTCAAGCGATCCATTTTCGAATATGAATTCCGGGGGCAAAAACACAATTCCTGGCTTCGCATCAGGAACAGCATCACCGCCATCTGTAAACTGCAATGCGACCACGGCTCATGATAACGGTGCCAAGGATAGTCTCCTCAGCGGTGAAATGGCTGCCGACACCGCCGCCGTCATGCTGGCCCTTTTCTATGTGATCGTGCAGCTCCTCGGGTTTAACTTCGCTAAAAAACACTCCTTTTTCGGCGAAGGGAAAAAAGCATATAACGTCACCCAAGGCTATATCAGTTATGACGAACTCCGCCGTGATCGTCTGGAACCTGTCTATAAGCTTGGTAACCATGCTTTGCATATTCTGCGGAACCATCTGATCCAGCGAGTTAATAAATACCGTGATAATCCGGCTGATATGGAGATCCAGGAATATATCAATCGCAAAGACCTTGGGAAGACCGCTGATCTGTCGCCTGCCGAAAAGGAGATAGCGCGTGGGATTGAAGCGCTGAAAAAGGCGATCGATTACCGAAATACGCTACGTTCATCTGAACCAAATTTGACTGAATATCCGAAGACTTTGGAAGACTATCATGGTTATATGCTGGCCAAAAAAAATAATCATCAGGTTACTTCCGATCAAAGCAAACAGACACCTTCTACCCCACCGCCAGTAAAAGCCCCTCCTGTTCTGGATGCGCTAATTCCCATTGTGCAAGCTCATCCTGTTTCGGCTAAGGCAGATCTTTCGGCATATGATGTTTTGGATGTCGAAGCCGCTGAAGAGATGATTCGGGCCGGCGGCGTGCTGGAGCGCAAAAAGATACTGGCGGAAATGAGTGAGGGCAATGAGGAAAAAAAGGCATTGCTCGAAGAGATCTACAAGAAGCTGAAAGAATCGTAAAATGTCTAGACTCAAAAAAACGATATTAACGGCTGCAGCCTTCATTTCTCTACTTGCTTGTTACGATAAAGCAAAAGCTGACGGTTTGGTTAATGAGATCCCGAGCTGCTATGAGGCCAATCATATTCGGCCTTTTGGGCCAAGATATGACAAGCTATTTGTCGTGCTGATCGATCAAACTGTGCTGTTGGATGATAATCTCCAACAGCAAGTGCTTCAGTCTATCAGCACGATGATCCAACCGGGGACGCTTTATATCATCGGTGAGTTCTCTGCTTTCTCACAGGGTCGGTATCTGAATATTCTGGCGTCCGGCATTGCCGAAGATCCGATCCCCGCCAATCAGATCGGGAATATCCCGATCGTGGCGGTTGATCCATTCAAGCATTGTATGAGCGATCAGTTGAACTATGCCACCCAATCTGCGGAAAAGGCCGCTTATAACGCGATGCAGGATGCAAGCTCGTCCTTGGATCAGTCTGACATTTTGATGGCCATGAAAGATATCTCGACCCGATTTAAGCAGACGAATGTGCCGAATAAGGCTTTGCTGGTGGTGACCGATGGGTTGGAATATTCTTCCATCACGAGTTTCTATGCTCATGCAACGGTCCGTAATATAAATCCCGATACCGAAATGCAGAAGGTTAATGCAAACAGCATGACCGGCGATTTTGGCGGTGCGCGGGTCTATGTGATCGGTGGGGCTGATGAACCACCGGCGAAGGTTGGGACCAAGGCTCAGCTGGATGGTTATCGGAATCCTCAAATTCAGATGCATCTCCAGCAATTCTGGCAGGATTATTTCAAGGCGTCGAATGCTAATCTTGTGGCTTTCGGTGAGCCAGCGCTACTTAGTCTGCCGAGCTGGGGAGCAAATCACATGAGGCAATAACTCAACAGCAAGGAGCACTTCTGGCGCGGCAATGCGCAGTTCACGCATTGAGCCGTGCCACCAGCCCCAGTACCGGAAAATGCACGGCCAGCTCCGTCACAGTCATTCCCTGAGCGGCTAGAGTATCGCGATAGAGGGTGAGCTGGGGCAGGTAGCTCCGCGCTTTGGTGCTCGCATCGGCGCCGGGGAAGCTTTTGTGATCGTAGATGGCAAGCCCTTGTGCGTGGCAAATGACGCAATCAATTCGCCCATGCACTTCGCGCCCGTCGGGTAGGCGGTGCTGGACAGGCCATTCACGAATGATCTTGGGCGCTATGTAGCTCGCCTCGATATGCGCCCAGAATCGATCCCCCGCGATCAAGCAGTCCCCGGGTGTCAGATCACCCTCCATTCCAGTCAGCAATTGCATGGCCATGGCCAAGCGTTCGGCTGTTTCACGCGCCGGATCATCGGCGGCCAAAAAACGGTGCAGTGCGTCACCCACCTCACCCCGCGCCGCGCCGCCAGCGTGACTCAGGCGCGGGCCAAGATCCATGACCCTGGTTTCGGCGCTTACATCCCCTTCGGCGGCGCTCGGCGTCAGGCGCAGCGGCGGGAAAATGGGGCGCGGGCCGGCGGGCCAGGGCAGCGTTTTCACCGTCTTGGGGATAGGCAGTGGTGATACTTCCTCGGCCTGCGCAACATCGACGGCAAACACAGGCAGGCTGACCTCGTTATACGTCAGCGCCCCCTTGCCCGCAGGCAACTTCCGCAGCGCCGCCGCCAGACCGGGCGCGTAGCCCTCCAGCCATGTTGGCGTACCGGGGTCGAGCGCCAGCACCAGCACATCGCGCGCCCGTGTCATGCCGACATAGCCAAGCCGCACGTTCTCGCGCCCGCTCTGCGCGGCAGCTGCAGCCAGTTCGGGCGAGGCCGCCTCGCGCGTCTTCATGGGAATATCCTTGCTGCGCCCGCCATAGGGCCAGGGCCAGTAGCGGACCCAGCGTCCAGCCAGCGGGGCTGCGGGGTCGAGTTCCGTGCCTTCCGTCTCGACGCTGACCTTGAACGCCGAGGACGGATATTCCTTGTCCGTCTGCGCCATCACCACCAGCGGCCATTCCAGCCCTTTGGCCCTGTGGTAGGTGAGCAGCGTCACGGCATCGCCGCCCTGGGAAGCGGGTTGCGATGGCGCTTCCGGCAGTGCCCCCAGCCAGGCGGCAAAGCCGCCGGCCGTAGCGGCACGATGCAGATTGTTGCAGGCATCCTCATAGGCTTTGGCCTCGCCGTACAAAGCCTCGATATTGGCCAGGCGTTGCCGGGGGGCTGACCAGCGCGCGAGCAGCGGCAGGATTTCGGCCGCAGACAGCGCCACCTCCAGCACTGCCGAGGGCGGCAGGCCGGCCAAATCCACCTGTAAGGCGTCAAGCGCAGCCACGCGGGCATCGGCAAGCGGTTGCTTGGCCAGAAGCTTGCCCAGCCACGCCTCATCACCACCCGCCAGATGCACAATTTCCGCTTCCGCCAGGTTGTCGCTCGGATCGGCGAGGCGGCGCAGGCAGGCCAGAGCCAGGCTTACTTCCGGCGTCTCCAGCAACCCGCCACGTGCCGCTGCCACCTCCACGCCGCGCCGCCCGAGCGCCGCCGCCAGGGCGGCAACCGATTTATTGTCCCGGCACAGCACCGCCACATCGCCCGCGCGCAACGGGCGGGGCTCGCCGGTCTGCGGGTCCTGGATCAATGGCCGTTTGGGGGCTGCCAGCAAGGCCGTGATCTGCGCCGCCAGCGCTTCCAGCCGCACCGGGATCGCCCCTTTGGGCAGGCGCCAGACATATAGCGCAGGCCCGGCCCCTGGCGGATCGGTGCGGTGCGGCGTCAAACCCACAACCTCCGCCGCCATGCCCTGCTGCGCGAAGGCCGGGACAAAAATCCCGTTTACCAGATTCACCAGATCAGGCCGCGAACGCCGCGACGTGGAGAGGATGTTCGCTTTGTCCGGTGTGCCGCCCAGGCTGCGCAGCACCGCGTCCATCAGCGCCGGGTCTGTGCCGCGGAAGCCGTAAATGGCCTGCTTTGGGTCGCCCACCCAGACCGCCCGTTTGGCCAGTGCGCCCAGGCGCAGAAACAGCGCCAGTTGCAGCGGGCTGGTGTCCTGGAATTCGTCCACGAACAGCGTGTGCAGGCGTTGCGCCAGCTCGGCGCTTATGTCCGCGTTGCTCTCCAGCAGATCGAGCAGCATCGTCTCCTGGTCGATGAAGTCGATCAGCCCCGCCTTGCGCTTGTATTCGGCATAGAGCGCGAGGGCGGTCTCGGCCGTCTCGTAGCAGGCGCGCAGCATGGTGGTGACGTCCGCATGCAGCCGCGGGTGGCGGTCATGCGCCGCGGCAGCCTCGATGACTGCCGCGAAATCGGCTTTGCGTCCCACGGCGGGGCCGAGCGTTGCCAGCGCGGCCCAATCGGACCAGGTGAGGAAACGGCCTTCCTGCGGCGCGAAAAGCGAGCGCATGGTGCGCACGGTGGCGAGAGCGTCGAGCGTGTTGTTCTTCTCGGCGCTGATATCCCACTTGGCTCCCGCAGCGAGCAGCCGCGTCATGGCCCGGTCCAGCGCCGCATCCAGCGCTGCCGCCCCGGCCGGATCGGGCGTTCCCAGCATTCCGAGCACACCGGCCAAAGCGCGGGTCTCGCTCAGCCGTAGCGCCGCTTCATCCAGCCGGTTGGCGCGCGCCGCGCTGACGATCTTGCGCACCGGCTCATGCCAGTCGCCGCCATTGGTCTCGCCGGAGAGACCCATACGGAACGCCACCGGGGCGATGCGGTCTTCGGCCTTACCCGCGGCATCACCAAAGGCGATGGCAAAGGCTTCCGCCTCGCCGGTCTCGTCCAGCACGGTCAGGTCCGGGGAGATGCCGGCCTCGAAAGCAAATTCGGCGAGCAGGCGCCCGCACACGCTGTTCACCGTGCCAAGCAGCGCCTCCTGCATGGCCAGAGCGGTTTCGCCCTGGCGCGCCGCGATCAGCGCCGTCTGCACGCGCAGCTGCAGTTCTGCCGCCGCCTTGCGGGTGAAGGTCGTGGCCAGCAGCCCGGCGGGCGGGACGTTGTTGTCCAGCACCTCGCGCTTGATATCCTGGGTGATGCGCCAGGTCTTGCCGGAGCCCGCCCCGGCGGTGACGATACTGAGAGTCGGTAGGCTCATGCGCTGACTCCCGCGCCGCAAAGGGTTTGATAGTCGCAGAAGGTGCAGGGGGGCGGGATGTTCAGCTGCGGCCCATCATCCTCGTCATCATCGCCCGGCACACCGGCGGCGATGATCCGGCCGCCGCGCAATTCTGCCAGCGCGTCGCGGTAATCGGCCAAGGCGGCCTTCCAGCTTGCCGTGAGATCGGCGCCGGGCACTGCCGCGCCCGGGAAGGGGTAGGAATCCGCCGCCAGCAGCCGGAGCTGGCGCAGCAGGTAATACGCCGCCGTGGCGGACTCTCCGCGCCCCGCCACCAGCCAGGCATAGGCCGCCAGCTGTACGGCCGTGTTCTGTTCCAGTTTCTTGCGGTACCAGCCGGAGGCCGACCATTTGGCGTCCAGCACCACATGCAGCCCGTCCGCCGGGCGGTGCAGCAGCACGTCGATGCGGCCCTGGAGCTGCCCCAAATTGCCCGGCAGCGGTTTCTCGAAGGCGCGTTCCGTGGCGGCCACGCGCAACCCCGCTTGTTGGATCTGGCTGGTGAGATCGGCCATGGCCTGGCCGATGCGCACTTTGGCGCGGGCCTGCGTGGCCTGCATCCCCGGCCGCAGCAATGGCGCCGCTTCTTCCGGCAACAGCCGCTCGACCAATGCCTGCGCCTTGGCGGCGGCATCCGCGGGGCTGGTATAGCCGTTGGTGAGAACCTGACTCATCACCTCATGCAGGAAGGTGCCGGTGAGCTGTTTGGCTTCGGGCAGCGTTGCCGGGCCGCGCGCATAAAGCTTCGCAGCGTATTGCAGCACCCATTTCAGCTTGCAGCCGAGCAGCGTTTCCATGCCCGAGGCCGATTCCAGATCTCGCGAGCCAACGAGACCGGGGGACACCAGCCAGTCCCGGCGCGCGGCGGGAGGGGCGGCCGCGGGCATTGTGCGGGAGGGCAGCTTCACCCCTGCGAAAACCCCGCCTGATTGCAGGGACTCCGCCTCCACCCAGGCGCGCCCCAGGCTCTCGCCGAAGCAACCCTGCAATTGCGCGAGCAGCGGATGCGCGCCGCCTTCCTCCGCCGCGCCGCGCGGTGCGGCGATAACCAGGTGGCCAGAGGTGAGGGTGACGGCACGGCGCAATCCCGCGCGGGCCCGGGCTGGGGCCAGCGCCTCATCCGGCACCAAGCCGTGCGCCGCCATCCAGCCTTGCTCCGCCATGCGCCAGGGCAAAACCGATTGCCCCTCCGCGCCGCCGAGCCACCAGATGGTGGTGTCTGCCGCATCCAGCCGCGCCCCAGGCCGGGCGAAGAAGCGCCACGGCGCGGCCTCGGCGGCATGCAGCGTCACCGCGCCGGATGCGGCTGTCTCCAACATCCGGCCGAGCAACATGGCGTCCAGCACTGCCACGCCGCTAAGGGCAAGCGCCTGTGCCAGGGAGGAAGCCGCCGCCCCGGCCTCGGGCATGCTGCGTTTGGCTGCCCAGCTCTGCACCAGCGTGCATAAAGTGGTGACGGCGGCGGCGGGAACCCCGCGCTCGGCCGTGAAGCGTTTTGGTGGAATCCAGGCATCGATGGCGGCCAATCTTGCCCGTGCCGCCGCATGGCGGGTGGCGCGGTTCGCTCCCCGCGCACGGCCGGCGCGCAGTTTCGCCCGCAGGGCCCGATGCCGCCCGGCACGGTAGTTTACGCCGCCATAGCCTGGGCTTTGCACGATGGCATCCGTGAGAAAGCGGCAGGTGCCGCCGAGCGGATTCTGCGGCAGGGCCAAAAATTCCAGCGCGGCCGCGGCATCGAACGGGTCCCACAACAGCGCCAGCCCGAGGGCGAGCGGCCGCGGCATCGAACGGGTCCCACAACAGCGCCAGCCCGAGGGCGAGCAGTTGTGCGCCCAGGTCCGCCCCTTCCAGCGCGGCGGGGCGCGGCTGGTGGCGCGCGCGCAGCAATGTGGGCAACAGGCTATCCTCGCCGCCGAGCAGGGCAGCGCCGGGCGGCAGGCCGGGGAGCCAGGCGGAGAGCAGATTGGCGGTGGAGGCGGTGGCCCCCGTGAGCAGCGTGACGCTGCCGTCGCCCGACCAGTTGGCGGCAGGGCCACCTGCAAGAAAACCCCGCAGCGCCGCGAGATCGCCCGTCGCGGGCGCTTCCGGCGCAGCGTAGACCGTTACGCCAAGTTGCGCGAACAGCTTCTGCCACAGCGGCGGCCAGAGTTTTGCGGGCTCGGCCAGGCTGAAGCACGGTAGAAACGGCGGCTTGCGCCCGGGCAGTACCGCGATGACCTCGCGCAGCACATCCGCCACGCCGCGCGGCAAGGCCGGCAGGCTGGCGAGGTCCGCGATGCGCGGCGGGGTGGTTGCATCCGCCGTGCCATCCCATCCGGCGAGCAGCAGGGCATCGCGCAATGCCAGTACGCGCCGGGCGGTGGCCCAGGAATCGACCGTGAACGATTTTGACCAGAACCGGCCTTCCTGTGCGGCGATGGCGGCATGGCAGGCGGCGATGCGGCTGGCCTCAGGGGCGGCGCGCGTGTCCATCCCCAGCCATTGGCCGAGCAGATCGAGGCAGCCGAGCGGCCCCGCAGCGGCGGTGAACGGCGGCAGGCCAACCGGCGCGGGGGCGCCGTCCAGCGACCAGCCAAGGATGAGCGTGGGGGTCATGCGGCAGGTTGCTCCCGGGGCAGGCGTTTGCTGTTGCGGTAATGCGGATCGGTGCGGAATGGCGCGTCTGGAGGCAGGCTGAAATGGGCGCGGACGAGAGTTGCGTGCGGGAATATCTGGAGGTCAGCATAGACGATGAATTTTTGCGCCGTGCCATCATGCACGACGCGCCCGCGCGGCCAGTCCTCGTATTCGGAGGCCGCAATCAGCCGCTTCGTGGCGGCATCTAGCGGCGCCAGCAGCGGCTTGCCGCGCTTCGTGCTTTCCCAGGCATCATAATGGCTGAGTGGGTCAGTTAGACAATCACCATATGCCTCGGCCGCCTCGAGCGTGACATCGTGACCAAGTAGCACGACGTCACCGGCCGAGGGCAGAAGCCAGAAGATGCCGACCATTACGAATGAATACTATTTCTATGACTAACGGTGCAAGCCTCTCTTGCTGCGACAAGAGTTACTCGGGCACAGCGCATCATCGATTTGTTTTTGATCGCCGCTGTCATAATATAATCTGAACGTTTAAAGCGGTCAGCGATGATATTCACTACGGCATCCACGTCCTCCACCATCATATCATTGCCACCCGTGATAATAGATAGGAAACTAATTGCATCATCTATCCAGGGCTGTTTTTGTCTTAAGAAATCAACAGCCGCATGTGTGGCTGACGTGAAACAGTCCATACCGGCGGCCTCTCCTTTTGCGGCGACCGTATAGCAGGATCCATCCAAGAATATTTGCACATCCGATAAGTCGATCCCGACCAATCCGTTTCCAGTTACCGCAGCTATGATTTCCCGTCCCAGTTCGTCTTGCATTGCCCGATCCCGCCATGCAGCACCTTTCTCCATGGCGGTGATCCTTTAGTATCCGGACCGAACATGATGAGCGATCATGCTTACCGCAAAATCGACCGAGGCTTTCCTGTAGCCCGGGCCACCCATTCTTCTAGGGTGGTTCAGGAATAGGACTGGCCGGCCGTGAACGACCTTAAAAGCCACGCGATCTCTCTCTTCATTATCGTGTGACCAATCATCCTCACCGAACACAGGATAAAGAATCTGTTTGCGGGCGAACTCCCCCGAAAGCAACACGATTGCGGTCGGATCCATCGTCTGAATCTCAAACTGAAGCTGCTCTACGCAGAGATCCGCTTGCATGTTTAACGCCCCTCCATTGGGATTCCCAGAATATTTTGATATTTTGGCCAAATTCGACCAGCCAATTACATCGCAATATCGTTCTGCCGGCAATTGTACTCCAATCTCGCGAAACGTGTTTTTAGTGATGTCATCGACAACCTGCCAGAAGCCACCTGTTCGACTAGGTGCGCATTCGGCCACCTCGCCGGTGGCCTTATCCCACGCTGTATCGTAATCGCTCAAGCTCTCGCTGGACCATTCCCCACCGGTCGCTTGTCCGATAAATAATATCCTGGCCGGAATATCGCTGATTTTCGACGGGCCTACCGGTATAAATACCTGCGCGTTTTTTTGGTATTTCTTGTCCATTTCAGCTTTCAGTGCCGTAAATCTCGCATGTTGCTGTTTCGTCATCAGTGGAATCATTTTTCAAATCCAATGCAGTGTTAAAATTCAAGCAGGTTAAGCAGTCCTTGACAGCGCCGCGGTAGAGGCGGCTAGATGATTAACAGAACTCCCTCTCGCGACTCGCCACGGATGGATGTTACGCTCATGCATTAGCTCGCATCAAGCGGTAGAGTATTCGCTTGAACTGGCGCTCACGGCCGCACCCAACATCATTTAACCGAGAATAATTTGGCCAAACATCGGTACGTTCTCCAACCACCAACCATGGGGGAAGATTGGCCTGGGCCCGACACTCCTGAAAGAGACTTCGGTCATTTTTATCTGCTCCTCACAAAGTCAGACAACGCTGTTTGGTCTAACGGTGCCATGACCTCAACCGTCTCGCGTCCCCAGGTGAACAGATGCCACGAAAGTTCCACCATCCCACCGCATCTGAACCGCACGATCAGCGATCCATCCTCCTGCGGCTCCAATACCTGGCTTGCGTGAAACACCCACTCGGCCGCGTCATCCGCCGCACCGGGAGAAAAGCGCAGCACCACCTTCTGCGCCGGTTCCTGAAACACCCCGAACGACTGCGCCGCGTAGGATGCCAGGTCGAATTTCTGGGCCACAAAATTTTCCTTCAGCGCCGAGACATCGCTGATGCGATCCAGACGCCAGAGGCGCATTTCCCCGCCAGTCTCAGTATGCGCCACCAGATAGGCCCGCCGGCCGTACAGCACGCCGTAGGGGCAGATCACCCGCCTTCCCGGTATGCGCGGTTCCGTCGGCCGGTAGGTGAGCGCGAGCTTGTGGAAGCCAAGGATGGCGGTGCGGATTTCCGCCATCATGGCGCGGTCGAGTTTTAACCTTGGGCCAGGATGCGCGGCGGAACCCTCGGCCTGCATCAGCGCCTCGATATCCGGTTCTGCCTGGAGAAGCCGTGCGGGCGGCAGCATCGCGCGCAGGCTGGCGGCGGCGTCGCGCGCAGGCTGGCGGCGGCGTCGCGCAGATCAGCGGCGCGGGCGCTGTCGCTCTGGGTGGAGAGATCGCGCGCCAGCCCCTCCAAAGTCGCCAGCATTGTAGGGGGGGGCGGTACTGGCGGCAGCATCCCTGGCGGCAGGCGCCAGCGGCGCACACGGCTGTCATCGTCAGTATAGGCCAAGCCTGGAAACAACGTGGCCAGCTGGTCGCGCAGCCGCTCCGCCGTGCGCCGCCCCACCTCCAGCTGCGCGGCCATCTCGTCCAAAGTCAGCCCCATGCGGGAGCCGGAGAGCAGCAGGACCAGGCGGAGCAGATTCGTACTGGGTTCATAGCGCATGACCGCAGGGTTGCGCGAAACCAGCCGTTTCGCAACCGGCAGCTCAACCATGACGGGCAAACCCGATGCCGCGCGGCTTGCCTTCGCGCGCCTCCATCTCGGTTTCCAACAGCCCCACCAGACGGTGTGCCGAAGGCGTCTCCCCCAGCACCGCCAGCCGCCGCGCCAGCCGGGTAAAATCCGCCGGGGTCAGCCGGTCCAGCCGCGCCAGACGTTCCGGCGGCGCCATGCGGAACACGTTGTGGAACAGACGCAGGCTCTGCGCCGGGGCGAGATGGTCAAAATTCACGCGGATGAGGAAGCGGCGCAGGCTGGCGGCGTCCAGCCCCTCGGGCAGGTTGGTGGTGCAGGCGAAGGGCTGCGGATGGCTCTCCATCCAGGTCAGCATCTCGTTCACCTGGCTCACCTCCCAGTTGCGCACGGCGCGGTCGCGGCCGGCGAGCAGGGAGTCCACCTCGTCGAAGATGAGGAATTTCTGCGCCTCCCGCGCTTCGGCAAAGGCGGCGGCGATGTTGCGCTCCGTCTCACCTACGTAACTGCCGAAAATGTCGGAGCCGCGCTTGTGCAGCACGCCCAGCCCCATGGCCTCGGCCAGATGCCGGGCAAAAGCGCTCTTGCCAGTGCCAGGCGGGCCGGACAGCAGCAGCGAGACGGCACGCGGCGCGCCGGGGCGGGCGAGGCGCGCCACCAGGGCAGGCAGGTCCACATCCGCGCGGCTCAGGGCGGGGTCGTACAGCTCCTCGCCAGGCGCGGCCTCCGGTGTGGGCATTTGCCCATGGCCGATGGCCTTAACCATGCCGCGCGCCACCAGCCGCGCCGTCTCTGCGGTGCCATCGGTCAGCCGGGCTGCCCGCAGGGCCGTGCGCGCCACCGAGGGGGCCGAGGGAATCAGCCGCGCCAACTCCCCGGCCGTGGTTGCATCCAGCGCCACACCCTCATTGGCGGCCAGTTCCTGCCACAGCTCGGCCCGGCGCGGTGCCTCGGGCAGTTTCACCTCGATGCAGAGGCTCATCCGCCGCAGCACGGCTGGCGTAAACGCATGGATGTCGTTCGCGGCCCAGATCATCGGCACTTTCGCCGTCTCCAGCAGCCGGTGGATAAAAATTTTCGGGTCTGGCTCGCGGTCGCGACAGCTCCCACGGAACAGATCCTCCGCCTCGTCGAACAGATACAGCGCCTCTTCACCGCCATTCACGCGCTGGGCCAGCAGCAGGTCCGAGAGCCGCTCTCCCCGTGAGGGCTCGCCGCCATTGCCGTCTGCTTCGCCCACGACGTGCAGTTTGAAGCCGAGCGCCGCCGCCAGCGCCGCGGAGAACTCCGTTTTGCCGGTGCCGGGCGGGCCGTAGAGCAGGACGTGCACGCCGCGCTCCCCGCCGGCCAAGGCGCGGCCGAGCATGTCGCGCGCCAACTCGCTTTCCCGCCCCAGATGCCGGAACGCTTCCCAGGGCAGCTTGGCCGCCACCGGGCTCCCAAGAAGCTGGCTGCGCATGTCCTCGCCGGTCTCGCCGCAGTTGAAGATCAGGTTGCGCACGCGCCCGGAGATATGGATGTCGCCATCCTCGTCGATCCGGATGGCGCCGGAGGCACACAGCAGCGCGTCAGGCCGGAAGCGCCGCGCCACCTCCTGCTGCGGCATATTGGTCAGAATTGCGAAATTATCAGTGAAACGGCGGAGAGAGTTGGGCCGTTTGCGGGCCTGGGAAATCAGGTCGAACAGCCGTTCCAGGGTATTGTCGTGCCCATAGCGGAAGATGATGCCAAACAGCGCGGCATCCAGCTCATCAAACCCCAGCGCCGCACTCACCGCCGCGAGACCGGATGCAACAACGCCCTCAGGTGTGGGCTGCTCCAGCCGCAGCATCACCGCGTCGCGCAACCCCTGCCAGCGGCGGCGGCCGACCGTACCGGTAGCGGCGTTGCGCCGGTGGGACATCTCCAGCTGCGAGAACAGCTCATCGTTCAGGTTGAAGCGAGCCCGGTTATACGCCAGCCAGCGCGTGAAGCTTGCAGCCTCCTCCTGCGCCGAATCCACGCAGCTCATGAAATTGGCGGCGTAACGGAGCAGCGCGGTGGTCTCGCGGGCGCAATGCGCGAAGCCGGTAAACCCGGGCTCCTCCAGCTCGTCAAAATCGTCGTGGATGCTGTCGAGCATTTTGGTCAGATTTTTCGTCATCAGCAGCTCCTGTTGAGGCGAGGCATTGAGGCAGGCACGGCCGGGTTGTGATCTAGGACGATGATCACGACGCCATCCTCGCGCTCGCGGGAGGTGATGGTAACGTGCTCGCCTTTGATGAGGGCGGTGACGGGAACCGCACCGCCGGCCTTGTGGGTAACAGCAGCGCGGAACACTGCCTGGGTCGCCTGGAAATCCAGGCGTGGAAGCCGGCGCTGCACCTCTGGCGTGAGGTGCAGCAGAAACGAGGCATAGGCTCTGAACATCGCAAACTCCTGATATATCCCGGCCCGGCGGACAGAGTTGTCCTGTCGAGGCTAAGGCCAGAAACCAGTGGGAGCGCGATGGAGCTGAGGAAGAGTGGGTTACGTCATGGGCATATAGATAACATATCGGTACGTCAGATACGGACGTAGTGCGGGTACTAAATTCGGGGGTGTGGGCTTTGCCTCATGGCTTGTTCAATTAATTTCCTGCCAAGTACATCGAGTGAGACGTCTTGAAAGAGAAACTAGAAATGAGGGACCACCACCCTGCCGCCCCCGCATTTCGGACACTTAGGAAGTTCCCCAGTTTTCAGGAAAATTTTCTTCCAGAAGGGAAGGGAAAATAGGTGGTGACAATCACGGCAGACATACCACGGCCCTCCTGGTCTTTGAACAACCATGGTTATTCTCCTCGCTATTTATAGGTTGCTCCGCCGCCCCTACTGCTCGGCTTCTTTCGCGGCCACGAAATGATTCTTCACGAATTGGGTCACGCCGTAAAGAGCGAAGCCGCTGACCACGATGGATCCGACGAAACGAAACATTGGAGACCTCCTTCAGTAAAATGCACCACCCGCCGCTGCCGCCGTGCGGGTTACGTCATGCACAATGGATGACACGCCGGTACGTCAGATGCGGACGTACTCCGGCGCGACGCGTTCGAGGAATACCGCGCGGGATTTGCCCCCGCGGACGCCAGCTTGTTATGCTCCAGGCATCACCCCCACCGGAGCGCGCCTGCCATGAAAACCCCGCCCGACTTCGCCGCCCTGAAAACCAAGCAGCGCGCCTTGCGTGAGGGGTTCCACGAGAACCTCAGCCTGCGGGTACACCGCGCCCTGAGCTGGCTGGACCGTGCCGAGAAATGTGTGGATGATGACGACGCCCGCTTCATTTTTCTCTGGATTGCCTTCAACGCCGTCTATTCCGAGGAATGCGGCGAGACCGTGCCAAACGCCGCGCGCGGCTTGTTCGAGAGCTATTTTGGCAAGGTCGTCCACCTGGATACTGAGCGCCGCATCTACGACACCATCTGGGCGCGCTTCCCCGGCCCCATCCGGATGCTGCTGGAGAACAAATATGTTTATCAGCCGTTCTGGAGCCATCACAACCAGCTGCCTGGCTTTGGCGATTGGGAGGACCGCTTCGCCGCCACCAAGCGCCGGCTGTCCCAGGCGCTGGTACGCCAGGACACCAGCGTCGTGCTCACCACGCTGTTTGACCGGCTTTACGTGCTGCGCAACCAGCTGGTGCATGGCGGCGCCACCTGGAACAGCGGCGTCAACCGCGCCCAGGTGCACGATGGTGCCGCGATTCTGGCGTTCCTCATTCCCCTGTTTGTGGATTTGATGATGGACAATCCCGGCACAGCATGGGGTAAGGCGCATTATCCGGTTGTCAGTTGAAGTTCCGCCGCCTGGCAAAACGAACGATCAGCATAATCCGTCGCCTTGACGACGCAACCAAGGTGGAAGCCATGGCGGCCGGGCTGCCGTCAGGATTTGATGGCGGCGGCCGGGCTGCTTCAGCGGCACGGGCTTCGGCTTCAAGCTCGGCCTTGGCGGCGCGGATGCGCGCCAGCCAAAAAACCATCCCGCGCCGCGTCGTCTCGAGCCTAATTCAGCCGTCACCAGGACAGGCTCCTAGTTCCTCGTCAACGGAAACAGGCTTCACTTCTTCTGGACCTTATGCCAATTATTCCGCCCAGTTATAAAGGGAGGCGCCGGTGCCGAATCTCGTGACCGCATGCTGGACAATGAGTGATGTGACGCTTGGGACTTCGACCACGAGCACCCGCGCAGATAATCTGGAAAATATAGCCCTGCAGGCTGATACGCAGCTCAAGATCAGGGGCCGCGCCACGGCCGGTGCTTTCAGCCGCATGCTCGTGGTGCCGGAATATTACTTTAGCGCTGGCTCCAGCATTGTTTCGCGCGACGACAAGCACAGAATTTACCAGAAACTCAAAAGCATCAGCGCCAGCGTGCCGGATCTTATCCTCATCGCCGGCAGCATAGCTTACAAGAAAGGCATCATTTCCAAAGATACATATAATGTCTGCCCTATTCTGCATAATGGGAACATCGTGAAGAAGCTTTACAAGGCCAATGATGACGGAGTCCATCAGATCAACGGCACTTTTAAGACCAAGAACGATGGAGGCAAGGGCGTGCCGGTTGTCACCATCAACGGCATCACGATCGGCCTCGATATCTGTATGGATTATAACAATAACCGCCTTGGCGCGTATCTCCAGGCCAATAACCTTAACCCGCCGGATATCCATGTCCAGATCAGTGGCACGAACGCCATAGGCAGACCATCGGCGCAGGCAAGGGTCGGCGGAGTTTATGTGCATTGCGATATGGGCGGCAAGGGGGCGAATGGCGCCACGGCATGGCGCATTACCGCCCAGAATGGTCAGGCCGGAGCAAGCAGCACCCGCATTCAGCCCTTCCTTACTTTGCAGCCGGGTGCCGGACGCTTGATATTTTTTGACACCAACGTCTAGAATGTCGCTGAAAAACCTTTAGCTCGCGGGAATTTTTGTTGGCCCAGCCTAAGGTTTCGTGGTCTTTTGGGGGATTTCCAGGCGCTTTAAACATCGCCAAGGCTGCTTATCTGGTCTTGGGAACCTTCTGGACGGATTCATCCTGCCGGCAGCCGTTTTGGCCGTCTGATTAAGTTGTAAGCCGCCGCTTTGAAGGTAAACATCCAACCGGCCCGGTGCAGGCCGTGATGCTTGGTCTGCGCCATGCCAGCGGCTTCCTTGATCCAACCGTTGGCCTCCTCGATGTGTTTGCGGATGACCAGGCTGGCGCGGTAGCCCGCGTGCCGGGTGGTTCGCGCGTCGATGTTCGAGCCGCGATGCGTGGTGATGTTTTGCGCCACATGCGGGGTCACATTGAGCTTGCGCGCCGCCGCCACAAATGCCGCCGTGCCATCCTTGCGACACTGGCTCTTCATGCTGGCCCAGGCTTGGAGCAGCGTCTCATCAACCGAGAAATGCTCAACCGGCAACAGGACCTTGACTCGCGGCAGATGCAAGCAACACCGCAGCCATGAATTCAGCTGCGATGTCACCCGCCAGCAAGCGGTCCCGGTTTTTGGAAAAGACCGTCGGCACCCAGACCGGATCATCCACCGAAAGCCCAACAAACCAGCGGAACAGCAAGTTATAGTTGAGCAGCTCCATTAACTCACGCTCCGAACGGATGCTGTAAAACGCCTGCAGCAACAGCACACGCAGCAATTGCTCCGGCGGAATCGAGGGGCGGCCTTTTTTGGCGTACAGCGTTGAAAGTAGATCGTTCAACGATGCCAGAGCCTCGTCCGTCACCTGACGGATCACACGCAGCGGGCGGTCCTTGGGAATCCGGCTGCCTGGCCGAACATAGCTGAAAAATCCATCACGCTGGCGATCAACTCCACGGATCCTCTCAACACCTCGAAAACTTCAACCGGCGCCATGGAATCAGATACGCAGGTCTTAAAGCAAGAGGTTTTTCAGCGGCCTGCTAGTGCTCGATCATGCTTCCTTTCTGTATCCATCCGGCGTCACGCCAATCACTTTCTTAAAAACCTTGTTGAAATGGCTCTGGTCTGCAAAGCCGCAATCAAATGCGATCGCTTTGAGCGGCAAGCGCTTTTCCTTCAATAACGTCTTGGCCTTCTCGACTCTCCTTTGCGTGACGAAAATATGCGCGCTGACGCCAAATTCAGACTTGAATTTCCGTGCAAAATGAAAAGGGCTGAGCTTAACACAAGCTGCCAGATCGTCGAGGTGAATGTCATCTGCCAATGTTTCGTCGATAAATTCGAGAACGGTCTTGCGCAGCGAGGCGCCGAGATTTCCATCCCGTGGATCCTTTATCTCCAGCCGGGCATATTGCCGCAATATATGAATCGCCACCTGGGTCTTCAGCGCATCAATGTAAAGATTTCCCCCCAGCGCATTACTTGTCAGCTCCTGTTCAAGCAACATGAGATAATGCGGTATGGCCTGGTCGATGCACCGCACATGATCCTCAATTTCAATATTCTTGAGGTTTTTCCCAAAAACCTGAAATGACACCTGATCGATGATATCCTGGCTGAGATAGATATGTTTCACGTCGATCGTGCTGTCCCACTGCCAGACTGACTCTTCCGCGCGCGTCAGTATGGAAATCACGCCAGGCTCCACCGTCGCTGATTTCCACGGGCCTCCGTTGCGCCGCCGCATGGTGGTATGCGCCTGCTGATAGACGACAATCATATAGTCCCGCATCGTGGGGATGTGCACCTCCAGCTTGTCATACCGGTAGCCCTTCAGGCTAATGCCGCTCCACTTCAGATGCGAGCTGTCCAGGGTCTTTTCACCGGGAATCCAGTTGCCGATCAGGTCAGGTGGAACAAGCTCTTTCAACTCTCAATCCTCCAGTGTTCCTGCCGGCATGCGGCATCACGGTCTTGCATCTTTTCACGTCTCGTATGCCGGAAGAGTCAACAGGCCACCGGCGGCAAAACCATCGATGTCTTCATCGGAATATCCGGCCTCCAGCAAAATGTCATGGCCATGTTCGGCAAATCGCGGTGGCGCACGTTTCACCGAACCAGGGGTGCGGCTCAATTTCGCCGGGATACCTGTTCCGCGATAGCTTCCCTCTGACACCACCATGCCGCGATGGAGGGTGTGTGGATGCTCGAGCGCCTCGCTGACATTGCGGACCATGCCGGCCGGCACGCCAGCGCCAAGCAGCATCGGCTCCAACTCTTCCGCGGTATGCTCCAAAAGGCATGCGGCAAGAATGGCGGTAATTTCCTGGCGATGCGTCAATCTCGCCGCATTGTCGTGGAACCGCGGATCATGGGGAATCTCCGGCAGCCCGAGAATTTCACAGAGTTTCGCGAACTGGCCGTTATTTCCCACGGCAAGGTAGAGGGGCTTGGTTCGCGTGGGGAACATGTCATAAGGCGAGATGTTGGGATGCCCGTTGCCGGTCGCGGTGGGAACCTTGCCGGACATGAGGGCATTGGCCGCCTGCGGATGCAGAATGCTGAGCGCACTGTCGTAGAGCGGCACCTCTATGGCCTGGCCGCGCCCGGAGCGCCCGCGCTCCACCAGCGCCGCCAGAATGGCGTTGCTGGCAATCAGGCCGGTGCCAATGTCGACGATCGGTGTGCCCATCCGCAGCGGTCCGTGCTGCGGATCGCCGTTGATGCTCATCAGCCCGGTCATCGCCTGTATCACGGCATCATACCCCGGAAATCCGCCTAACGGCCCGTCAGCGCCAAAGCCTGTCACATGGCAGAAAATCAGCCGCGGGAAGCGTTCGCGCAGCACCGCTTCGTACCCCAGCCCCCATTTCTCCAAGGTGCCGCTTTTAAAATTATGCACCAGAACATCCGCGCCTTCCAGAAGCCTGAACACGATATCGCGCCCGGCAGCCTTGCCCAGATCAATGGCGATGGACCGTTTGTTGCGGTTCGCGCCGGAAAAATAGGCGCTGAGACCATCCATGAACGGCGGTCCCCAGCCGCGCGTTTCATCGCCTTGCGGCGGCTCAACCTTGATGACCTCGGCGCCGTGGTCGGCGAGAAGTTGGGTGCAATAAGGCCCGCCGAGCACGCGGCTGAGATCGACGACCCTTGTCCCCTCCAATGCGCCGGCCATCAAAACACCTCCCGATACAGCGCCGCTATGTCCTCGCTGGTCATGTCCGCGGGGTTGTTGGCCAGCAGGCGGCTGATACCCGTTGTTACCTCCTGCGCCATGAGCGGGATGTCAGATTCCTTCACGTTGAGTTGCGAGAGTTTGGTTTCAAGCCCGCTGGCGTGGAACAGCCGCTCGATTTCCTCAATGAGCGCTGTGGCCGCGGCAGCCTCCGAGGCAAACACGCGCTCAGGCATCATCGCCCCCGCCAGATGGGCGTATTCCCGCCGTGCGGCGGCCAGGTTGAAGCGCAGCACCGGCCCGGTCACGAGCGCGTTGCCGTGGCCATGGGGGATATGGAACCTGCTGCCCAGCGGGTAGGAGAGAGCGTGGATTGAGCCGACGCTGGCGTTGATGAAAGCCATGCCCGCCAGCGTCGCGCCCAGCATGACCGCCTCGCGTGCGGCCAGATCGGCCGGATTGTCCATGACGAGTGGCAGGTTCGCCCCAAGCAGCGCGAGCGCCTTGCCGGCCAGCCCGTCGGAGATCGGGTTTTTCCGCGTCCGGCTCGTCGCTGCCTCGATGGCGTGAACCATGGCGTCCAGCGCCGTGGCGGCGGTGATCCGCCTTGGCATGCCAAGGGTCAGCCCGGCATCCAGCAGCGCAATGTCCGGCAGGAGCTGTGGCGCGTAAATCGCCTTCTTTTCATTCCCGGCGCTGGTGAGCACGGAAACCCAGGTCGTCTCCGAGCCGGTTCCCGCCGTGGTCGGGATCTGGATGAGCGGCAGGCGGCGCCCGGTGGCGCGGTCAACCCCGGTCATCTCATGAATCGGTTGGCCGGTGGCCGCCGCCAGCGCGACGACCTTCGCCGTATCCAGCGAGCTGCCGCCGCCCAGGCCGGCAATGCCATCCGCGCGGAAGCTGCGCGCCGCGGCAACAGCGGCTTCCACCACGGCCATCGGCGGGTCCGCCGCGACCTTGTCGAAAACCTCGGCCTCGATACCCGACTGGCGCAGGGATGCTGCCGCCTGTGCTGCAAAACCGCAGGCCACGACGCCAGGGTCTGAAACAATCAGCACGCGGTGCGCGCCAAGTTCGCCCATCAACGTACCGAGCTGGGCGATGCCGCCCACCTGACACACGATTTTAGGGACGGCCATATAAGTGAAGTTCATTTTCGTACCTTTGCGGATTTAGGCGGCTGCGTCGCGAATCATGTTGCGGGCGATAACCAATTGCTGAATTTGCGTGGTGCCTTCATAGATGCGGAACAGGCGGACGTCCCGGTAGAAGCGCTCGACGGCATATTCCGACATATAGCCAGCACCACCATGAATCTGCACGGCGCGGTCAGCTACGCGTCCCACCATCTCGCTCGCATACATCTTGCAGCAGGCCGCCTCGGTGGAAACATTCTGCCCGGCATCCTTGCGCCGTGCCGTCTCCTCAATCATGCAGCGCGCGGCGTAGGCTTCGGCGCGGCTGTCAGCAAGCATGGCCTGCACCAGCTGCTTCTCCGCGATCGGCTCGCCAAACTGCTTGCGCTCCATCGCATAGGCGAGGCTGTCACGAATAAGCCGCTCGGCCGCGCCAACGCAGATAGCGGAAATATGCAGACGCCCGCGGTCGAGAACCTTCATCGCCGTCTTGAAGCCCTGGTTTTCCCGCGCGGGGCCGCCGATGATCGCGTCAGCTGGCACGCGCACGTCCTCAAGAATGACATCGCATGTGTGCGAGCCCTTCTGGCCCATCTTCTTGTCGGGCTTGCCAAGCGACAGTCCTGGTGTTCCTGCCTCGACGAGAAACGCCGTTACACCTGAGGAATTCATCGTATTCGCGTCAGTCCGGGCAAAAACGGTGAACAGCCCGGCGTGCGGCGCGTTGGTGATGTAGCGCTTGGTGCCGTTCAACACAAAAAAATCCCCATCGCGGCGCGCGGAAGTCTTGAGCGACCCGGCATCCGATCCAGCATCCGGCTCGGTCAGTGCAAATGACGCGATCATCGCGCCCGATGCGAGTTTCGGCAGGTAGGCCGTCTTCTGCCCCGGCGTTCCATCGATGATGATGCCCTGGGAGCCGATCCCGTTGTTCGTGCCGATAAGCGATCTAAATACAGGCGAGGTCAGGCCAAGCACGAAAGCAGCTTGTGCCTCCTCGTACATCGTCAGGCCAAGGCCATCGTATTCCTCAGGTATGGACATCCCGAACAAGCCGAGATCGCGAATTTCCTGAATCAGCGAGTCCGGGATTTTGTCATCCTCTGCGACCTTCTCTTCATGAGGAATCAGCCGCTCGTGTACAAAGCGGTTCAATGTATCAAGGAACTGGGTGAGGGTTTCACAATCCATGGGCATGTTAGGGTAAAATCCTTGGCGTTAGTGCGTTATCGCCATGACATTGCGTGTCAGGCCGATAAGCCGCTGGGCAATGTCATGTTTAATTTTGTCATGGGTCAGCTGCAGGGCCGAACCGCCGCAGTTGAATGCCAGAACCGGCGAGCCGTCGCGTGGAATGAATGGCACCGCAACCGCGTTCACGTCTGACTTCCATTCGCAAAGCGACATGCAGTAGCCATGCTTGGCATGGCACTCCAGGGCATCGTCGATGCCGCGCTTTATCGCAGGCCAGTTTTCGCCCTCGTGGTGCTCGAGTTTTTCCAGCATCTCCGCCCGCGCATCCGCGCTGATGCCAGCCAAATACGCGCGCCCCACCGCGGTGGTCGCAAGCTTGATATGCGTGCCTACCTCGATGGCAAGGGTAATTGGATTGCTACCTTTGCAGCGCTCGAGGTAAATCATCGAGAATCTATCATGCCCGGCAAGCGCCACCGGCATGCCGGAATAATCCGCCAGTTCCTGCATGTAGGGTTTTGCGAGTTGGCGAACCGGCATGCCGGACAAGCAGGAAAAGCCAAGCGAGAGCACGGGCGGCGCTAGATTGTAGCGCGCGGTGTCAGCGTTGTAGCTCAAATATCCGGCCTTGTGCAGCGTATATGTCAGGCGTGATACCGTCGCCTTGCTCAAGCCCGTCCGCGCCGCGAAATCCTTGTTGCCAAGCGTCTCGCCTTCTTTCCTGAATGTGCGCAAAATCTCCAAGCCGCGCGCCAGGGCAACAACAAAATCGCGATCGGGTTCGTCTTTCGTAAGCGGTGCCTTGCGTGGTCTCATGACCTTTTTGTCCCTAATTTTGCCGGCGCCATCTGACTGGCTTGAAAAGCTATTAGTCCAAGGCTATTGTCCGCGTCAATAGTGCGGAATAGAATTCCGCATAGCGGAATATCCAGGATTTCGTACCCGCGTCTGGGTTGAAGTGCTGGCCATCATCAAAAGGATTGAATTTCATGAGAGATAAAGATTATCCCGAGATCCAGCTGTTCATCGGCGGACAATGGATGGGAGCCGAAGGGCGTGAGACGCGGGCCGTCCTCAACCCCGCGACAGGTCTCGAAATTGCGCGGATTCCAGCGGCGGCGGCGCAGGATCTGGAGCGCGCGGCACAGGTTGCGCAGGCCGCCTTCGCGGAGTGGAAGAAATATTCGCCGCTGGATCGTTCCGCGATCCTGCGCCGCTTTGCCGGTCTGTTGCGCAGCAACGAGGCGTCCATCGCCAAGGCAATCACGCTCGACGCGGGCAAACCCCTGCCGGAGGCGCTGGCCGAGGTTCGTTCCTCCGCGGACCATATTGACTGGCACGTGGAGGAAGGGCGGCGGATCTACGGGCGCATCATTCCTGCCCGCCTGCAGGCGGTGCAGCAGCAGGTCGTGCGCGAGCCCGTCGGCGTCTGCCTGGGGATCACGCCGTGGAATTTCCCGCTCAGCCAGGCCGTCCGCAAGGTCGCCGCGGCGCTTGCCAGCGGTTGCACGGTCATCCTCAAGGGGCCGGCCGAGGCTCCTTCCAGCACAATGGCCATCGCCCGTTATCTGCAGGAGGCGGGTCTGCCCGATGGCTGCATCAATCTCGTCTGGGGCAATGCCGCCTTCGTCTCCAGCACCCTCATCGCCCGCCCGGAGGTCCGCAAGATCACCTTCACCGGCTCTGTTGAGGTCGGCAAGCACCTGGCCGAGCTGGCGGGCCGCCACATGAAGCGCGCAACCATGGAGCTTGGCGGCCACGCCCCGGTGCTGGTGTTCGACGATGCGGATGCCCAAGCCACCGCCACGGCGCTCACCGCCAACAAGCTGCGCAACGCCGGACAGGTTTGCATCGCGCCGACGCGCTTCTTCGTGCAGGAGTCCATCCATGAACGCTTCCTCGCCGCGCTCGCGGACGCATTCGGGAAGGTTCAGGTCGGAGACGGGCTGGAGCCCGGCACGCAGATGGGGCCGCTCTGCCATGCCGGCCGCGTCACCGAGATGGAACGTCTGGTCGAGGATGCCCGTGAAAATGGCGCCGTCATTGCCGCCGGCGGCAAGCGTATCGGCAACAGCGGCTTTTTCTACGCGCCCACCATTGTCGATACCCCGGACGATCGCATCGCCCTGATGCGCGATGAGCCTTTCGGTCCCATCGCCGCCGTTTCGCGCTTCCGTGACTTTGAGGACGGCATGGCGCGTGCCAACGCGCTGCCCTTCGGCCTGGCCTCGTATGTGTTCACCAACTCGCTGGCCAGGGCGGACCGCGCAGCCGCCGAATTGCAGGCCGGCATGGTGAGCGTCAATCATTTCGGCCTGGCCCTGCCCGAGACGCCGTTCGGCGGCGTGCGCGACAGCGGCTACGGCACGGAAGGCGGCAGCGAAACCTTCGACGGCTACCTCAACACCAAATTCATCTCCCGTTTTGCCGGGTCAGGCGTCTGAGGCCGGACATGACCGTGAACCTCACCCTGAACGGCCGCGCGGCGGTCCTGATACTTGATAATCCACCGCTCAACCTGCTCGGCGCCGCGCTCCGGACGGCGCTGGATGCCGCCCTGGACGAAGCGCTGGCGCTCAAGGCCGAGCGCCTGATCCTCACCGGCCAGGGCAAGACATTTGTTGCCGGGGCCGATGCGCGCGAGTTCGACGCCCCCCCCGTCGCGCCGCATCTCAACGACATCCTGAAAAAACTGGCCGGCCTGCCGATCCCAACCATCGCCGCCATCAACGGTGCCGCGCTGGGCGGCGGACTCGAGATCGCCCTGGCCTGCCGGTATCGCATTGCCGCGCCGGATGCCGTGTTCGCGCTGCCCGAGGTAACGCTGGGCATCGTCCCGGGTGCCGGGGGCACGCAGCGCCTGCCCCGAATCATCGGTATCGCCGCGGCGCAGGATATGATCGTCCACGGCGGCAGCGTTCCGGCGGCCAAGGCGCTGCAACGGGGGCTGATCGACCAGCTCAGCGCCGATCCCCTGCAGGCCGCGCTCAGCTTGGACGAAGCCGTCCTCCGCCAGGCGGTGGTGGCCGACGGCCGCCCTGCCCCGGCGCCGGACGAAGCGGCACTCGCCGCCGCGCGTGCCCAGATTGCCCGTCGCGCCCCCGGGCAGATCGCGCCATTTTTCGCGATTGATCTCCTAGCCGCCAGCGTGGCCAATCCGCTGGACGCCAACCTTGCCCGCGAGCGGGAAATTTTCCTCGCGCTGCGCAAATCCCCCCAGGCCCGCGCGCTGCGGCACATTTTCTTCGCCGAGCGCGCGGCGGCGGCGCGGGCACGGGAATTCCCCCGGCCCGCCTCCGCCATCCGCTCCGCCATCGTCGTCGGCGGCGGCAACATGGGTGCCGCCATCGCCTATGCCCTGGCGTCCGCGGGCATCGCGGTAACGCTGGTCGAGATGAACGAGGCGGGGATCGGGCGCGCGCGTGCGAACATCGAAGCGATCATCGCGCAGGGCATCAAACGGGGGCTGGTGAGCGCCGCGGCGGGCGATGGCATCGCCGCCAGCTTGCGCTATGCCATCGGCTACGCGAACCTGCCTCCGGCCGATCTGGCGATCGAGGCCGCGTTCGAGGACATGGCGGTCAAGCGGACGATCTTCTCCGCCCTTGAGGCCGTCCTGCCGGCCACCTCCATCCTTGCCACGAACACCTCCTATCTGGACGTGAACCAGCTCGCGGCCGGGCTGGCCGATCCCGGCCGCGCTGTCGGGCTGCATTTCTTCAGCCCCGCCCATATCATGAAGCTTCTGGAAATCGTTCGCGCGGACCAGACCTCGGCGCAAACCCTCGGCGCGGCGTACATGCTGGCGAAGCAGCTGAAGAAGATTCCGGTCGTCTCCGGTGTCTGCGACGGCTTCATCGGCAACCGGATTTTAACCCGATACCGCCAGGCAGCCGATAGTCTCCTGGCCGAGGGCGCATCCCCGCAGGAGGTGGATGCCGCCATGCGTGCCTTCGGAATGGCTATGGGACCCTACGAGGCGCAGGACATGTCAGGACTCGACATCGCCTACGCCAACCGCAAACGCCAGGATGTGCGCCATCGCCCCGGCATCCGCTATGTGCCGCTGGTTGAGCAGCTGGTTGAGGATCACAGGCGGCTCGGCCGCAAATCCGGAGCCGGCTGGTATGATTATGATGCCAACGGCGCGGCCTCACCCTCCGCTGTCGTGGCGGCTTGTATCGCGGGCGTTTCCCAGGCGGCGGGCATCGTGCGGCGCGTCATCCCGGCGGAGGAGATCTCCCGGCAGGTGCTGCTCGCCATGATCTCCGAAGCCTGTGCCATCCTTGAGGAAGGCATCGCGGCGCAGCCGCAGGACGTGGATCTCGTTCTGGTCCATGGCTACGGCTTCCCGCGCTGGCGCGGCGGGCTGATGCACTACGCTGACACTCTGGGCGCGCCCGCGATCCTGGCTCAGATCGAAGCCCTGGCCGCGGCCGATCCCCTGAGCTGGCCGGTCTCGCCGCTGCTGGCCCGCCTGGCTGAAACCAGCACCGCCTTCGCCAGCCTTAACCATTGACCGAAACGGGAAATCAAAATGTCTGAAGCATTTATCTGCGACTATATCCGCACTCCGATCGGCCGCCATGGCGGCGCATTGTCGCCCCTGCGCACCGATGATCTCGCCGCCCTGCCGCTCATGGCGCTCGCGGCGCGCAATCCCGGCCTCCCGGCGGAGGCGATTGACGAGGTGCTGCTCGGTTGCGCGAACCAGGCGGGGGAGGACAATCGCAACGTCGCGCGCATGGCTCTGCTGCTGGCCGGTCTGCCCGAACAGGTGCCGGGCGTCACCCTCAACCGCCTGTGCGCCTCCGGGCTGGAAGCCGTGATGACGGCGGCGCGCGCGATCCGCGCCGGGGAGTATGACCTCGCCATCGCCGGCGGTGTCGAGAGCATGAGCCGTTCACCCTTCGTAATGCTCAAGGCTGAAAAACCATTTTCCAGGTCGGTGGCGATGGAGGACACCACAATCGGCTGGCGCTTCGTCAACCCGCGGATGCAGGCGCTCTACGGCGCACATTCCATGCCCGAGACCGCCGAGAACGTCGCCACTGATTTCGCGATCTCCCGCGCCGATCAGGACGCCTTCGCCCTCGCTTCCCAGCTCAAGGCCAGCGCCGCAATCGCCAACGGGCGGCTCGCCGGGGAGATCGTGCCGGTGAAAGTGCCAGCGGGGCGCGGCAAGACGGCGCTGGCGACACAGGACGAACACCCCCGCGGCGAGACCACGGCCGCCACCCTGGCCCAGCTAAGGCCGGTGGTCAGCCCGCAGGGAACGGTCACCGCTGGCAACTCATCCGGCGTGAATGATGGCGCCGCCGCACTCATCCTCGCCTCGGCGGAAGCCGTCCGGCGCTACGGCCTCACCCCCCGCGCGCGCGTTCTGGGCGGCGCCTCGGCGGGCGTTGCGCCGCGCGTCATGGGCATTGGCCCGGTGCCCGCCACCCGCAAGCTGCTGTCGCGCCAGGGCGTAAAGATTGAAGACCTGGGGCTGATCGAGCTGAACGAGGCATTCGCGAGTCAGGCGCTGGCTTGCCTGCGCGGCCTGAACATCGCTGATAACGACCCGCGCGTTAACCCCAATGGCGGCGCCATCGCGCTCGGCCATCCGCTGGGCATGTCCGGCGCGCGTCTCGCGGGTAGCGCAGCGCTAGACCTCCACAAATCCGCCGCGCGCTATGCGCTCGTCACCATGTGCGTGGGCGTGGGGCAAGGTGCCGCACTCCTGCTTGAAAAGGTTTAAGGAGCCGCCAAAGCAAGAAACGACAAAGCGAGGAGCAGGAATTTCCAAGACCATCCGGTCCGCGGCCGCTAAAGATCAAACCTCCAAGACGTGATTTCGCCGAGACGCCAACCGCGAAAAATGCGGGGCCGATTGGCGGCACGCCGGATCAAAATAAACGCAAACCAAATGTGAGGGGATCGGATGTCATACAGCAACGGGGCGGATTTTCTGCGTGAGCTTTATCAGGACTGGTCAGGCCGCATGGCCGCCGATCCGAATCTGTCGATCGCCAATCTGCGCAGCATGTTCGACGAGTGGGGCCAGCCCGCCCTGGAGCCGGAAGGTGTCTGCTACAAGAGCGGGCATGTTGGCGGTGTCGAGGCAATCTGGGCGCTTCCCCTTAATGCCGATACCTCGCGCGTAATCATATACACTCACGGCGGCGGCTTCGCGGTCGGTTCAGCCGGCAGCCACCGCAAGCTGGCGGGGCACCTGGCCAAG
This sequence comes from Pseudomonadota bacterium, assembly GCA_021846225.1. Lineage (GTDB taxonomy): Bacteria > Pseudomonadota > Alphaproteobacteria > Acetobacterales > Acetobacteraceae > Acidocella. The sequence continues at coordinate 9,870 of JAJZCG010000017.1, read as the reverse complement.
GCGCTCGGCGTCACGGCGGCGATCCTCAACTATCGCCGCGCGCCTGAGCACCCCTTTCCCGCGCAAATTGACGATGCGGTGGCGGCATATAAGGCGCTGCTGGCAGAAGGCTATGATGCGCGCAAGCTAACCACCGCCGGCGACAGTGCCGGTGGCAATCTCGCCATCGCCAGCGTCCTCAAGTTTCGCGATCTTGGCCTGCCCCTGCCGGGCAGCGTCATCGCCTTTTCGCCTTGGCTGGACATGGCGTTGCGCGGCGCCACCCTGGACTCCAACGCGCAGACCGACGCGCTGGTCGGCAAGCCGATCCTCGAGGCGATGGCTGGCATGTTCCTCGGCGGCAACACCGGCGTGCTCAACCCGCTCGCCAACCCGCTTGAAAATCACTTCAAGGGTTTTCCACCGCTTTATATCAATGCCGGCGGCAGCGAAACGCTGCTGAGCGACGCACAGACGCTTCATGCCAAGGCCCGCGCCGATGGAGTCGCGGCGACCTTGAGTGTCGTTCCCGGAATGCAGCATGTGTTTCCCGCGCTGGCCGGCCGTGCCGATGAGGCCAACGATGAAATGCGCCGCATCAGCGGCTGGTATCGCTCGCTATAGCCGCGGAGATATGCGCGGCGCTTCAACCGCCTCCCGTCACTTAAAATTATTAGCCGAATCTCCAAAGAAAAACGAGATGTCCGGCTGCACCGTTAAGGATATAAAATGAACAAGACAGCCGAGATCACCAGGACCAAAAATGCCGATTTTGATGCAGTCGTTGTCGGCGCGGGGTTCGGCGGGCTATATTCAGTCCACAAGCTGCGCAATGAGCTTGGATTGAATGTCCAGGCTTATGACAACGCCAGCGATGTCGGCGGCACCTGGTTCTGGAACCGTTATCCCGGAGCGCTTTCTGATACCGAAAGCTTCTGCTACCGCTTTTCGTTCGACAAGGAGCTCCTGCAGAAAGGTGCGTGGAAGAACCGTTATATCACACAGCCGGAAATTCTCAGCTATCTTGGCGACGTCGCGGATCGTTTTGATCTGCGCAGAAGCTATCAGTTCAATACCAAGGTGGTGGCTGCGCGCTTCGATGAAGATACCAACCTCTGGCTTGTGACGACGGACAAGGGGCAATCCGTCACTGCAAAATATCTAATTACCGGCCTGGGCCTGCTGTCCGCCATCAACAAGCCTAACTTTAAGGGCGTGGATGATTTCAAAGGCCAGATTCTACATACTGGCGCATGGCCTGAGGGCGTCGACCTTTCCGGAAAGAAAGCCGGCGTTATCGGAACCGGTTCAACCGGCATTCAGGTCATCATGGCGCTCGCTCCGGCGGTGAAGAACCTGACGGTGTTTCAGCGTTCGGCGCAATATGTTGTGCCGATTGGTAACTGGAGCGAGTCCGAGGCAAAGATCAACGAGTATAAGGCCAATTACGACGCGATCTGGAAACAGGTCAGGGAATCGGTGGTGGCCTTTGGCTTCAAGGAAAGTACCATACCCTACAATTCCGTCTCCGAGGCGGAGCGCCAGAGTATCTTTGAGCGAATTTGGCACCTCGGCGGTGGATTCAGGTTCATGTTCGAAACCTTTTCCGACATTGCGACGAATCCAGAAGCCAACGAAGCTGCTTGCAACTTTATCAAAGGTAAGATCAAGCAGATCGTTAAGGATCCCAAGATTGCCGGCAAGCTGATGCCAACCGATATCTATGCGAAGCGGCCTCTGTGCGCCATCGATTATTATGGGGTCTACAACCGTGATAATGTGAACCTCGTCGACCTGAAGAGCGATGCGATTGCAGAACTCACGCCGGCGGGTGTTCGCCTTCAGAGTGGTGAGGAACACGAGCTTGATGTCCTCGTTCTGGCGACTGGTTTTGATGCTGTTGAAGGCAACTATACGAAAATTGACATCCGTGGACGCGGCGGTTTAACGCTGCGTGAGAAATGGAAGGACGGTCCGCTCGGCTATCTGGGCATGATGGAAGCCGATTTTCCAAATCTCTTCATGATTCTCGGCCCCAACGGTCCGTTCACCAACCTGCCCCCAGCATCGAGACTCAGGTCGAATGGTTCTCTGATCTCATCGCTGCCGCCGAGCGCAAAGGATTGCAGTCGATTGAAGCGACGCAGGCGGCAGCCGATGAATGGGTGAAACTATGTGAAACGATCGCCAATATGACCCTCTTTCCCAAGGCGGATTCGTGGATCTTCGGGGCCAACATTCCGGGCAAAAAGAATACTGTCAGGTTCTATATGGCTGGCCTGGGCGCCTATCGCAATGCGATCCAGGAAGTCAAGGACAGCGGCTATAAAACGTTGGCATTTGATCGCGCTGTTGAGATGGCCTGATGGTGCCAGCCGGGGGGCAGCAATGCGTCCCGGCCACTCCCCTCCGCTTTTTAAAAAGTCAAAAAATAAAAGGAGACTTCATGGGCCGCATATCTGGCAAAGCCGTTCTGGTAACCGGCGGCGCAATGGGAATGGGAAAATCTCACGCCGAACTTTTGGCGCGCGAGGGCGGGCATGTTTTTGTTACGGATCGCGATGTACTGGCCGGTAAGGCTGTGGTGGCGCGTATCATCGCCGCCGGCGGCAAGGCTGAATTTATTGCGCATGACGTGACCAGCGAATCAGATTGGAATAACGCGATCGAGATGGTCCGGCAAAAGGCCGGCCGGCTGGACGTGCTTGTGAACAACGCGGGCATCCTGATCTTGAAGCCACTACACGAAACATCCCCGGAAGAATTCGATCGTACCTTCAACGTCAATGTCAAAGGCGTATACCTAGGCATTCGCAGCGCGGTGCCGTTGATGAAGGAGTCAGGCAATGCTTCGATCATCAACATCTCGTCGATCTATGGAATCATCGGCGCACCGATGGCCGGAGCCTATATTTCCTCCAAAGGCGCGGTGCGGCTGATGACCAAATCCTGTGCCGTAGACCTGGCCGCGTTCGGCATCCGTGTAAATTCAATCCATCCCGGCGTTATTGACACTCCGATGACCAACGGCCTGCTTTACACCGATGAAGCAACCCGCCAGGCGGTACTGGGGCCAACGCTGCTTAAGCGCCCAAGCCGTCCCGAGGAAGTATCGAACGCCGTACTTTTCCTGGCATCGGACGAATCTTCCTTCGTCCACGGCGCCGAAATGGTTGTCGACGGCGGCTACACCGCGAACTGAAAACAAGCGCCCGGTTCGGGTACTCCGGCCGCTAGTTCGCAATTTCCAACAATCAGAAAATAGCGTGGCGCTTGCGCGCCGCAATGCGGGAGAGGGCATCGCTCCCGCATAACCGTACATGATGCTAACAAATTAAATATAAGGGAGAGTAATAATGATTCGGAAAACCATAAAACACCGCCTGTTGGCAGCAACATTTATGGGCCTCGCGGTGGCGGCAGCGCCGTTGGGCGGCCTGCGAAACGCCTATGCGGTGGATACCCAGGCGCATGATTTTCTGCCACTGCCCGCGGGTACGAATATTGTTCTGGGCTATTACGTTCTCGGCAACTACGAAGAGTATGATCCGGTTGGCGCCCCACCGATCAAGAACAACACCCATGTTCAGGCGCAGGTCGGAATCGCCCGTTATGTCCGCTATTATGACATCAGCAACATACGCTTCCTGACCAGCATCTACCAGGTATTCGGCGGCTATTCCGACGCCAGGATCGGCGGCACCGAACTCCAGACACCCGGCGTTCAGCTGGGCGATTTATCAATTGATACATTCGCCTGGGCCATCAACAATCCTGACAAAGGCCAGTATTGGGCGCTGGGCGGCTATATCCATATTCCCGATGGCAACTGGAACCGCAATGTCGCAACAAATCTCGGCGACAACCGGTTCAGCGGCACAGTCCAAACAGGCTATATCCAACGGCTGGCTCCCAAGCTGGACACGGAACTGGTCGCTGACGCGACGTTTTACGGCAATAACACGCAAGCTGCGATCAGCGGCGGCACATTGTCCGAGCAGCCGAGCTACGAAGGCCAGATGTGGCTGAACTATAAGTTCACGCCGGTGGACACGGGTTCGTTTGGATTTACCGGAAATTTCGGCGGTTATTCCAGCGTTGATGGCGTTGCCACTGGCAACAAGACGGAGTCCGAGGAAATACGGCTCTCCGGCTCACATTTTTTCGTGAAGCCTGGAGTCCAGGCCATGGTTGAACTCGTACATGATCTGCACGTCGTCGGCGGATTCAATGAAAATTTTGGCATGATGGTCCGTATCGCCAAAGTCTTCTGAGACATCGCCCCTTGCGCGAATCATTCATATTACGGGGTAGAGGCGCATTTAACGTAATGCGCGCCTCTGCCCCGGTTAATTGCCAATCGGCTTTGGCTTGGCTTTAGTTGCGGGCCATGGTTGCTTGAGTTTACGGAAGGTGTTTCTTTTTACCCATGGCGTCAAACAATTGCGTCGAGGCCAGGGCGTTGAAGGGCAGCGTCACGTTGCGGCTAAGCCCCTCGCCATGCGCCGCTTTCAGGTCCTTAAGCAGGACGGCCAGCGCGGTTTCCGCGGTCCATTCCGACACGTCGGCCCAGTTCCTCACCACCCAACTGTCCCCGGTGCTGACCTTCAGCAGGCTAAACAGCGCATCCTGGGGCAGGTTATAGCTGTTTGAAAGTTTCAGCCCCTCCGCTACGGCATTCATGGTAATGCCCAGGATCATATTGTTAACCAGCTTCGCCACCTGGCTGTTGCCTGGCTTGTCGCCGTAATAAAAAATATTTGCCCCCATGGCCTCGAAATACGGCTGGAGGCTTTTGACGATCACTTCAGATCCCGACGTCATGATCGACAATGTTCCGGCTTCCGCGCCCGAGCGGCCACCGCTTACCGCAGCGCTGATGAGCGTAAAGTCACTCTCCTTCTGGACCTTTTCACCAAGGCCGTTCATCGTTTCAGGGTCTAGCGTGCTCATCACGATGATCGTCTTGCCCTTGGACTGCGCCGCCAGGAGCCCATCTTTCCCAAGAATCACCTCCACATTCTGCGCATAATCGCGCACCATCGAGATAACCGCTTCGCCGGACTGCTCGGCAACTTCTTTGAGCGTCTCGACCATGGTGATCCCAGCGGACCTAGCCTTCTCATAGACGCCTTTGAAGGCATCATAGCCGACGACTTCGAAGCCCGCTTTCTTGAGATTAATGGCCATGGGAAAACCCATCGTTCCCAAGCCGACAAAACCGATTTTTTTGCTCATGACTTATGTCCTATGACAAAGAGTGTTGCGCCCGGCATCATCCTTTGACCCAATTTCCATCCTCCTGAGGATCAATGGGAAGGTTAAAGGTCTGGATGAAACCTGAGATCATCCTATAATATCCAATAACGATCATGGCGTCGGCGAGTTCCTGAACATTGAAATGTTCGAGCGCATGCTTGAACAGAACCGCCGGTGCCTTGCCTTCCCGAAGAATGGTTTTGCCAAACCGCAGAAACACGCGCTCGCGTTCGTTGAAAACCGCGGCATCTTCAAGACGGTTTTCAGCAATTGCAACGAATTGATCGTCATTCACGCCCGCCGCGCGCGAGATGGAAACATGCTGTTCCCATTCGTAATCTGCGCGTTCATGCGCGCCGACCATCAGCACAAACAACTCCTTGTGGTAATCGGAGAGTGTCAAATCTTTGAAAATAGCGTTGGTAAGATCAATAATGGGGATGAACGTGCCCGCGCTGTAACCCATCATTTTGAAGAAATTTACCTTAGTCGGCAGGCCCTCGAATTTCTTCCTGACTGCTTCAGGCAGAGTATCGAAATCTGGATACTCGATCGCCAGTTTCGAGCTGATCCTGTTTTGGCTGGTCGATTGCTGTGACATTGCTAACCTCTTCGGTTCTGGTTCGGCAGCGTCTGATGAAGCGCTGGACCAACAGCCCGGTCGCGGGCATGTGGTGCGCGGTGAACATATTAAAACGCTACGTTGCGTAGCGTATAGGCGATGTGCTAAGATGTGTCAATGCAAATGCAACGCCAAAAAACTGACCAAGCTGAAAGCCGCGAGGCTGTAGCGCCAGAACTTCCTTCCGCCTCTGCGCGGCGCCGTTTTCGCAGCGAGCGCGCGGTATTGGATGCGACCCGCTCATTGCTCGGGGAGAGAGGGTTCGGAGCTTTAACCGTGGAGGGGGTTGCGGAACGCGCAGGGGTGGCAAAGACCACCATCTATCGTCGCTACCGCTCTAAGACTGACCTCGCTCTGGCAGTACTGTTGGATATGCTGGAGGATGTCAGCACCCAGCCCTATCTCGGCGGCACTGTGGCCGAACTTACCAAACTGGTCGACAAGACGGTCAGCCTAATGACCACCACTGTCATGGGAATGGTCATGAAGGGGCTAGTCCCTGAAATCGCTGCGGATCCTCATCTGGCGAGCGTCTACCGTGAAAAAGTTGTCAGCCGGCGAGTGGCAGAGGTAAGCGTACTCGTGGCGAGGGGCATCGCCCGCGGCGAATTACGCGCTGATCTCGACCCGGAAGTGGTTACCGACTTACTGCTTGGTCCGATCTACTACCGGCTGTTCCTCAGCGGGGCACCCATGAGCAGCACCTTTGGGACCCAGTTGGTGGCCACATTGCTCCCCGTGTTCGCGGCCACGCAGGGTAATCCACCATTTTCAGCGGGGGTTGATCCAGACTTTACCGAGCGCCGGCACCAGGGAGCATCGCGTGCGGCCGTGCCGGGTTAATCTGGCAGGGCCAACCCATATGCGTCCATCCGCAGGATGGCGTGTTCGGTGGATGTGTGCGCCGCGCTGCCCTCGCTTGCGCCCATAGCGGTGAAAAACGGGAGCGGGTGTTCCGAGGCGGCATAGATGATGATGGAAGGGCATTGTATTGTATAAAGCACTACCGCGATCTATACCCGATGACAAAAGCCACAGCCATGACCGCCACGCCCAAGCGCAAGGACCATCCGCTCTCGATGCGGCTGCCAGAAGGTGACATCGCCATTATCGACCGTGCGGCTGATTTGCGCGGGCGCTCGCGCACGGATTTTATGCGTGAGGCCGCGGTGCGGGCCGCTGAGGAAGTGCTCATGGAGCGCGCGCTGGTGCGTATGAGCGCAGAAGGGTTTGATGCCTTTATGCAGGCCGTCTCCGCCCCTGCGGAACCCGTGCCGGAAATGGTGGCATCCCTTCGCCGCCGGGCGCCGTGGAAGAAGGAAACGGCAAAGCGCTGATGGCGAAGGCATCGCTCTCCGCACCCGAACTGCTAAATGCCGGTCACGATGTATCCCAATTTTCCTGCGGCAAGTCTTCGCTTGACCATTGGTTGAAGACCCGGGCGCTGGCCAGCCAGCAAAAGGGGTTTACCGTGGTCATGGCTGTCCATGTGCAGGGCAGGGTGGTTGGCTATTACGGTTTGGCACCCACCGCCATTGTGCCAGCCAGCCTGCCGCGCGCGATCCGCACGGGACAACCGCCGAACCCGGTGCCGTGTATTCTGCTCGGGCAACTCGCGACGGACCATGCTTGGGGTGGGCAGGGGATTGGCCTGGGATTGTTCAACCATGCCCTGGCCCGCAGCGTGAATGGCGCCGCGCTGATCGGCGGGCGGGCGTTCATCGTCAATGCCGTTGATGATGACTCCGCGGCGTTCTGGCGCCGCCGGGGTTTTCTGCCGTCGAAAGATGATGCGCTGGTGCTGTTCCGATCGATTGCCGATATCGCCGCATCCGCAACCCGTTCATCAAGCGGAAGAATCCCCTGATCACCGCATCCGAAGCCAGAAGCAGCGAACCCGGACAGGAGCAAAAATCCCACAATCCAGCCAGCCCCGCGGGTTCGCACACGGGCGGCTCTCGAACGCCGCCCCTCTCTTTGATGACCTAGCCCTGCTATGCTTGGTCACCCCAGAGATCGCACTCCTTGCCGTGCAGCAGGTCACCCAGCATCGCGCTCGCATCCATCTCCGCCAAAAAGGCCGCCCGCTCCAAGGCTGCCCTCCCGTCAATGTGAGGGCATTCTACAAAAATCGAGTGGCCGGGTGAATCGATAACTTATGCAGGCACAATTTAGGACGTTATATAAGCCCGCAGCGAGGCGACTTCGAACTCAGCCTCTTCCAGCCGCGCCTTCACGAGATCGCCGATGCTCACAATCGCCACCAGCTCTCCATTTTCGAAAACCGGCAGATGGCGGCAACGCTTGTTGGTCATCAGCAGCATTGCGTCCAGGATGGTGCTCTCGGGTGTACAGAAGGCGATCAGGTCGGTCATTACATCCGCCGCCGTCCGCGTTCTGATATCGTTGCCGATCTCTCCGACCAGACGCATAACATCGCGCTCGGAGAGCATCCCGGCCATGCGCCCATTATCGTCAACCACCGGCGCCGCGCCAATCCGTTTGGCGGAAAGAAACCGCGCTACTTCAGGAATCATCTGATCAAGCCTAAGCGTAATCAGATTCCACCCCTTCTGGTCGAGAATCTGCCGGATGGTTGTCATAATCGTTTCTCCGCATTTCGTGCCGAAACTATTTAAACCATCAGCTTGCGTGCCGCGCGGGCACGAACAATGCTGATACCCTGTCCAGATGGCCGGTCCTGAAGATAGTGCCTGATATCAACATGTTCGGCACGAGGCATGAGGGCCATCTTGAAATGATTATGCGCTTTTTTTAGCGCCCGATCCAGCACATCAAGGCTTGAGAGCACAGTTCAGCCATGCAAAATGCACTGCGGTAGAAGCACCGGATTCACCCGGCCACCGCGCCGGCGGTCAAACGGATCAGCGCGATTGCAGGCGCCGGGTAGGTGCCGAGCAACAGCAACAGCGCCAGAAGCACCGCAATCACCACATTGCCAAACAACGGCGGCCTGACCGGCGGGGCGGCGCTGTGCGCGGCTGGCACCGGCATCGCCATCGCAACCAGCACGCGCAGGTAATAATAAATGCCGATTACGCTGCCAAGCACGAGCGCCGCCACCGGCCAGAACAATCCGGCGCCAACACCCGAGGCGATGAGGTAGAACTTGCCGATGAAGCCCATGGTCGGCGGCAATCCGGCGAGGGAGAGCATCATCAGGGCGAGGCTGCTTGCCAGAAACGGGCGGGTACGGAAGAGGCCGTGATAATCCTCCATCCGGTCGGCGTCGCGGCCCGCCCCAGGCGTGCTGAGCTGGGCGACGATGCCAAAGGCGCCGAGGCTGGTGACGGCATAGGCGGCGAGATAATAGGCGGCCGCCTCGTTGCCGAGCGCTCCCCCGGCCAAAAAGGCAACCAGCAGATAGCCGAGATGCGCGATCGAGGAATAAGCGAGCAGGCGTTTCACATTGTTCTGCATCAGCGCGAGCAGATTGCCGCCGAGCATGGAGAGGATCGCGATCGTGGCCAGCCCCGTGCGCAGCGAGGCGCTGGCCTCGCCGCCTGCGAGGATGAAATAGCGCAGGATCACCGCGAATACGGCGATTTTCGAAACCACCGCGATGAAGGCCGTGACCGGCGCTGGCGCGCCCTCATAGATATCGGGCGTCCACATATGGAACGGCACCAGCGAGAGTTTGAAGCCAACGCCGGTTAAAATCATGGCGCCACCTACCAGGCGGAAGAGATCGTGCGGATCTCCCGCGCGGACCAGCGCGCCGATCTGGGCGAAGGACATGGTGCCGAGATCGGCATAGATCAGCGCCATGCCAAACAGCAGGAAGGCGGAGGAGGCGCCGCCGAGGATGAGATATTTGATCCCTGCCTCCGCCGACTCCTCGCGCGGGCTGGCATAGGCGATCAGTCCGAGCAGCGAGATGCTGAGGGTTTCGAGCCCGAGGAAAAACGAGGCGAAGTGGACGCTGGCCGGCAGCAGCGCGGCGCCGAGCGTGGCGGTGAGCAGTAGCAGGTAATATTCCTCGCGCGGCC
>JAJZCG010000106.1 GCA_021846225.1 Pseudomonadota bacterium | reverse complement strand
CGGTCTCGTTGGCTTCGCGGGCAACAAGCTGGCTGATGCCATCGCCACCTTCGTGCATACGCGGCTGGCATTCGTGCTCATGGGCTTGCTCGGCCTGCACGCCGCCGCCGCCCTGCGCCACCATTTCCTTCTGCGCGACGGCATTCTGCGCCGGATGCTTCCTTTCCTTTAACCAAGGATGTCCCAATGAAACGCCTCTTCTCCGGGCTGGCGCTGTTCGCGCTCGCCTCCTCCCCGGCGCTTGCCGCCAACTGGGCGATGGTGCCCGCGCAAAGCACGCTGGGCTTCTCCGGCGTGCAGACCGGCGCGCCCTTCCAGGGCACATTCGGGCAATGGAGCGCGCAGATCAGCTTCGACCCGGCAGCGCCCCAGGCCGCGCATATAAAAATCACCATCGCCACATCGAGCGCCAAAACCGGCGACACCCAGCGCGACGAAGCGCTCCCCGGCGCTGACTGGTTAGACGCGAAAGCCTTCCCCCAGGCGGTGTTCGAGGCCACAGGCTTCACGCCCGAGGGCGGGGCGAACTACCAGACCACCGGCACGCTCACGATTCGCGGCATCAGCCAGAAGCTCACCCTGCCGTTCTCACTGGCCGTCACCGGCAATCAGGCCGTGGCCAAGGGGCAGATCACGCTCAAGCGCACTGATTACGGCGTCGGCCAGGGCAGCTGGGCCACTGGCGACTGGGTGGCGCTCAACGCCGGGGTCAATTTCACCCTGGTGGCGAACAAAGACTAAACCGCCTGGCGCACTTCCACCGTCAGGTGCGAGAGCGCGCGGAAACGCTGCAGGCGGAGGCGGTAATATTCCGCGTCGCGGCCCTGGCTGGTGGTCACCGCCACAATGGCGCCCAGATGCCCCGGCCCCAGGCGCCAGAGGTGCAGGTCGGCCAACTCGTCGCCGCCCTCCTCGATGGTCTGGCGCATGGTTTGCGCCATGTCCTGGTCGGGGGTCATGTCGAGCAGAATGCCCCCGGTGTCGCGCACCAGCCCCACGGCCCAGCTCGCGATGACGCAGGCGCCGACGATACCGGCCAGCGGGTCCATCCACATCAGGCCAAACAGCTTCGCCGTGAACAGGCCGATGATCACCAGCACCGAGACGGCGGCATCAGCCATCACATGCACAAGGGCCGCGCGCATGTTGTTGTCGCGCCCGGCTTTCTCGTGCGCGTGCTGGTGTTCGGCGTAGAGGACCGTGTGGCTCTCGCCGTTGATATGCGCGGTGGCGCTGAACTCATGCGGCTCGGGGATCTCCTCGGCTGACTCCAGATAGCCGCCGCGTGAGAGCATGGTGAAGGTTTCGGCACGGCCATCGGGGCGCAAAATCTCGATCCGCGCGTTGGCGGGCAGGGGGGCCGTGCCGGCATACAGCCGGAAGCAAGGCGGCACGCCCTCCTCGAAAATCTCCAGACTCAGTGAGCCGTTTTGCGTATCCAGGCGCCGCACTTCGTCATGTCCGTGGTCATGCCCGTGCCCGTGGTCATGCCCATGGCTATGCCCGTGATCATGCCCATGGCTATGCCCCCCGCTCAGCAGCCAGGCGCTGACCACGTTCACGATCAGCCCCAGCACAGCAATCGGGATCGCCTGATTAAAATGGATCGGCACCGGCGCGAAAAACCGGCGCACCGCCTCAAAGCCGATCAACAGCGCGATCATGCCGAGGATGATCGCGGAGGTGAACCCGGCAAGGTCGCCGAATTTGCCGGTGCCAAAGGAAAATCGCGGATCATGCGCATGCTTGCGGGCAAAGGTGTAGGCCAGCGCCGCCAGCAACAGGGCGCCCGCATGGGTGCTCATGTGCAACCCGTCGGCCACCAGCGCGATTGAGCCGAACCACCACCCGCCCGCGATCTCCAGCACCATCATGGCGGCGCAAAGCCAGATCACAATCCAGGTGCGGCGCTCGTTCTGCGCGTGGGTGCCGCCCAAAAACACATGGTCATGGACGGCGGCGTTCGGGCTGCTCTCGGTCATGGCAATCTCATTTCAGATAGGTTCGGATCACGTCGAGCAATTGCTCAGCGCCTTCGGTGTTCAGTGCGCCAGGGTGTTTTTCAGGGTCGACCAGATGTGTCAGCACATGCTCCTCCACCACCTCGGCCATCAGCCCGGCGGTGGCCCCGCGCACCGCCGCGATCAGGTGCATCACCTGCTCACAGCCAGCCTCGGCCTCCAGCGTGCGTTCAATGGCCTCAACCTGGCCTTTGATTCGTCGCACGCGCGCCAGGAGTTTTTGTTTGCCGCGCACGGTATGGGTCATGCCGCCTGATAACATACCCCCCCATCCTATAAAACCCCGCATGCGTTAAAGTTTTGTGCCCGCTCCGGCAAACCGTGATGGATAATCGGTGATAATCCCGTCAACCAGCGGCGCGAGGCGGTGAAAATCCTGCTCCGCGTTCACCGTCCAGGCAAATAGCTGCAAATTCAGTGCCCGGGCTTCGGCAATCTGCGAATCCGCCATGGCCTCGTGCAATCCGGCCCAGCCCCAGGCGCCGCTGGCCGCCACCGCCTGCGGGACCGTCATGCCGCTGAACCCGGCTCCCCACCAGAGTTCGCGCGCCGCCGCCGTGTCCGGCGAGGTCAGGCACACGCGCGGCAAATCGGGCGCGCTGGCCGCCACCGCGCGGAGCACCGCCCAGTCGAACGCCAATATGCGCAGCCGCGCCAGCGCCAGCCCCTCCAGCACGGGCAGGATTTTCTCCACCATCAGCGCCGGGGCGTGCGACAAGCCGGGCTGGTCTGGAAATGTTTTCACCTCCAGCAGCCATTCCACGCCAGGCACCGCGCGCAGGGCCTGCGCCAATGTGGGGATAAACCCCGGCAGATCGGCGGCGTTCAAATCCTTTATCAGCGCGCCGCCCGCCAGCGCGGCGTCATGATGCAGCACCGGCACAAAATCCGCGGTCATGGCGATGTCGGTCTCGATCCCGGCGAGGCCGCGCGCCCGCGCGTAGGCAAAGCCCTCCAGCGTATTTTCCGGCCGCTCGCCCCGCGCCCCGCGATGCCCGTAGAGTTTCGCCCGCATCCGCGCCTCCGCATCGTTGAACTGTTTTCCGCCGCGTGCTTATCCAGGATGGATTTTCCGCTCATTTCGCCGCAGGGACAAGCATGAACATCGCGATCATCGTCGCCGCCGGCCGTGGTTACCGCCTTGGCGGGCCGCTGCCCAAGCAATATCTGCCGCTGGCGGGGCAACCCATCCTGCGCCACACCATCCAGGCCCTGGCCTCGCATCCGCGCATCGGCGCGGTGCAGGTGCTCATCCACCCCGATGATGCGGCGCTCTACACCGCCGCCACCGCGGGGCTGAACATCCTCCCGCCGCTGTTGGGCGGCGCAGCAAGGCAGGATTCGGTGCGCCTGGGGCTGGAGGGGATCGCCGCGCTGAACCCCGCGAATGTGCTGATCCACGACGCGGTGCGCCCCTTCATCACCCATGCCACCATTTCCGCCGTGCTGGATGCGCTGCAACGCTCCCCCTGCGCGCTGGCTGGCGTACCCCTGGCCGATACGCTCAAGCGCGTGGAGAACGGCCGCGTCACCGCCACGGTGGACCGCGCCAATCTCTACCGCGCGCAAACGCCGCAGGGCTTTGGCTACGCCGCCATTCTGGCCGCGCACCGCCAGGTGCAAGGGCTGGGGATCGAGTTCACTGATGATTGCATGATCGCCGAGCATCTGGGCATGCCGGTTGAAATGGTCCCCGGTTCGGAAGATAATTTCAAGATCACCACCGCGCAGGATCTGCAACGCGCCGGGATTTTCCTAAAAACCAAGCTTCAGGAAGGAGCCTCACCATGAGCTATGAGACCATCATCGCCGAACAGAAGGGCCGCGTCGGCCAGATCACGCTCAACCGCCCGCAGGCGCTCAACGCGCTAAACAGCCAGTTGATGAACGAGCTGGTCACCGCCGCCGAGGCGTTTGATCGCTCAAACGAGACCGGCGCCATCCTCATCACCGGCTCCGCCAAGGCCTTCGCCGCCGGGGCGGACATCAAGGAAATGCAGAGCAAGACCTATATGGAGGCCTATCTGAGCGATTTCTTCTCCACCTGGGACAGGTTGACCGCGTTGCGTACCCCGCTCATCGCGGCGGTGGCCGGTTTCGCGCTGGGCGGCGGCTGCGAGTTGGCGATGATGTGCGACATTCTGCTGGCGGCCGACACCGCCAAATTTGGCCAGCCCGAGATCAAGCTCGGCATCATGCCCGGCATGGGCGGTTCGCAGCGGCTCACCCGCGCCGTCGGCAAGGCGAAGGCGATGGACATGTGCCTCACCGGGCGCATGATGGGCGCTGAGGAAGCTGAGCGCGCCGGCCTCGTGGCGCGCATCATCCCCGCTGACCAGCTCCTGGAAGAGGCGCTGAAGACCGCCGCGGCCATCGCCGGCATGTCCAAGCCGATCGCCATGATGACCAAGGAAACCGTTTCACGCGCGTTTGAATCTTCGTTGCATGAAGGTATCTTTTTTGAGCGCCGCCTGTTCCACTCGCAATTCGCCACCAACGACCAGAAGGAAGGCATGGCCGCCTTCGTCGAGAAGCGCCCGGCGCATTTCACGCATTCCTGATGCGGGCAGGGCAGGGGCCGCGTGCCCCTGCCGCCTCACACCTTGCGCAGGTAGCAGGCTTTCAGCATGAAATTGCCAGCATCCATCTTGCAGTCCACCTCATGGTCCCCGCCCACAAGCCGGATGCTCTTCACCTTGGTGCCGACCTTCAGCGTGGTGGAGGAGCCCTTCACCTTCAAATCCTTGATCAGCACCACGGAATCACCATCGGCCAGCACGTTGCCGTTGGAATCTTTCACCACATCGCGATCATCGGCGCTGGCATCCGTTCCGCCAGCCTCCTGCATCGGCCATTCGTAGCCGCAGTCGGCGCAAACGTAATTCGCGCCGTCCGGATAGGTGTTTTCCATGGAGCATTGCGGGCAGGCGGGATTTGTTGACATGCCCGCCTTATATCAAGTGCCGCCGGGAATGACACTTGGCCCCGGAAGAATTATTTCTTCACGGCTTTCACCGTCTTGCCCGTCCTTGCGGTTTTCACGGCTTTCTCTGCTTTCGCTTGCGCGGGCAGCAACGTCTTGCCGGTGATCTCCTCGATATACGCGCGGTAACGGGCGAGATAATCGTCCATGCCGAGGTATTTTTCCGCAAACGCCCGCGCCCCGGCCCGCAACCGCTCGGCTTTTTTGGGGTCCTGCAAAATATGCAGCACCGTTCCGGCCAGCGCGTCATGGTCCAGCGTGGGCACCACCAGCCCGTTTTCCTCATGCTTCACAAATTCGGTCACCGTCTCGGTATCGCCGCCGACCACGACGCAGCCCACCGCCATCGCCTCGCGCAACGACCATGATGCCACGAACGGATAAGACAGATAAACATGCGCGTCCGAGCGCTGCAACAGCGTCAGATGGTCCTCGTAGGGCACCTTGCCCATGAAATGCACGCGGCTGAGGTCTATTTTTTCACCCAATTCGCGCATCATCACCTCGCGCCAGGTGCCCGCCGCCGCGGGCGCGCCATAGCTGATCTCATCGCCGCCGACGATGGACACCACCACATCCGGCCGCGCCGCCAAAATAGCCGGCAGCGCGCGCATGAAAGTATGGAATCCCCGGTAAGGCTCCAGATTGCGCGCGACATAGGTGATCAGCTTCTGTTTCGGCGTCACGCTCAGCGCGCCCACCGTAACGGTGTTTTTGCGCAGCGCCGGATTGGCCTTGCAGATATCGAGGTTCACCCCCTCCTCGATCAGACGGATCTGCTTGCGCGCCCATTCAGGATAGGTGCCAAGCTGCCAGCGTGTCGGCGCCTGGCCGTACTGCTCCAGCGCGAGCGCCAGCAGGTTCACGGCGTTTTTGCCGCGCACGGCTGAAAACCGCGACTCCGCCATCGGAAATTCCGGATCGAAATTCACATCCGTGCCAAGGATGCGGTAGTAGAATTCAAAATACCCGAGGATCGGCACGCCGGGGAACACATCCACCAGGTTGAGCATTTCCCCCCAGCCGTGATGGCCGATGATGATATCCGGCTTGAAGCCGAGCGCCTTGATCTGCAACGCCCCTTGATAAGCCGCCTGCCCCCGGCGGGTCGCCATCTCGAATTCGCGCGCATCCAGATGCACGCTGGCCGAAATGGACGGGGGCTTTGAATACGTGACCTTGCGTACCCCCGTTATGTTGTTGAGATTCGGTTCGGTCATGAACAGAATCTGGTGCGTACCCTCACACGCCTCGTTATCGGCGATCAGGCTGCGCACGAGGTGCAGATACTGGCCAGGAAAATTCTGGTGGACGAAGAGAAAGTTCACGGTGCGGTCAGCGTTTTGTCTTGCCCCCCCGGCGGGTGCGCGGGGTCAGGGTAATCAGGAAAGCCTCCAGCGGCGCCAGGGTATCGCCCTCGCAGGTCTCATCATTGCCCGCAGGCCCCGCATTGGTGCCGCCGACGAAGCTGGCCGAGCAGCTCACCTCATAATTCTCCGCAGCCTCGCCGCTCAGGCGGATGCGCAGACCGAGCAGCGGCAGAGCCATCCCGCGCGAGCCGCAATACTGCCCGGCTTCCACCCAGGGGGAGAGCCAGCCGCGGCCAAGCACGGCCTGGTATGATAGATCCGCCGGGTTGATCCCCTCCGGCGCACTGAGCGCAAACCCCTCGATCCAATTCTGGCTGCCGCGCTCGCCCAGCCATGTGCCGAACTTTGCGCCGACATCGCCGCGCGTCTGAATATGGGCCATCATGTCCATCGCCTCAGGCGCGGCCGGAGCGGGCACCTCAGCAGGCGCCGCAGCGGGCGCCGGTGCGGCGGCCACTGGCGCGTCGGCGGCGGTGGCCAGCTGGCGCACATGCAGTTTAGGCGCTGCATCAGGCATGTTGGGCAGTTGATACACGGTCACAAGCACCTGCGCCGGTCCCTTGCGGATGCGCACCAGGGCCGCGTCGCCCTCGGCGTTCATCCAGCCATCCGCGCGAAAACCCGAGATTTCCACATCCTGCCCCCCGGCTGGCGGCGGCGAGATGCGCACGCCCGGCATGCCGTTGTTCTGGCTGGCGGCG
>JAJZCG010000016.1 GCA_021846225.1 Pseudomonadota bacterium | reverse complement strand
GATCGCATGCGGCGCCAGGTTGTTCAGCCCCACATCGGCCTCCAGCTTTTCCCGCAGACCGGCGGCGCGGCGGTGCACTTTGAGCGAGCCGGGCAATATCCCCTGCCCGTGCATGCCGCGGTCAATCGTCTCCATCATCACATCAATGATGCGATCAAGATAATTTATCACCTCCGCATGCGGGCGCAGGGCGGTTTCATTGGCGAGAACCATATCTGCAATCGGCAGGCCGCTCGATTTTCCCAGCCGCAGCAGCGCCGCACCGGAGTTGAAAGGATAAGGCACCGCCTGCATCCCTTGCGCGGGGGCATCCGGCGCATCCTCGGGCAGCACGAAACCGCCCCCCACGGAGCACCAGCGCTGCGCCAGCAACAACGCGCCATCCGCGGCATAGGCGCTGAAGCTGAGTGTGTTGGGGTGGCGCGGCGTGGGGGAGTGGCGGTCAAAAATGATGTCTTGTTCAGGAACAAAGGCAAGCTCATGTGTCCCGCCCAGGCGCAGCCGGCCAGCGGCCGTGGCCGAGAGGATCAGCGCCTCGCCGTGCGACGGGTCGATCTCCTCGGGAATTTCACCCGCCAGACCCAAAATAACCGCCTTGCCGCTGCCGTGACCTTCGCCGGTCCAGGCCAGGGAGCCGAGCAGCTCGGTGCGCACACGCGCCGTGGCCGCGAGCAGGCCGCCCTCGCGCAATGCCTCGGTGAAATTGCGCGCCGCGCGCATCGGTCCCATCGTGTGCGACGAGGACGGGCCAATGCCGACCTTGAAAAGCTCGAAAACGCTGATCATGAGGTTTCGGCTCCCACGATCACGAGCAGCTCCCACAGATACGGCACGAAGGAACGCCAGACCTCGATGTGGAAGGCCTCAACCCCGGTGCGCCAGAGCACGATCTCGGCCTTGGCGAACACGGTGCGGGTGCACATGCCAACCGGGAAGCTCGCGAGATCAAGGTCCAGCGGGCAACCGGCGTTGAGGCGTTGCGCCGCGCGCGGACCGGAGAGGCTGAGGCCGGTCTGGCGATGGCTGATCTCGACCAGAGAGAACGCCTGCCCCGCAAGCTCCGCGCGCAACGCGGCTTCAACCGCCGATGCGCGTTCCGGCGCGGTGAGCAGCAGCCACTCGCCCGGCCCCAGCCAGAGAGCGGCGGCGGTTTCCGACTGGGCAGCCCGGCAGGGCGCCAGCGGCAGGCTCAGCCCCAGCGCGCCGAGCGGCGCAGGCGCGGCGTTGGCCGCCAGACGCAAGGAGAACCGGCCCATCGGCCCCTGCGCCAGCAAATGCGCGTCCGCCACGGTTTTAACCGCGGCCAGCGGGTGCAGGCGCGCCATTGTTTCAGCCATCTAGCTTGATCCCTTCAGCATCGTAGAAAACCGGTCCGGTGATGGTCACACGGATGACCCGGCCCGGCATTGGCACATGGAGCGTTTCGCCAATGCGGGCGCGGCCGTTTTTAACCAGGGCGAGCGCCATGGAACGATTGAGCGTGGCGCTCCAATAGGAGGAGGTGACATGGCCCAGCATCGTCATCGGCGGCGGCTGCGCCGGATCGGCGACCAGCTGCGCGCCTTCCTCCAACACAACCTGCGGGTCGTCCGTGAGCAGGCCGACCAGTTGCTTGCGCTGCACGCCCTCGCCCATGCCCGCGCGGGCCAGGGCGCGCTTGCCGACGAAATCAGGCTTTGCCTTGCCAATGGCCCAGCTCAACCCGGCATCGTCAGGGGTTACGGTGCCGTCGGTCTCCTGGCCGACGATGATGTAGCCCTTCTCGGCGCGTAGCACATGCATGGTCTCCGTGCCGTAGGCCACCAGCCCGGCCGGTTGGCCGGCGGCGAAGATCGCCTCCCAGACGGCGCGGCCGTAATCAGCGGGGACGTTGATCTCAAAACCCAGCTCGCCGGTGAAGCTGACACGGAACAACCGCGCGGGCACCCCGGCGACGCGGCATTCCACCACGCTCATATGCGGCATCGCCGCGTGCGAAATATCCGCGCCCTCCACGAAGGGGGCGAGAATTTCGCGCGCCTTGGGCCCTTGCAACGCGATCACCGCCCATTGCTCGGTGGTCGAGGTCAGCCATACCTTCAGCTCGGGGAATTCGGTCTGGCGGTAATCCTCCATCATGGTGAGCACCCGCGCGGCGCCGCCGGTCGTGGTGGTGACATGGAAGCACTCATCGCTCATCCGGCCGATCACCCCGTCGTCGAGGATGAAGCCATCCTCACGCAACAGCAGGCCATAGCGCAGGCGCCCGGGCTTGAGCTTGCTCCAGGCGTTCACATACATGCGGTTGAGAAACTCCGCCGCATCGGGGCCCACCACTTCGATTTTGCCCAGCGTCGAGGCATCGAAAATCCCGGCGGCGGCGCGCACCGCGCGGCACTCGCGCGCCACGGCCTGGTGCATGTCCTCACCCGGCAGCGGGAAGTAGCGGGCGCGCTTCCACAGGCTCACATCCTCAAACACCGCGCCCTGCGCCTGCGCCCAATGATGCACGGGGGTGCGGCGCACGGTGTCGAACAAATCGCCGCGCGCATAGCCCGCAAACACGCCGAAGGTTGTTGGGGTGTAGGGCATGCGGAAGGTGGTGGTGCCGATCTGCGCGATCGGGCGGGCCAGAACATCGGTCGCGATGCCAAGCGCGTTCATGTTCGAGATCTTGCCCTGGTCGGTCGCCATGCCGGTGGTGGTGTAGCGCTTGATGTGCTCGATCGAGCGCAGCCCCTCGCTGATGGCGAGCTTGATGTCCTTGGCGGTCGAATCGTTCTGGAAATCGACGAAGGCGCGCACCGATGCGGGATTTTTGCCGTGCGGCAGCGCACCCGCAAAGCCGCCGCCGGTGGCGGGGGCTTGAGTGGTGGCAAAGCTGCGCGCGGGCACCGGCCCGCCGCCCGCCGCCCGCGCCGCGCTGGCGCCCTTGGCGAAACCATCGGCCAGAACCTCGCTGAGCAGCGACACGCCACGGCACGCACCGGCCACCCAGCAATCCTCCGCCGGGGCGCCGGGCACGAAGGCGCCCAGGGCTTCATCGTAAACCAGCTTGCCCCGGCTCTGCGAGAACAGATGCACACTGGGGGTGAACCCGCCCGACATCAACAGCAGGTCGCAGCTCACCCGCTCGGACGCGCCAACCGTACCATCCGCCGCGAGCGGCGCGAGGTCTGCCCCGGTTACGCGCAACCGCCCGCTGGTGCCGGTGATGGTGCAGCCCGCGCGCACTGGCAGACCGGCCTTGCGCGCCAGATCCACCCAGCCGCCCTGCGGATTGGCCCGCACATCGGCAATGGCGGCAATGCCGACCCCAGCCTGGTAGAGTGCCAGCGCGGCGCGGTAGGCGCTGTCATGCGCGGTGACGATGACGGCCCGCTGGCCGGGTTTCACGCCGTAGCGGCTGGCATATATCCGCGCCGCGCCGGCCAGCATGATGCCGGGGCGGTCGTTATCGGGGAACACGAGCGGACGCTCGATCTCGCCTGCCGCCAGCACCACCTGCTTGGCGCGCACCTGCCAGAGCCGCTCGCGCGGCCCGCTGGCGGCGCCGGGCAGATGGTCGGTGAGGCGCTCCACCAGGCCCAGCATGTTATGCGGGAAATAGCCGAAGGCGGTGGTGCGGGTCAGGATTTGCACCGAGCCCGCCGACCGCAGCTGCGCGATGGTCTCGCTCAGCCAGCGCACCGCCGGGATGCCGTCAATCGCGGCGTCCGTCTCGCTGAGCAGGGAGCCGCCGAGTTCATTCTGTTCATCACAGAGGATCACCCGTTGCCCGCCCTGCACCGCCGCCAGCGCCGCCGCCAGCCCGGCCGGGCCAGCGCCGACGACCAGCACATCGCAATGCGCGTAGCGCTGCGCATAGGTCGTGGCATCAGGCGCCCGCGGCGCGCGGCCCAGCCCGGCCATCGCGCGGATGCGGGGCTCGAAAAATTTGGTCCACGCACCGCGCGGCCACATGAAGGTTTTGTAGTAGAAACCCGCGGGAATGAAACGCCAGATCAGATTGTTCACACCCGCCCAGTCATACCGCAGCGAGGGCGAGCGGTTCTGGCTTTCCGCCACCAGCCCCTCGAACAGCTCTACCTGCGTGGCGCGCAGGTTCGGGCTGTAATGCCCCTCATCGGCGCCCACGCCCACCAGCGCATTCGGCTCCTCGGCGCCCGCCGATAAAATCCCGCGCGGACGATGATATTTGAACGAGCGCCCGGCAAGATGCTCGCCATTGGCCAGCAGCGCCGAGGCCAGCGTATCGCCCTCCAGCCCGCTCATGCGCCTGCCGTCAAACGTGAAGTTGATTGTTTTGGCACGGTTGACGCGCCCGCCGGTTGGGAGACGGAAATTCTGGCTCATCGGCCCGCCTCCACCGCCGCATCCGGTCTGGGCTCGCCGATCCGGTAGGTCGCGACAAAATGATCGGTCGTGGTGTCACGCAGGGCGTTGAAGAACTGCGCGCAGCCATGCGCGTGGCGCCAGCGCTCGGCATGCACCCCGCGCACATTGCTGCGCTGGTAGAGATATTCGGTCCATTGCAAATCAGAAACTTCACGCGGGTCCTGCGCGCGCACCACATGCGCCTCACCGGCATAGCCGAATTCCAGCTCGGGGCGCGGTCCGCAGAAAGGGCAAGTAATCAGCAGCATATTTACGGCCTTTACGGAAAAATTTGAAACTAATGCGCCACGGCGGCGGCGGCGGCTTCGTCGATCAGCATGCCGCGCGCGAAGCGTTCGAGGTTGAAGGGCGCGTTGATCGCGTGCGGCTCGTCGCGGGCGATGGTCCAGGCGAACAGATGCGCGGCCCCTGGCGTCGCCTTGAAGCCGCCCGTGCCCCAGCCGCAATTCACATACAGGCCCGGCACCGGGGTTTTGGCGATGATCGGGGAGCGGTCAGGCGTGACATCGACGATACCGCCCCAGTTGCGCAGCATCCGCATGCGCCGGAAATCGGGGAATAATTCGCAGATCGCCTCCAGCGTATGCGCGGAAATATGCAGCGCGCCGCGCTGGGTGTAGGAGGTATAGGCATCCGTTCCCGCGCCGATCACCAATTCGCCCTTGTCGGACTGGCTCATGTAGGCATGGATGGTGTTGGACATCACCACGCAAGGGAAAATCGGTTTGATCGGCTCGGAGACCAGCGCCTGCAACGGAAAACTCTCCAGCGGCATGCGCAGCCCGGCCATGCCCATCATCACCGAGCTGTTGCCGGCCGCTGAGACGCCGATCTTGCGGGTCGCGATCTCGCCGCGGCTGGTGGCAACGCCGCTGACATGGCCGAACGCATCGCGGTGGATGGCGGTGACCTCGCAGTTCTGGATAATGTCGACACCCAGCGCATCCGCCGCGCGCGCATAGCCCCAGGCCACGGCGTCGTGCCGCGCGGTGCCCGCGCGCCGCTGCAACGCGGCCCCCAGAACCGGATGACGCATATTGCTGGAAATATTCAAAGGCGGGCAGAACTCCTTGGCCTGCGCGGGGGTCAGCCATTCATTGTCCACGCCGTTCAGCCGGTTGGCATGGATATGGCGCTTGAACGACTGCTCATCGTGCACGTTATGCGCCAGCATCAGCACGCCGCGCTGCGAGAACATCACGTTGTAGTTGATATCCTGCGACAACCCCTCCCAGAGCTTCAGCGCGTGGTCATACAATGCCGCACTTTCATCAAAGAGATAATTGGAGCGGATGATGGTGGTGTTGCGCCCGGTGTTGCCGCCGCCGATCCAACCTTTTTCCAGCACCGCGATGTTGCGCAGCCCATGCTCCTTGGCCAGGTAATAGGCCGCACCCAGGCCATGCCCGCCGCCGCCGACAATCACCGCGTCATAGGCCGGTTTCGGCGTCGCATCGCGCCATTGCGGCTGCCAGCGCTGATGCCCGGAGAGCGCGTGTTTGACCAAAGCGAAGGCGGAAAAACGCTGCATTTATAATTGCCTCTTGTTGGAGTTGAAGCCTGCCCGCAAGCCCGCCCCCCAGCGCGCACAAACTCGGCGCGAGGGTTGAATAAATGCGACATCCACCCCGCCGCGCGGCATGGCGCGGGCATAAAAAACCGCCCGGTCGGCAAGCCGGGCGGCTTTGACGGTCTGGCGGATTTATCCGGGATTTCAGCGTTGCGTGTGCTCCCAGTCTGGCGCCACGAAATAGGGTGCGTTGGAAGCCGCGAGCTGCGGCTTGCCAAGAATGAAATCCGCGCCCTTCTCGCCGATCATGATCGTTGGCGCGTTGAGATTTCCCGTTGTCACGCGCGGCATGATCGAGGAATCGACGATCCGCAGCCCCTCGACCCCGATCACCCTGGTCTGCGGGTCCACGACCGCCATCGGGTCTTCGGGACTGCCCATCTTGCAAGTGCAGGAGGGATGGTAGGCGCTCTCCACCTTGGCGCGGATGAAATCGTCGATCGCCGCATCGCTGACCACGCCGGCACCTGGCTGCATCTCCTCGCCGCGATACGCATCGAATGCCTTCTGCGCCACGATCTCGCGCGTCAGCCGCACGCAGGCGCGCATTTCCTCCCAATCCTCTGGGTGGCTCATATAGTTGAACAAAATCTCCGGCTTCTCCAGCGGGTTGTTTGATTTTAACCTGACATGGCCACGGCTTTTCGAGCGCATCGGCCCCACATGCAGTTGGAACCCGTGGCAGGTGGCGAGGGATTTGCCATCGTATGTCACGGCCAGCGGCAGAAAATGATACTGGATGTTGGGGTAGCGAATCCCGCTGCGCGAGCGAATGAAGCCGCAACTCTCAAAATGATTTGTGGCGCCGAGGCCGTCGCGGCGCAGCAGCCAGCGCAGGCCGATCATCGCCTTGGCCAGCGGATTCATCGAGGAATACAGCGTCACCGGTTGTTTGCACGCCACCTGAAAGTAAAACTCCAGATGGTCCTGCAGGTTCTCGCCCACGCCGGGGCGGTCTGCCAGCACATCGATCCCATGCGCGCGCAACTCCGCCGCCGGGCCAATGCCGGAGAGTTTAAGCAGCTGCGGCGAGTTGATCGGCCCGCCCGCCAGGATCACCTCACGCCGGGCCGTGGCGGTTTTGTCCAAATCACCCTGCCGGTAGGCAACCCCGCTCGCGCGCCCGCCGGTGAACAGCACGCGCGTGGCCAGCGCCTGGGCGCGTATCTCCAGATTTTTGCGATGGCGGACCGGCCGCAGATAGGCATTCGCAGCACTCCAGCGCGTGCCTTTATACACGGTCATGTCCATGCGCCCCATGCCTTCCTGCTGGAAGCCGTTGACATCGCTGGTGAGTGGATAACCCGCCTGGGCGCTGGCATCGAGCCAGGCTTTATGAAGGGGATTCTTCAGCGGACCATATTGCGTGTGCAGCGGGCCATCGCCGCCGCGATACGCATCGCCGCCTTCGGCACGCGCCTCGGCGCGTTTGAAATAGGGCAGCACGTCGCGATAGGCCCAGCCTTTCGCGCCCAGTTCCTCCCAGCCGTCGAAATCGAGCGGGTTGCCGCGGATGTAGACCAGGCCGTTGATCGAGGACGACCCGCCGATGACCTTGCCGCGCGGCGTGTGCATCCGCCGGTTGTTGAGGTGCGGCTCCGGTTCGGTTTCGTAGAACCAGTTATATTTCGGCATGTTCATCGGAATCGACAAGGCGCTCGGCATCTGAATGAAGATCGAGCGGTCTGACCCGCCGTATTCCAGCAGCAGGACCGAAACCCCCGCCTCCGCCGAGAGGCGATTGGCCAGCACGCAACCGGCGGAACCCGCGCCGACGATGATATAGTCAAATTGTTCAGAAGCCATCACAAGATCCCAAAAAACTCAGTAAGGGGCGTCGATTTTTTCGAGCGCCACATAGACGCTCTTGATCTGCGTATAATGCTCGATCGCGGCCTTGCCGTTCTCGCGGCCCAGGCCGGACTGCTTGACGCCGCCGAAGGGAAGCTCGATCGGCGTGACGTTGAAATGATTGATCCAGCAGGTGCCTGCCTCGAGATTCGCAATCACCCGGTGCGCGCGCGTCAGATCCTGCGTGAACACCCCGGCCGAGAGGCCAAAACGCGTGGCATTCGCCCGTGCCACCACCTCGTCCTCATCACTGAAGCTCAGCACGCACATCACGGGGCCGAAAATCTCCTCGCGCACGATCTTCATCTCGTCGTGGCAATCAGCGAAGATCGTGGGCTGCACGAAGCAGCCTTGCGCCAGCGCCCCGGCGAGGGCGCGCGCGCCGCCGGTCACCAGTGCGGCACCTTCGGCTTTTCCGGCCTCGATATAGGAGAGCACCTTGTTCATATGCGCCGGTGAGATCAGCGCGCCCACCTGCGTCGCCGGGTCCAGCGGATCGCCCACGCGCATCGCCTCGGTGCGCAGCTTCAATCGCCGCAGGAATTCGTCGCGCACCTGCTCATGCACGAACACGCGCGTGCCGTTGGAGCAGACTTCGCCGGCTGAATAAAAATTCGCCAGCAGCGCACCGGAGACGGCATTGTCGAGATCGGCGTCCTCAAACACCAACAGCGGCGATTTACCGCCCAGCTCCAAGGTCACATGCTTGAGCGACGCGGCGGCATCAGCCATCACCGCGCGGCCAGTGCCAACCTCGCCGGTGAGGGAGATTTTATGAATGCCGGGGTGCTGCGTCAGCATCCGCCCGGTGGCCGCAAACCCCTGCACCACGTTGAAAACCCCATCGGGCAGACCTGCCTCCTTGAAGATTTCCGCCAACCGCAACGCGGTGAGCGGCGTCATCTCGGCGGGCTTGAAGATCATCGCATTGCCGCACGCCAACGCGGGAGCGGCCTTCCAGCAGGCGATCTGCAGCGGGTAGTTCCACGCGCCGATGCCGGCCACAATCCCCAGCGGCTCACGCCTTGTATAGCCAAAAGCGGCGGGGCCGAGATCCACCTGCTCACCGGCAAGGCCGCTGGCGATGCCTGCGAAATATTCCAGACAATCAGCGCCGGAGGCAACATCGACAACGCTGGTCTCCTGAATCGGCTTGCCGGTGTCGAGTGTCTCGAGCAGGGCGAGTTCGCTGTTTTTCGCCCGCAGCAGCCGCGCCGCCTCGTTCAGCACGCGCCCGCGCTGCGCCCCGGTCATGCGCGCCCAAATGCGCTGGCCCGCGCGCGCCGCTGCCACCGCCTGCTCAATCTCAGGCGCGCCGGCAATTTCCACCGTGCTCAGCACCGCCCCGGTTGCCGGGTTGCGCGTCTCGAAAGTCTCCCCACCGGCTGCGTTAATGAACCCGCCGTTGATGAAGTTCTTTTGCACCTGCCCCGTGGCGCGCTGCAAAATCTGCATTTTGCCCTGCGCGGCGGCGAGCGTCATATCCACCAGATGGCTCACCATCAACCGCGCCGAATCGCTGTTCGTCTCACTCCAGTCCGATAAGGTCGCCCGCAGCCAGACCCCGTCGATCATCGCCGCGATCATCGCCGCTGTTTCGGGAACCTCATGCGCCGGCACGAGCGGCCGCAGCGCATGACGCAGATTGCTGAGAATCCGGCTCTGATACACCACCTGAATCCGGCGAAACTGCGGTATATGTATCACCTGCCCCCAGAAGGCCAGCCAGGCAATGGCGGTGCGGCTATCAAACTCTTGCGGCGCCAAATTCGCGTCGATCACCGCCTGAATCCGCGCGCGCGGCGTTTGCGCCCGCCCCTGGCGCACCACCACGCCACGCGACACGCGCTGCACCAGCTTGCGGAACACAGCCTCCATCAGGCCGTTTTTGTCCTGAAAATAATGCGAGATCAGCGCCGCCGAGACACCGCCGCGCGTTGCGATCTGCGCCAGCGTAGCCCCCACATAACCAAGATCGGCGATGGTATCTATTGCCGCATCAATGATCTGTCCGCGCCGCGAATCTTCAGTTGAGCCGTTGTTTTGCTGGACTAATGTAGTAATGATGATAACCCCTATCATGATTTCACGCGGCAGCCGCGAAGTTTTTGCTTGTTTGCTTTCCCACAGAAAACACGTAATTGAACAACCAATCAACAGAAAAAATCAAAAATATTTATCCGCCCCTTTTTCGTCGCATTTCTCTATTTCATTCAAGTCATGCGTCGGAATCACACAAGTAAGTATCGCCCCAATGCCGATGATAGGGGCTTGCAAGGCTAAAAATAGCCGTGAAAAACAAAAAGCCGGACTATCGGTATTCTCGCTTTAAGGACACGAATCTCACTTGAACGGCCATTTAGTCTCATGTGATCTGCAACTTCCGGCTAAACGCGCGGCACCAGAACCGCGGCCAAAACTGCTTATTTCCCACTCCGCTTGAAAGGACGCTTCATGAAAAAAACATCCCTCGCCCCAATGCTCGCCGCAGGTTTTCTTTGCCTGGGCCTGACCACAGCCCCCGCCACCGCCGCGCACGCCGCCCCTGATCCGCAATCCTGCCAGACCGTCCGCATGGCCGATATCGGCTGGACTGACAATGAAGTGCAGAACGCCGTGTTCTCGAATATTCTGACCGCGCTGGGCTACACCCCCAAGAGCACACTCTTCGCCGAAGAGGTCGCCTACGCCGGGCTACAGAACAACCAGCTCGATATTTTCCTGGATGACTGGACGCCTTCGATGGATTCCATCACCGCCCCCTATCAGAAAGCCGGCACAATCGATGTGATCGGCCCCGACCTGACCGGCGCCAAATATACCCTCGTGGTGCCAACCTATCTCTATAACGAAGGCCTGAAATCCTTCGCCGACATCCAGAAATTCGGCGCGCAGCTCAACTACAACATCTACGGCATCGAGCCGGGCAACGACGGCAACGAGCATATCCTGAAGATGATCCAGGAGAACAAGTTCGGCCTGGGCAAATTCCACCTCGTGCAATCGAGCGAGGCCGGCATGCTCTCCGAGGTTGCGCGGCTGTATCCGCAGAAGAAGGCGATCGTCTTCCTCGGCTGGGAGCCTGAGCCGATGAACGTGACCTACAGCCTGCAGTATCTGAGCGGCGGCCATGAATTCTTCGGCCCGAATGAAGGGGCTGCCAAAATCTACATCAACACCCGGCATGGCTATGCGGCGCAGTGCCCGAATGTCGGCACCATGCTGAAGAATTTCAACTTGCCGATCGAGGCTGAAAACGCGATGATGTATTCGATCCAGATCAAGGGCGAGAAGGCTGATGCCGTCGCCAAGACCTGGTTGAAAGCCAACCCGGCATGGGTGCAGACCGAGCTTGCCAATGTCGTGACGACAACCGGCCAGCCGGGGCTTGCCGCGGTGACCAGCGCTCTGGCTAACTAAACGCGGCAGAGGTTGGCGCCGCCCCCGGCGCTGACCTCGCAGTGCTATCAACTTAATCCGCCCTGGTTGCACGCAGCGCCTGGGGTTTATGGAAGCTATGGAGGCCGATACCTTGAACGCGTTGGAAACATGGATCACGGCAAATCAGATACCCGTCGGCCCGTGGGCAATCTGGTACATCAACTTCATCAAAACAAACGCCGCCGGTTTTTTCAACGTCATTTCCGACGGCCTCGGCTTTCTGCTGGACAATACAGCGAACCTCATGCTCGATATACCAGGCCCGCTGCTGATCGGCATTTTCGTCGCCGCAGTGTGGTTTACACGCAAATCCTGGAAGCTTGCCTTGTTTGTCGGCCTGTCACTGGTGTTTGTGATGAATCAGGGATATTGGTCCGATACCGTATTGACATTGGCACTGATCCTCTACGCCACATTCTTCTGCATGCTCATCGGCGTGCCCATCGGCATTGCCGCCGCGCACCGCCCCTGGCTGTATCGCATCTTGCATCCGGCGCTTGACCTCATGCAGACGCTGCCGACCTTCGTCTATCTCATCCCCACCCTGGTGCTCTTCGGCCTGGGCACCGTGCCCGGCCTCATCTCCACCATCGTCTTCGTGTTGCCCACACCAATACGTCTGACTTATCTGGGCATTTCCTCCGTGCCCCGCCCGCTCATCGAGGCAGGACAGGCATTTGGCGCGACCAAGACCCAGCTCCTGCTGAAAGTTGAACTGCGCGCCGCCCGCCCGATGATCCTGGCCGGCCTTACCCAGGTTATCATGCTCAGCCTCTCGATGGTGGTGATCACCGCACTGGTTGGCGCGGGCGGATTGGGCGAGCCGGTGGTCGATGCCATGGAAACCGTCCAGATCGGTGAGGGTTTCACATCCGGCCTTGCCATCGTCATTCTCGCCATCATCCTCGACCGCGTATTCCGTCCCTCTGAAGATAAGACGAGTCAATCATGAGCATCGCCATCCAGTTCATCGACGTTAATATCGTCTTCGGTGTCAGCAACAAAAAATCGGATCGTATCAAGGCGGCCAGGGTTATCGAGGAAATCCGCCAGGGTAAAAGCCGGGCCGAGATCATCGCCTCAACCAAGGCGGTTCTGGGTGTCGGCAACGCCAACCTCACGGTTGAAAAAGGCGAAATCGCCGTGCTCATGGGCCTCTCCGGCTCTGGCAAAACCACACTTCTGCGTGCCGTGAACGGGTTGAACCAGGTGACCAGCGGGCAGATTCTCGTGCAGCACAAGGATGGGATGCTCGATGCCGCCCAACCCAGCCCCGCGATGCTGCGCAAGCTGCGCACCGAGAGCGTGGCGATGGTGTTTCAACAATTCGCGCTGCTGCCCTGGAAGACCGTGCGCGAAAATGTAGGCTTCGGCCTGGAACTGCGCAGGCTCAAACCACGCGACTACAAAGCTGCCGTCGATGAAAAGCTCGAACTGGTCGGGCTGACACAATGGGCGGATCGCTATGTCAGCGAACTCTCGGGCGGCATGCAGCAACGTGTCGGCCTGGCCCGCGCGCTGGCGACCGACGCCGATATTCTGCTGATGGACGAACCCTTCTCCGCGCTTGACCCGCTGATCCGCACCAAACTGCAGGATGAGTTGCTCTCGCTGCAAAAGCGCTTGAAGAAAACCATCCTCTTTGTCAGCCACGATCTGGATGAAGCACTCAAAATCGGCAACCATATCTCCATTCTCGAAGGCGGACGCATTGTGCAGACGGGCCGCCCGGAGGATATTATCCTGCGGCCGAAAAATGATTATGTGGCCGAGTTCGTGCAGCACATGAACCCGCTCAATGCGCTCACGGCTGCTTCCGTCATGCTCCCGCTTGGCGATTTCGCCCGCCAGGGAAACAGCATCGCATTCCACTGCGGCGCGGACTACACCCTGGAACTCGACGCCGGGGACAGGCTGAAAAATGTTACCTGTGGCGGGCGGAACATTGCCTTTGCCTATGCCGAGGGGGAGAATTTTCCCGGCGCTCCGGCTGATTTCATCGCCTGTGTGCCGCTTGAAATGCCGCTGAAGCATGTTGTGAACGCCCAGCAAATATCTGACCGTCCGGCGCTCATCCATGACAATGGAAAAATCGCCGGCATCTGCCGGATCAAGGATATTTTACAGGCCATATCAGGAAAAAACAGAAGAACACCCACTGTCGCAGCCGCTGTATAGCGCCCGATGACGTGAGATAAAATCTCCGTACGATTGCATCTCATATATAAACCCGCCTCTGAATTACAATGATCGAGGGCGCTTCAGACGGTAAATTAACCCGTCAATCCAAAGTCATCGTCCCCTCGCAAATCCCCCCGCGGTGCCAAGCGCCGCCGGTATGTCTGAATTTTGCCCTTAACCTGGAGTTGAACCTCTCGTCATGACGACACCCTACCCCACCCAAGAGCTGGAGCGATTTTTTTCGGCCCCGCTGGTGCAAGCTGATTCTGAAATTGCCAGCATCCTCAACGCTGAGCTGCGCCGTGAGCAGGATGGCGTGGAGCTCATCGCCTCGGAGAATATCGTCTCCGCCGCCGTGATGCAGGCTCAAGGCTCGGTACTCACCAACAAATACGCCGAGGGTTACCCCGGCAAGCGCTATTACGGCGGTTGCGGCCCGGCCGACCTCGCCGAGACCCTGGCCATCGAGCGGGCCAAAAAACTCTTTGCCTGCAACTTCGCCAATGTGCAGGCCAACTCCGGCAGCCAGGCCAACCAGTCGGTGTTTCTTGCCCTCATCAAGCCGGGCGACACCATTCTGGGCATGAGCCTCGCCGCCGGTGGGCATCTCACACATGGCGCGGCGCCCAACATGTCGGGCAAGTGGTTCAACGCCGTACAATATGGCGTGCGCCGCGAAGATGGCCTGCTCGACTATGACGAATTGGAATCCCTCGCGCGCACACACAAGCCCAAGCTGATCATCGCGGGCGGCTCTGCGTATCCGCGTTTTATCGATTTTGCGCGCATCCGCGCCGTGGCCGATGAAATCGGTGCGTATTTCATGGTCGACATGGCGCATTTCGCGGGGCTGGTCGCGGCGGGCATTTATCCATCGCCGATGGCGCATGCGCATGTGGTGACCACCACCACGCATAAAACCTTGCGCGGCCCACGCGGCGGCATGGTGCTCACCAACCATGAGGAAATCGCCAAAAAGATCAATTCCGCGATTTTCCCCGGCCTGCAGGGTGGACCGCTGATGCATGTGATCGCCGCCAAGGCGGTCGCCTTCGGTGAAGCGCTGCAACCATCGTTTCGCGTTTATCAGCAGGCAGTTGTTGAAAACGCGAAAGCGCTGGCGGCAACCCTGGCGGGCGAAGGTCTCGACATTTTCTCAGGCGGCACTGACAGCCACCTGATGCTCGTCGACCTGCGGCCCAAGCGCGTGACCGGCAAGAACACCGAAGCCAGCCTGGAGCGTGCGCATATCACAGCGAATAAAAATGCGATCCCGTTTGACCCGGAGAAGCCGTTCATTACCTCCGGCATCCGCCTGGGCACCCCGGCCGCCACCTCGCGCGGCTTCGGCGTCGCGGAGTTCCGCGAGGTCGGACGGCTGATCAACCAGGTGGTCGAGGGTCTCGCCCACGCCAACGATGGCACCAACGCCGCCGTTGAAGCCGCGGTCGCCGCGCAGGTCCACGCGCTGTGCGCCCGCTTTCCCATCTACCCGCGTTAACCGGCCGGGGCATCCGCCCCGTTATCCAGAACCATAATCAGGAGGTCACATGACAGGTAACAGAGGCGTTGCTTACATCTCTCAAGGAAAAGTCGAAGTCCAGAAAATCCCCTTCCCCAAGCTGGAAGACCCGCGCGGGCGCCGGGCGGAACATGGCGTCATTCTCAAGGTCGTTTCCACCAATATCTGCGGCTCCGATCAGCACATGGTGCGCGGGCGCACCACGGCGCAGGCGGGGCTGATCCTCGGCCACGAGATCACCGGCGAGGTGATCGAGGCGGGCCGCGATGTGGAGACCCTGCAAAAGGGCGATCTCGTGTCGGTTCCCTTCAACGTCGCCTGCGGGCGTTGCCGCTCCTGCAAGGAGCAGCACAGCAATGTCTGCCTCACGGTCAACCCGGCGCGCGCCGGAGGCGCATACGGCTATGTCGACATGGGAGACTGGATCGGCGGGCAGGCTGAATATGTCATGGTGCCCTATGCCGACTTCAACCTGCTGAAATTCCCCGACCGGGCGCAGGCCATGGCCAAAATCCGCGATCTGACCTGCCTCTCCGATATTCTGCCCACCGGCTTCCACGGCGCGGTGACGGCCGGTGCCGGCCCCGGCAGCACGGTCTATGTCGCGGGCGCTGGCCCGGTCGGCTTGGCGGCGGCGGCCTCGGCGCAGTTGCTCGGCGCGGCGGTGGTCATCGTTGGCGATGTCAATCCGGTGCGCCTGGTCCATGCCGCCAAGGTGGGCTTCCAGACGGTGGACCTCTCCAAGGACGCCTCGCTCTCGGAGCAGATCGCGCAGATATTAGGCACTGACGAAGTGGATTGCGCCATCGATGCGGTCGGCTTCGAGGCACGCGGCCACGGCCATGACGGCGCCCAGCATGAGGCCCCGGCGACCGTGCTGAATTCGCTGATGAACGTGACGCGCCCGGCCGGCAAGATCAGCTTTCCCGGCCTCTACGTCACCGACGACCCCGGCGCCGTCGACAAAGCCGCCAAGCAGGGGGCGCTGAGCATCCGCTTTGGCCTCGGCTGGGCCAAGTCGCACAGCTTCTACACCGGCCAGACCCCGGTGCTTAAGTATAATCGCGCGCTGATGCAGGCGATATTGTGGGACCGCATCAAAATCGCCGATATCGTCGGCGTGGAGATCATTTCGCTTGACGACGCCCCCAAGGGCTATGCCGAGTTCGATGCCGGGGCGCCGAAGAAATTCGTGATCGATCCGCACAACATGCTCTCGGCCGCCTGAGCGAGATACCGAAGCCGGAGCATTCACCTGCTCCGGCTTATCCTTTTATACCCAGCGCCGCCCGGCCGTTCCTCCCGGCCGGAAATGGTATGGCCCGGCGCAAACTGCCCCCCGGTTTCGCCGCGGCTTTGCTGAAGCCGCGTTCGCGCGCCATTCATAAATCCACCTTATAAGTTCATGCGTTTTATAGCATCTAATCGCGAGCGGCGGTAAAGGTTAGGTACTCTACCAACGGCAACCCGCGAGGAGGCGGTATCATGGACGTTTTCAGAGCCGGCACGCGACCCTCCGGCAAGGGCCCTGCTGAATATTTCACCGGCACGGTGCGGCTGGACCCGCTGTTCAACCCACCCGCCCCGGCCCGCGCCTTTGGCGCCGCCGTTACCTTCGAGCCTGGTGCGCGCACCGCTTGGCACACGCACCCGCTGGGACAGACGCTCATCGTCATCGCCGGTTGTGGCTGGGTGCAGCTTGAGGGCGCGGCGGCACAAAGCATCCGCCCTGGCGACGTGGTCTGGATCGCCCCAGGCGAGCGCCATTGGCACGGCGCCACGGCCACCACCGCGATGACGCATATCGCCATCCAGGAACAGCTCGACGGCAAGGCCGTTGACTGGCTGGAACAGGTTTCAGACGCGCAGTACCATAGTGCCGGGGCCGGTAAAGAAGAAGCAACAGCCGGACCGGCTTGAAGCGCTGACTGGTCTGTCGAGCCTGCTTATTTAAAGCGCGCCGCGCTGGCGCAGGCGCCGCATGGCCCATGCCAGCGCCTCATTCACCGCAAAGCTGCCAGCGGCGGCGGCGGCGGCAAAGGCAATCTGCCCCGCGCTCACCGCCGCGAAGCCGAAGAGATGGCGCAGCCCCGGCACCGCCAGCGCCAATACCAGCGCCGGTAGCGCGATGGCGGCAACAATCGCCAAGGCCCGGTTTGGCGTGCGCAGCGCCCGCAGTGCACTGGAATCCAGCCCCTTGCTGGTCAGCACCAGTCCGAAATTGCCCAGCACCAGCGCAACAAACGCCATGGCCCGCGCTGCCGCCTCGCCGCCCGGCCCGCCCATGCTGGCCAGAAACACCATTAGCGCACTGGCCAGCACCACAACGCCCTGGCCAAGCCCGCGCGCCAGCAACGGCAGATTGAACAAGGATGCGCCAGGCTGCCGGGGCTGGCGCGACATCACATCCGCATCTTCGGGCTCGGCCTCGAACACGATGGAGGAAGCCGGGTCGATGATCAGTTCCAGGAACACCACATGGATCGGCCCGAGCAGCGTGGGCCAGCCCAGCAGCACCGGAATGAGCGACATGCCAACAATGGGCACATGCACGGCGAGGATATAGGCGAAGGCCTTGCGTAAATTGCCGTCAATCCGCCGCCCCAGGCGAATGGCCGCAACCAGGCTGGTGAAATCATCATCCAGCAGCACCAGCGAAGCCGCCTCCCGCGCCACATCCGTGCCGCGCCCGCCCATCGCCACGCCGATATGCGCGGCCTTCAGCGATGGCGCGTCGTTGACGCCATCGCCCGTCATCGCCACGACCTCGCCATTAGCGGCGAACGCCTGCACCAGCCGTAGTTTCTGTTCCGGCATAATACGTGCGAACACCCGCACATCCGCCACAAGCCGCCGCAGCACCGGCTCATCCAGCGTGGCGATTTCCTGGCCGGTCAGCACGCCGCCGGTGGCGATGCCCGCCTGCCGCGCGATGGCCAGCGCCGTCGCCGGGTGGTCTCCCGTGATCATGGCAACATCAATGCCCGCGCCATGGCACGCCGCCACCGCCTCGCTCACGCCAGGGCGCAGCGGGTCGGCCAACCCGGTCAGTCCCAGAAATGTAAATCCGAAATCATGCTGCGATTCCGGCCAGACCGGCCCGGCATGCACCCCCTTGGCCACGGCCAGAACCCGCAGGCCCTCATCTGCCATCCGCGCCACATCCTGGCGGAGCGCCTCCAGCGCGGGCGCGTCCATATGGCAAAGCTCCGCCACCGCCTCCGGCGCGCCCTTCGCCGCGATGACATAAGGCCCGCCCGTGCCAGCCCGCCACGCCTGAGACATCGCCAGCAGCCCCGCCTGGAGGGAATAGTCCCGCACCAGCTCCCAGCCCGCATGCAGATGCTCCGTATCAGCCAGGAACCTCTGCCCCATGCGATGAAACGCCTGCTCCATCGGGTCGAACGGGTCCGCCCGGCTCGCCAGAATGGCGAATTCCACCAGCTCATGAAACGCCTCGGGCAAGGCCGGGGCCGTCTCCCCCACGGCAAGGCTCTGCCCTCCGGCCTTGAGCACCGCCACTGACATGCGGTTTTGCGTCATGGTGCCGGTCTTGTCGGCGCAAAGCAGCGTCGCGGTGCCCAGCGCCTCGATCGCCGCCGAACGGCGGACCAGCACATACCGCTGCGACAGACGCCAGGCGCCCAGCGCGAGGAAGATCGTGAGGACCAGAGGAAATTCCTCGGGCAGCGCGGCCATGGCAAGGGTGATGCCCGCGAGAATCGCCTGCAGCCACTGGCCATGCAGCAGCCCGTAAACAACGGCCATGATAACCGAAGCCGCGATGCCCACCGTGGCAAAAACCCAGACGAGGCGGCGCATCTGCACCTGTAGTGGCGCCGGTGCCGCTTCCACCGTCCCCAGCGATTTGCCGATCCGGCCGATGGCGCTACGCGGCCCCGTGGCGGTTACCAGCGCGGTGCCGCTGCCACCAACAACCAGGCTGCCAGCCCAGACATGGGGGCTGTCATCGCCCCCGGGCACGGCATCCGGTTCACTGGCCGCTCCGGCGCGTTTACGCACCGGCACGGACTCGCCGGTCAACAATGCCTCGTCCACCTGCATGGCGCTTGCCTCGCGCAGCAGGGCGTCCGCCGGAACCCGCTCGCCTTCATTCAGGCTGATCACATCGCCCCGCACCAGTTCGCGGGCGGGCAGGCGCAGGCGCTGCCCATCGCGCCAGACGCGCGCCTGCGGGCTGGCAAGGCTACGCAGCGCGGCAAGGGCGTTTTCCGTGCGGGTTTCCTGCACCACCACCATGCCCACGTTGAGCAGGGCAAAACCCAGCAGGATCAGCGCCTCCGCCAGATTGCCCAGCAGCAGATAGATGACGCCAGCACCCAGCAGCAGTTGCAGCATCGGCTCGCGCACCGCATCCCAGGCGATGCGCGGCAGATGGCGGCGCTGGTCCTGCGGCAGTTCATTCGGCCCATCCAGGCGCAGCCGTTCCCGCGCCTCGGCCGAAGACAGCCCAGGTCCGCTACCCGGCATGGCTGGGTCAATCGGTTTCGCCATGCCGCGAGCCTAGGGCCAATCGAAACTGCCGTGCAATGTTTCGCGCGATGACCGGGCAGAATATGCCTGCGGCCGGGGCGATGCTATACCAACGGCGGAAAAGGAATTTGACGCATATGATCGTACATATCCACAAGGAAAACCATCTGATTGAGCGGACCGGCTGGCTGCGCGCCGCCGTTCTGGGCGCCAATGACGGCATTATCTCAACCGCCAGCCTTATCCTCGGCGTGGTCTCCGCCGGGGGAACACAGCACGATGCGTTGGTTGCCGGCGTCGCCGGGCTGGTCGCGGGCGCGATGGCGATGGCCGCTGGCGAATATGTCTCGGTAAGTTCACAGAGCGACACCGAGAACGCCGCGCTGGACAAGGAACGGCACGAGCTGATGACTGCCCCCGCCCACGAGGCCGAAGAGCTGGCGCAGATTTATGTCAGCCGCGGCGTCGAGCCCGAGCTTGCGCGCGAAGTCTCGCGCCAGCTCATGGTCAAGGACGCGCTGGCAGCCCATGCCCGCGATGAGCTGGGTATTTCACACACAACGGGCGCCAACCCCATTGAAGCCGCGCTCGCCTCGGCGCTGACATTCTCCGCGGGCGCCGCGGCGCCGCTGATCATCGCCGTGGTCTCACCGCTGACATTGGTGATGCCCGCCATCGGCATCGGCGCCATGCTCTTCCTGGCCGTGCTCGGCGCCGTGGGCGCCAAGGCGGGCGGCGCCGCACCGCTCAGGCCAGCCCTGCGCGTGCTCTTCTGGGGCGCGCTGGCCATGGCGGCGACAACCGGCATCGGCCGGCTGTTTGGCACCGTGGCCTGAACCGGAGCACCCCACGCACATGAATAACGCAACTGCCCCGGCCCGTTACGACGGCGTCTCCATCATCCTGCACTGGGCCACCGCGGCGCTGGTGTTGCTGCAATTCGGCTCGGCCGAGACCTGGGATTTTTTCCCCAAGGCCGTGCGGCATATCATGATCACCGGCCATATGTCCTTCGGCGTGATTCTCACCGCGGTCATCGTGCTGCGTATTTTATGGCGCCTGACCCCAGGCTACAGCGCACCCGCCGCTGGTACGCAACTCATGGACCGCGCCGCGAAAGCGATGCACCACACGCTGTATACGCTGATCGCCGCGGAAATCCCCCTGGGCTTTTTCACGCGCTGGACCGATAATCACGCGCTGAGCTTCTTTGGCCTGCTCATCGCCTCGCCCTTCGGCACCTTCTCCAAGGCGGCCGGCGGCTTTGTCGATGAAATTCATGATCTCAACGCCTGGCTGATCATGATCCTGGTTGCCGGCCACGCCCTGGCGGCGCTGTACCACCATTACCTCCTGCGCGACGATACCCTGCGCCGGATGCTGCCGCGGCAGGCGCGCTAATCCTGAACGCTCGCGCAGGAGAGGCCAAACTGCGCGAGCGCTTCCTCTAAATAATCGGCCAGCAGCGGAATGCCGAGCAGATAATCCGCCGTGCGGGCATTATGGTCGCGCGCCGCCTCGCCCCGCAGCGCGTTCCAATCGCTGATATCGCCATCGCCGCGGCCAAGCCAAGTCATCGCCACCAGATCCACCTGCGCATCCTCGTTCAAGGCCCAGATCACGCTGGAAAGCTCCGTGCGCACCGGATCGTCCGAATGGTCCTCCAGCACGGCGCGCATGTCATCGTCACTCGCGTTGGAACCGGGGTCCGGGTCGGTCACCTCGTCCTTGGCATCAAACTGCCGCGCCTTGGCGATGATGAAACAGATTGTTTCGAGAGCAATCGACAGGTTCGGTTCTTCAGCCATTTTTCCCTCGCTGTGTACAGGGCCTCTCCGAGCGCAAGATTACTGCAAATCAGCAACAATTGCACGCCAAACCGTCATCACGCCGCGGGTGTGAAACGCAGCGCCACGCCGTTCATGCAGTAGCGCAAACCCGTGGGCGGCGGCCCGTCGGTGAACACATGCCCCAGATGCCCGCCGCAGCGCCGGCAATGCACCTCGGTGCGCTCCATGAAGAGCGAGTTGTCGCGGGCGGTGAGCACGGCATTTGGCAGCGGCGCCCAGAAGCTCGGCCAGCCGGTGCCGCTGTCATATTTGGTTTTGGAGGAAAACAGCGGCAGCGCGCACCCGGCGCAGCCAAAAATGCCCGCGCGGTGCTCGTTCAGCAGCGGGCTGGAAAACGGCGCCTCGGTGCCCTGTTGGCGCAGCACGTCATACGCCGCGGGGGAGAGCAATTTTCGCCACTGCGCGTCGCTATGCGTCACCTCATAGGTTTGCGCGGCCCCGGCGGCGGAGCCGCCAAACAATACCCCGGCGGTGCCGCCAAACAATGTGGCGGCAATGCCGGAGAGACAAAGATTACGCCGGTTCATGAGATACTCCTGTTTTCGGGAACGGATGCAGCAATGCCATCAGCGCGCCTGGGGTTGCCACCGGCAGGGCGCAGGTGCCGCCCCGGCAGACGAAGGCGGCGGGCACTGCCGAAGTTTTGCCGTATGCCGGATGATCGGGCGCCGGCACGGCATCCGCCGCGACCTGCAACACCACCACGGCGGGGCCGGGCGCGGCCAGGGCGGCGCTGGCCAGCTCCCCGGCGCCGCCGGTCACCACCGCGCAGCTGGCGTTCTCCAACATATCCAGCGCCGCGAGCAGCACCGGCGAGGCCGCCAGCGCCTCCACCCGCCCGCCGTAGGCCGCCAGCACCGCCTCGGCCCTGGCGCGGTATGTTGCATCACCCGTGAGATGAAACATAACCGCGTAATTCTCCGCCATCAGCCCGATGCCGGAAGGCGTGGGACCATCGATGACATTGCGCCCACGCGGCCCTGGCACATCCGCCGCGTCATGCGCCGCCATGTAGAAAGCCCCTGCCCCATCGCTGAAGTTTTCCTCCGCCGCACGCAAAATGCGCAAGCCCTGGGCCAGGCGCGCGGCCTCACCGGTGGCCTGGTACAGTGCCAGCGCGGCGCGCAGCATCGCTGCCTGGTCCTCCAGCAGCCCGGCGGCGGAGATGATCCCACCCCGGTAGGCATGGGCGATGCGGCCATCCGGCCCGCCCATTTTCTCCAGGATGAAGTCAAACACCCGCGCCGCTTCATCCAGCCAGCCCGGCTCGCCAAACACGAAGCTCGCACGCGCCAGCGCCGCGATGGTCAGCGCGTTCCAATCAGCCAGAATTTTGTCATCCCGGCCGGGGCGGATGCGCGTGCTCCGCCGCGCCAGCAGCTTCTCCCGGCATTCGGCCAGCGCCAGCTCGGTGG
The DNA here is from genome assembly GCA_021846225.1 of Pseudomonadota bacterium. Classification (GTDB taxonomy): domain Bacteria; phylum Pseudomonadota; class Alphaproteobacteria; order Acetobacterales; family Acetobacteraceae; genus Acidocella. The sequence goes on along the minus strand of JAJZCG010000016.1, from coordinate 16,416 downwards.
CGGCATCGCCCAGCGGGGTCTTGCGTTCCAGGATGATCCGCTCCTCCCAGTTGCCATGCGCGGGCAGCGGATAATGCGCGCCGAAAAACTCGGTCTGCGCGCCCAGAACCGCGCTTATCTCCTCTGCCTCCCACACATAGAATTTGCCTTCCACCCCCTCGCTGTCGGCATCTTCCGAGGCGGCGAACGCGCCTCCCTCGCGCATGTCGCGCCGCAGCCAGGCCACGGTTTCGCGCGCGCGCGCCGCGTAAAGCGCCGCGCCGGTTTGCGCATGCGCCAGCGCCAATAAGTCCAATATCAGCGCGTTATCGTAGAGCATCTTCTCGAAATGCGGGATCAGCCAGGCCTGGTCCGTGGCATAGCGGGCGAAGCCGCCGCCAACATGGTCATAAATTCCACCCTGGCAGATGGCGTTCAGCAGCAGTGTCACCGCCTCGCCCGCCCGCGCATCCCCAGCGCGAAAAGCCTCCTGCCATAAAAACCTGAAAATCGGCACGTTGGGGAATTTCGGCGCGCTACCGCTGCCGCCATGCCGCCAATCCATGCCGCGCAGGAACCAGCCGCGCACATTATCCAGCGCTTGCGGGCCGGGAAGCGCGCCGGGGCGCGCCGCCGCGCTGGCCGCCAGCGCCCGGTTCATCGCGACGACGGTCTCGCTGATGCGCGCGCGATCCGTCTCCCATGCTTTGGCCAGCGCGCCCAGCACCTGGGTGAAACTTGGGCGGCCGAAACGCGGCTCCGGTGGGAAATAAGTGCCGCCCCAGAACGGCTCCCCGGCCGGGGTGAGCACCATGGTCAGCGGCCAGCCGCCCTGTTCACCCATGGCATGCAGGGCGCTCATGTAAATCTGGTCGATATCCGGCCGCTCCTCGCGGTCAACCTTGATATTCACATAATGCGCGTTCATCAGCGCCGCGACGCGTTCATCCTCAAAGCTCTCATGCGCCATCACATGGCACCAGTGGCAGGCGGCATAGCCGACGGAGAGCAGGATCGGCACATTGCGCGCCCGCGCCTCCTCCAGCGCCTCGGCGCCCCAGACGTGCCAATGCACCGGGTTGTCCTTGTGCTGCCGCAAATAGGGCGATGTCGCCTCGCCCAGCCTGTTCCTCATGCCCGCCACTCCCACATTATGCAGGATAGATGGGAACGCGCGGCCAAGCGCGCCAGAACATAGGCCAAAAGAAAAACCGGCCACCCCTCTCGGGATGGCCGGTCATTGCCTTCAGCGCGGAAGGAACAACTCTATCCTATGGAAATTTCTTCCGCGTATAGAGATAGGCGAGGCCATATAATCCCAGATAGAGAAACGGGATGAAAATGATCAACCCTTCAAGATCGCCAAGCATGGTCAGCTTCCTTTCTTCTGGATTTCGAGCTGGGTCTCGAAGAGAACCCCTCCCGCCACCGCGATGAGAATAATCATGGTCGTGCCGACCAGCCAGGCGAAATACCAGGGGCCATAGTCGCCGCAGAGAACCGCCAGCACGATGGCGATAAGCAGCACCACCGCCAGGCCCAGAAATTTTGCAAAAGTTTTCATCTCAAAACTCCTAGTAGCTATGCGGATCGTTGACGACGGTCTCGGTCTTCACCTTGCCGCGCATTACATAAAACGCCCATGATGTGTAGGACAGAATAATCGGCACGAAGACCGCGGCAAAAAACAGCATCCAGCCAAGATTATAGGCGCTGCCGGTGGCATTCCAGACTGTCAGGCTCTGGCTCGGATTGGTGGAAGAGGGCATCAGGAACGGGAACATCGCGAACCCGACCGTGCTGATGGTCCCCGCCCAGGCAACCGCGCCAAGCCACCAGGCCAGCACCTTAAGGTGCAGCCGCAGCGCCAGCGTGCCAGCCAGCATGCCCACGAACCCAAGCACCGGCGCCAGCCAGAGGATGGGGTGGTTGTTGTAGTTGTTCAACCAGGCACCCGCCTGCACCGCAACAGCCGGCCCGCCAAGCGGCGTCGCCTCCATGCCCGGATTCACCACGCCGGTGAACACATACCCGTTGAGATGCGAGACCCAAACCCCGCCCACCGCGAAAATCACCGCCGCCAGCAGGCCGCCGCAGCTCGCGAACAGGCGCGCCCGGCTGTAGATCGGCTCAACACCGCGCAACATCAAAAAGGTGCCGCCCTGGTAGATGCTCAAGGAGAGCGACATCACACCGCACATCACCGCGAAAGGGTTGAGCAGGTAGCTGAGGAAGGATTCGTCCTGGTAGTACTGGCCGGTCCAGCCATAATGGAAGCCAACACCTTCAAGCACATTACCGAAAGCCGCGCCGTAGATGATCATGGGCAGCGCGCCGGAGATCAGGAAGGCCCAGTCCCATGTGGCGCGCCAGGATTTGGCATCCACCTTGGAGCGGTACTCAAATGCCACGGGGCGCATGATCATGCTGAACAGCAGCAGGATCATCACCACATAAAACACCGAGAACGAGGTGGCGTAGAGCGTGGGGAAGGCGGCGAAAATGGCGCCGCCACCCAGGATGAACCACACCTGATTCCCATCCCAGTGCGGGCCGATGATGTTGAGCGCGGTGCGGCGCTCGGCATCGTTTTTGCCGACAAAGCGCAGCAGCGTGCCAACCCCCATATCCATGCCCACCATCACGGCCAGGCCGGTCAGCAGAACACCCAGGAGAACGGCCCAGATAATTTTCAGAGCAACATAGATTTCCATTTGTCAGTCTCCTTCCTATTCCCAGGACTTGGCGGCAAAGCCGGGTTTGGCGAACATCGGCAATGCACCCGTGCCGGAAACCGGGGCTGCATGGTCATGGGATTGAGGGCCAAGGCGGGCGTATTTGAACATCAGATAAAGCTCGGCGGCGATGAAGAGGCTGTAGAGCAGCGCAAAGCCGATGAGCGAGAAGATCATGTAGCCCACATTATGACTGGAGGCGGCCTGGAACGTCGGCAGCCAGCCATACACCGACCACGGCTGGCGCCCGGCCTCGGCCGTGATCCAGCCGAATTCGGAAGCCAGAATCGGCGCCGGGATGGAGAACATGCAAAGTTTCAGCAGAAACCGTTTGTTTTCCAATTGGTTCTTCAGGCTGAAATAGGCCACGAAGGCAAACAGCGCGATGAAGTAGAAGCCCAGGAACATCATGATCCGGAAGGCCCAGAAGGTGACGAACACATTGGGAATCGTCTCCAGTTCCGTCTGCTGCACCACCGCCGGCATCTCGGCCGGGGTAATCGCATTCAGGTCCTGGTTGGGCGCGTTCTGCTGCGCCAGAAAGCCGTAGCCCATGTCGTTTTCATACTGCTTGAACGTGGCAAGCGAGGCCGCGTCATGCGTCGTGCTGTATTGCTGCAGCGCGTCGATCGCCTTGATGCCGTTGAGGATCTTCGGCCCCGCGGCGGCTTCGAGATCGATCAACCCTGGAATCGACTCGTCGAACGTATGCGTAATGAGCGGGGTCAGCACATAGGGAACGCCGATTTCAAACACATTGCTCTGCGTTTTATCATCCGGCAGCGCCGCCACCAGCCAGGGCGCGGAAGGCGAGGTCGTGGTATGCCACAGCCCCTCGATCGCCGCGATCTTGGTCGGTTGCAGCAAATCATCCAGCCGCCCGAGCGCATCGCCCAGCGTCACCACGGCCAGCGTCGAGATCAGGCCGAACACCGCGGCCATGCGGATTGAGCGCGCCGCGAATTCCTTATGCCGGTTGGTGAGCAGATAATAAGCGCTGATACCCATGATGAACATCGCCCCGGCAACGAAACCGGCAATCGAGGTATGCACGAATTTCGCCTGCGCATCCGGGCTGAACACGAGCTGCACAAAGCTGTTGAACTGCATGCGCATCGTATCCGGATTGAAGCTGGCCCCTTTCGGGTCCTGCATGAAGCCGTTCGCGATGAGAATCCATAATGCCGAGAGATTGGAGGCAAGCGCCACCAGATATGTCACGGCCAGATGCGCGGGCCGGCTCAACCGGTCCCAGCCGAAGAACATCAGCCCGATGAAGGTCGACTCCATGAAAAAGGCCATCAGCCCTTCAATGGCCAGCGGCGTGCCGAACACGTCGCCTACGAAATGCGAAAACATCGACCAATTGGTGCCGAATTCAAATTCCATGGTCAGGCCGGTGGCAACGCCGATGGCAAAGTTGATGCCAAACAGCTTGCCCCAGAACTGGGTCATGTCCTTATAAACCTGCTTACCGGTGATGACGTAGGTGGTCTCCATCGCGGCGAGGATAATGGTCATGCCGAGCGTCAAAGGCACGAAAATAAAGTGGTAAAGGGCAGTCAAGGCAAATTGCAGACGAGAGAGGTCTACAACCGTCGGGTCTATGAGCGGCATTACAAATGCTCCTGCTACGATTGGTGATTCGTTCCGATTTTAACAAACATACCAGGGCACCATACCCGTGGCCCGTTTGGAGTGAGTTGATCTATATCAAAGCCTGTTCAGATAATAAAATCCGTGTAATCCGGCCAATTGCAGTATAATTCCACTCTCTTGGCCGCCCCGCCACACCGTGTGCAAAATAGTGCAAAACTCATATACCGCTAATCGGCCTGCCTCAGCAAAACTCCACCACCCGTAAGTGTGTAAACCGCATCCATAACCGCCAGCCCGGCCCGGCGATGGGTGATATACAGCACCGTTTTTCCCGCCATCACCGGCCCCAGGTCGCGCAGCAAGGCCTGCTCGGTCAGGGTGTCCAGCCCTTCGGTCGGCTCGTCGAGAATCAGCCAGGGCGTGTCCTTCAGCACGGCGCGCGCAATCGCCACGCGGCGCGCCTGCCCGCCGGAAAGCCGAACCCCCGCCTCACCCACGATGGTATCCAGCCCCAGCGGCAGCCCCCGCACGAAACCGGCCAGTTGCGCCACTTCCAGCGCCCGCCACAGCTCATTCTCCACCGCCTCGCCCTTGGCGATCAACAGATTGTCGCGGATCGTGGTGTGGAACAAATAGCTGCGCTGGGAGACCACGCTGAAATACCCCGCCAGATCCTCCGCGTGGAAGTCCCGCAGCTCCACCCCGCCAAATTTCGCGCTCCCGGCCTGATATTCATGGAATCGCAACAAAAGATTGATCAGGCTGGTCTTGCCCGCCCCGGTGGCGCCCATGATCGCGACATGGCTGCCCTGGCTGATGTGCAAATCCAGCCCCTTCAGCGCCCAAGGCGCATCCCCGGCATAGCGCAGACAAACCCCGCGCAGGTCGAGGTCAAACCCCTCCGGCCGGGGCGAAGGATGCGCGGGCGGGACGATCACGGGCTTTTGATCCGCGATTTGGAAGATCCGCGCCGCCGCCGCGCGGATCTGCCCGAGAAACTGGAACGCCACCGGCAACGGCGCCACCGCCTCGAACGCCGCCATGGTGCCCAGAGCGAGCATCGGTAGTTCCGGCGCGGCAAGCTGCCCGGCGCTCACTGCCGGAATCACCGCGGCCACCACCAGCAACAGCGTGAAATTCGTCAGCAACCCGGCGGCCGCGCTGCCCAGCCCGGTGATGCGCGCCATCTCCGCCTGCCGCCCGGCCAACCGCGCATTCAGCCCCGCCACGCGGCCCTGCAAGGCAGGGGCGGCATTATAGCTCAGCAATTCACCCATGCCCTGCACGGCATCGACCATTTCCGCGCGCAAATCCGCGTTCAACCACGTTATTTCACCGCCGGCCGCCGCCCCCCGCTTTTGCGTCAGCCACGGCAGCGCGCCGCCGGTCAGCGCCAGCCCCGCCAACAGCACCAGCGCCGCCGGCCAGGAGAACACGCCAAAGAATACCACCATCGCCAGCCCAGCCCCGCAGGCCACGGCAAAGGGCACAAACACCCGCAGGTAGAACATGTTCAGCGTGTCGATATCGGCGACAATGCGCGAGAGCAGATCGCTCGCCCGGTAGCCCTGCAACACCGCCGGGGCCAGCGGCTCCAGCTTTGTGTAGAACCACACACGCAGCTGCGCGAGCAGCCGGAAGGTCGCATCATGCGTCACCAGCCGTTCCACATAGCGCGAGGCCACGCGCACGGTCGCGAAAAACCGCACCCCCGCGGCCGGGCTGAAAAAATTGAACGCATTCTGCGCGGCAAAGCCTGCCAGCCCGGTGAGCGCGGCGGCGGCCAGAAACCAGCCGGAGAGCACCATCAGGCCAAAATTCGCCAGCACGGTGAGGCAGGCCAGCGCAACGCCGCCCAGCATCCAGCCCCGGTAGCCATCAAACAAGCGCAGCAGCCGGATCAGATCGCGCATGAGATTTCCTCCACCCCTTCGCGCCCCGCATTGCGCATCGCAGCATATAGCCCGCCGCTCGCCCGCAACTGCGCCGGCGTGCCGCACTCGGCCACGCGCCCGGCCTGCAACACCATCACGCTGTCCGCGCGCTCGGCCATGGCCAGCCGATGCGCGATCATGATCACCGTGCGCCCCACCGCGAGATCCATGATCGCATCCATCACCAGCGCCTCGCTCTCCAGGTCGAGATTCGCCGTGGCCTCGTCCAGGATCAGCAGCTTCGGATCTTTCAAAAACGCCCGCGCCAGCGCGATACGCTGTATCTGCCCGCCGGAAAGCCCCTGCCCCAGATCGCCGATCACAGTCTCAAACCCCTGCGGCAACGCCTCTATGAATTCCAGCGCCCGGGCCTTGCGCGCGGCATCGCGCAGCGCATCCGCATCGGCATCCGCCCGCCCCAGGCGCAAATTGGCGGCGATACTGCCATGAAACAACCGTGGATTCTGCGGCACCCAGGCCAAATTCTCCCACCAGCCCTCCACCGCCACCGCACCCAGCTCCGCCGCGCCGTTAATGCGCACATGTCCCCCCTGCGGCTGAATGAACCCCAGCAGCACGCGCGCCAGCGTGGTCTTGCCTGCCCCGCTCGGCCCTACCACCGCGGTCATCCGCCCCGCCGGAAACAGGCAGCTCAGCCCGTCGAGCACCTTCTCCCTACCATCATAGGAAAATTCAAGATTTTCGCATGAAATCGCAACCCCCCCCGGCAGCGGCGGCAGCGGCGCCGCCGCTGGCGCGCGCACGGGCGCATCCAACACCTCAAAAATCCGCCGCGCCGCCGCCAGCGCGCTCATGCGTGCGTGGTAATGCGTGGAGAGCCCGCGCAACGGCACAAAATATTCCGGCGCCAGCAACAGCACGAGAAACGCCGGATAGAAATCAATCCGCCCGTGCAGCAGCCGCACGCCAAAAATCACCGCCACCAGCGCAATCGCCAGGCTGGCGAAAAACTCCAGCGCCGCCGAGGTAAGGAACGCAATGCGCACCCCCGCCATTGTGGTTTTGCGGTAATCATCGGAGATCCGCGCCACAATCTCTATCTCATCGCGCGCCCGGCCAAACAGTTTCAGCGTCGTGATGCCTTGCAGCATGTCCAGAAAATGCGAACTCATCAGCAGCAGTTTCTGCCATTGCCGCTGGTTGATCGCCTCCGCCCGGTAGCCGATGAACACCATGAACACCGGGATCAGCGGCCCGGTGACCAGCAGGATCAAACCACTGATCCAGTCCACCGGAAACACCAGCGCCAGAATCGCCAGCGGCACCGCCACCACCAGCGCCATCTGCGGCACATAGCGCGAGAAATACGGTTCCAGCGCCTCCACGCCCTCGATCATCGTGCCGGCCAGATCGGCGCTGTTCTCACCCGCCGCCGCCACCGGGCCGCGCCGCAGAATATGGCCCAGCAGCTCCTGGCGCAGATATGTCTTGATCGCCCCGGCAGCCTTGAAGGCGCTCACCTCGCTCGCATAGGCAAGCCCCGCGCGCAGCACAAACAACCCCGCCAGCCCCCAAAGCAACGGCGCCACCATGCCCAGCGTCTGGTGCCCGAACGCGACACCACTAATCACCCGCGCCAGCAACACCGCCTGCGCGATCACCAGTAGCGCCGCCGCCACGCCCAGGCCGATGCTGGCATAAAGCGCGCCCCGCGTGCGCCGCCCCTCGGCCATCAAGCGGGGATCGATCCGCCCGCTCATACAGAAAACCGGCACATGCAGGCGGCGATCATCGTTCTCATGCCCCCTCTTAACCCGGAAAAACCACCAAGGCCACGCTACGCGCCCGTGCCTGGCGGCAGTTGCAGCCCGCTTGCGGCGGCTCTCTCCGCCGCCGCGCGCAGCGCCTCCGGCAACGCCTCATACAGCGCCGCCTCAAAATCCGGATCAATGAAGCGCGCGCCGTCCCAGCCCATGGCGACCTGGCAGAACTGCTCCCGCAGGTCTCGCCGCGGCAGCAAATGCCGATAGAACCGGAACCTTTGCGCCGCCGCGTTCGCCTGCCGGAGCACCTCCCTGTGTTGCGGCGCCACATGCCTGTCTTGCGTAAAAATCAGCCCCACGCCGGGGTGCAGCACCTCCATCGTCTGGCGGGCCAGCAGCGTCGCGATATTGCGGAACTGGTCACGCGAGCGCGGCGAGAGCCTGCCCCAGCGATGCGCGATGCAAATATGAAACACACCGCCCAGCTGATGAAAACTCACCAGGCAGTCCACCGGCTCCGCCCCCGTGTCCGCCGGATAACGGCTTAGCTCGTCCGGTGCGAACCGCCGCCATGAGGAGAGCACATCGCGCAACGGCGCAAACGCGGCCAGCCCGGCGGGCTGGCGCACCGGCAGCGACATCGCATGCACCAGCGGGTTTTCCGCCTCCTGATGCAGAACGCGCCAAAACGCCGCATCCACCGCCTCGATGCTTGGGAAAGCCGCAAAATCCGGCAACACCGCCACCCCCTCACGGGCGGGCGGCAAGGCAGCAAATCGCCAGGCGGCATAATCCGCCACGGTCTCAAACCGGCCGCGCCGCGCCGCATCCTCGCGCGCCTTCACCCCCTCGTGCCGCGCCAGCGCCGCCAGATGACGCGGCGCGCCAAAACCCTCCCGCGCGGCGATCTGCGCGCACACAACCCGCCATTTTTCGCTTATCGCGGCACGCTTGCGGTATTTTTGCTCCCAGTCCGGGTCATAATAAGGGTTCGGCGTGCCAGCCATCTCATGCCTCTATACGGAGCCAGCCTGCTTTCGCTCCTGTTTCAAGCCTTGCGCAGCAGAAACAGCCCCTGTTCACCAAACAAATTCGCCAGCGCCGGCCAGCGCCGCCAGGGCGCGCGCGCGCCCTCCTCATCGGCCGCCAGCCATTCCTCCACGATATACCCATCGGCCGCGCAGAGGTCGAAGAAATCGCGGATCGTGCAGGGGTGGATGTTGGGCGTCTCGTACCACATCCGGCTCCAGTTTTTGGTCATCGGCATCCGCCCGGTGAACAGCATCTGCAACCGCAACGTCCAATGGCCAAAATTCGGAAAACTCACAATCGCATGCGTGCCGATCCGCAGCATCTGGCGCAACACCTCACGCGGTTTTTCCACCGCCTGCAGGGTGCGCGAGAGCACCACATAATCAAACGCCCCGTCAGGGTAGCTGGCAAGGTCGCTATCGGCATCGCCCTGCATCACCGGCAGCCCGTGCGCCACCGCCAGGGTCACCGTCGCCATGTCGATCTCCAGCCCCCGCGCATCGCAGCCCAGGTTGCGGAACAAATGGTCAATCAGCGCGCCGTCGGAACAGCCGATATCCAGAACCCGCGTCTTGGGCGCCACCATCCCCGCGATCAGCGCCAGATCAACGCGCATCTTTTTGGGGCCGCTCAACTCAGCCCCGCATGCTCGGCGCATCCCGCCAGAAACCCGCGCAGCGTGCGATGAAAATCCGGCTCGTCGAGCAGGAACGCATCATGCCCCTTGTCGGATTTTATCTCCACGAACGAAACGTTCGCCGCCACATGGTTGAGCGCCCGCGCGATGGCGCGTGACTGCTCGGTGGGAAACAGCCAGTCGGAATCGAAGGAAACCAGCAGAAACCGCGTTTTCGTCCCCGCAAAAGCCGAGGGCAGCACCCCGCCGTAATCCGCCGAGAGGTCGAACAGATCCATCGCGCGCGTAATCGTGAGATATGAATTCGCATCGAAGCGGCGCACGAAGCTGGAGCCCTGGTATTGCAGGTAGCTCTCCACCTCGAAACGGTCGCCAAGCGCCGAGATCCGCGCCGTATCCTGCAATTTGCGGCCGAATTTGCGCGTCAGCGCCGCCTCGGAGACATAGGTTATGTGCGCCGTCATCCGCGCCACCGCCAGGCCGCGCGCGGGCGTTACCCCATGTTCCCAGTAGCGCCCGGCCCAGAAATCCGGGTCCGCGGCAATCGCCTGCCGGCCGATCTCATGAAAGGCGATGTTCTGCGCCGAATGATACGCCGCCGCCGCCACCGGCACGGCGGCGAACACCTGCCCCGGATACAGCGCCGCCCAGGCCAGCACCTGCATGCCGCCCATGGAGCCACCCACCACGGCGAACAACCGGCCGATCTCCAGATGGTCGATAAAGCGCTTCTGCGCGCGCACCATGTCGTTAATCGTCACCGGCGGAAAATCAGTGCCCCAGGGCTGCCCGGCATGCTCATCATGCTGGCTGCGCGGCCCCGTGGTGCCCATGCAGCCGCCCAGCACATTGGTGCAGATGACAAAGAATTTTTCCGTATCCACCGGGCGGCCGGGGCCCACCACCTGCTCCCACCAGCCGGGCTTGCCGGTCTCCGGGTTGGTCTCCGCCACATATTGGTCGCCCGTGAGCGCGTGGCAGATGAGAATCGCATTGCTCTTGGCCGCGTTCAGCTTGCCATAGGTCCGGTACGCAATGGTCAGGCTGCCCAAATGGCGGCCGCAATCAAGCGTCAGACCTTCGGCAAAGGTCACGCTCTGGTGCTGGGTCTCGGATCGGGCGGTCGTCTGGTCCATTTCTCATCCCCGGATATGCGCTGCCGGGCCGTATGGTGCAATCCCCGCCCCGGCCCGCTTGGCGGCGGCAAGACAATTAGGGTATCAACCAGACGATGAACGATTTCGCCCCCCCTCCCAATGCGCTGGCGCAGCTGCGCGCCCAGCTCGACACCATCGACGACCAGATTCACGCCTTGCTGATGGCGCGCGCCGCGGTGGTTGAGAGCGTCGCGCGTGACGGCGGCAAGACCGGCACCAAAATCCGCCCCGGGCGCGAGGCCGCGATTTTGCGCCGCCTTCTGGCCTGTCACAAAGGCGCATGGCCCGCCCAGGCGATCGTGCGCATCTGGCGGGAGATTTTCGGCGCCGCCCTCATCATCGAAGGCGGGCAAACCATGGCGGTTTGCGACGGCGAGGGCGGCGCCGAGCGCCTTGCCCTGGCCCGCGAACATTTCGGCCCCCTCACCCCGGTGCGCCGCCACCACAACCCGGCGCAAACCCTGGCTGATCTGGCGCGTGACGCGGCACAGCTCGCCATCCTGCCGCCACCGGCCGAGGATGACGACGGGCAGGGCGGCTGGTGGCAGATGCTCACCGCCAGCGCGCCGCACCGCCTCTTCGTCATCGCCAAAATCCCCTTCTGGACCAAACGCGCCGAAGGTTTGCCGCTCGGCGAGGCATTCGTCGCCGCCGCCGTCAGGCCAGACCCCTCCGGCCAGGACCGCAGCCTGCTCGTGCTGGAACTCAGCGCCAGCACCTCGCGCGCGCGCGTCAGCTCGCTCCTCAAGGACAGCGGCTTCACCCCAGGCCAGATCTGGGTCAAACGCATCCCCGGCGACACCTCGATCCTCGCCCTGGTGGAGGTCGAGGGCTTCATCGAGGATACCGACCCGCGCCTTAACGCCATTGCCGGGCTGAACGCGCCGCCCGTCGTTATTGGCGCCTTCGCCGTGCCACTGGGCGATGCACCATGAGCGCCCCGCAACCCCGCCCGGAGGTTTTCTCCGTCGCCTCCTATGTCGGCGGCGAATCCGTGCTGCCGGGCTTTGCCAACCCCATCAAGCTCTCCTCCAACGAGGGCGCCTTCGGCCCGCCGCCCGGCGCGCTGGCAGCCCTTGCCGCCACGGGGGAAAAACTGCACCGCTACCCGGACGGCAGCTCCGCGAAACTGCGCGCCGCCATCGGCGAGAAATTCGGCCTCGATGCCGCGAAAATCGTCTGCGGCAACGGCTCGGATGAACTGCTCAGCCTGCTGATCCAGGCCTACGGCGGCCCCGGCACGGAGCTGATCATGAGCATACACGGCTTCTCGATCTACGAGATCGCCGGCAAGCTGGCCGGTTGCACGGTTGTGAAGGCGGCGGAGCAGAATCTGACCACCGATGTCGACGCCATGCTGGCCCTGGTGACCCCGCAAACCAAAATGCTCTTCCTCGCCAACCCCAACAACCCGACCGGCACGCTCCTCCCGCAGTCTGAGATGCTGCGCCTGCGCGCCGGGCTGCCCGAGGACGTGCTGCTGGTGATCGACGCCGCCTACAGCGAATACGTGGACCGCCCCGATTACGACCCCGGCATCGCCCTGGTGGACGCGGGTGAAAACACGGTGATGACCCGCACCTTCTCCAAAATCTTCGGCCTGGGCGGCGCGCGGCTCGGCTGGGCCTATGCTCCCCCGCCGGTTATTGACGTGCTGAACCGCATGCGTGCTCCTTTCAACGTCAGCGTCACCGCCGCCGCCGCCGGCATCGCCGCCCTGGCCGAGCCCGGCTGGCTGGAGGCCGGGCGCGCGCACAACACCCAGGCCCGCACCCGGCTGGAAGCGCGCCTCGCGCAGGTGGGCCTAAAAATCTACCCCTCGGAAGCCAACTTCACCCTGGTGGACTTTGGCAGCCCCGCGCGTGCCGCCGCGGCCGACCAGTTCCTGCGCGCACGCGGGCTTATCGTGCGTAACGTCAAATCCTACGGCCTGCCGTCCTGCCTGCGCATCACCATCGGCACCGATGATGAGTGCAACCTGATCGCCGCCGCGCTGAACGCCTTTGTCCATGGTTGAGCCTCTCTTCAAGCGCCTGGTCATCATCGGCATCGGGCTCATCGGCAGCTCCATCGCGCGCGGCGCCAAAGCCTTCGGCGGCATCGCCGGCACGCTCGTCATCTGCGATTCCAACCCCGCCGCCCTGGCCCGCGCCGCCGAACTCGGCCTGGGTGACGCCTACGAGGCCAGCGCCGCACAGGCCGTCGCCGGGGCCGATGGCGTGATCCTCTGCACCCCGGTCGGCACCTATGCCGCCCTCGCACAAACCATCGCGCCGCATCTGGCGCCAGGCTGCGTGCTCTCCGATGTCGGCTCGACCAAGCAATCGGTCCTGCGCGATGTCGAACCACTGGTCCCGGCCAACGCCGTCTTCGTCCCCGCCCACCCCATCGCGGGGACTGAATTCTCCGGCCCCGATGCCGGGCTGGCGGATCTCTTCAAGGGCCGCTGGTCGCTGCTCACCCCGCCCGCCGGCACCGCCGAAGCCGCCGTCGTCAAAATCGAGACCATGTGGAAAATCCTCGGCGCGCAAACCGCCCGCATGGACGCCGCCCATCATGACCGCGTAATCGCCATCGTCAGCCATCTGCCGCATCTCATCGCCTTCACCATCTGCGGCACGGCGGACGATCTGGCCGACGAGACCCGTGGCGAGGTGCTGCAATTCGCCGCCTCCGGCTTTCGAGACTTCACCCGCATCGCCGCCTCCGACCCCGTGATGTGGCGCGACATCTTCCTCAACAACAAGGATGCGCTGCTGGAAATGTTCTCCCGCTTCTCCGAGGACGCGCAGGCGATGGCGCGCGCCGTCCGCTGGGGCGATGCTGATTATATCGAGGACAAAATCAACCGCAGCCGCAAAATCCGCAAAAGCCTCATCGACATCAAGCAGGCATAGCCACCATGGAAAATACCGCCGTCATCATCGCCGCCGGGCTCGGCACGCGCATGAAGTCCACGCTGCCCAAAGCCGCGCACAAGCTCGCCGGGCGCGAAATGCTGCGCCACCTCACCATGGCGGCGCAATCCGTGTTCACCCGTGTCGTGGTCGTGGTGGGGCCGGACATGCCGGGCCTGCAAGCCCTGGCCGCGCCGCATGGCGTGGTGGTCCAGGCCGAGCGCCTGGGCACCGCGCACGCCGCCCGGCAGGCGGAGGCCCAGTTCGGCGAGGGGCTGGTCGCGGTCTTCTATGCCGACAATCCCTTGGTCTCGTCCGCCACCATGCAGGCCCTGCTCGCCCGCGCCCAGGCGGATGACGCCGGGCTGGTGCTCCTGGCCATGACCCCGCCCGATCCCGGCAAATACGGCCGCCTGGTCATGCGTGATGGCTACGTCGCCCGCATTGTCGAATATGCCGACGCCACACCCGAGGAGCGCCGCCTCACCCTGTGCAATGCCGGTGGGCTGGCGGGCAAAGCCGCGGACATGCGCCGCTGGCTGGCCGCCGTGAAAGCGGAAAACGCCAAGGGCGAATACTACCTCACCGACATCGCCGCCATCGCCCAGGCCGAGGGCGTCAAGGTCGCCGCCTTCGAGGCGCCTTACGCCGAGTGCATGGGCATCAACTCCCGCGCCGAACTCGCCGCCGCCGAGGCCGCCCTGCAAACCCGGCTGCGCGAAGCGGCGCTGGAATCCGGCGTCTCCATGCTCGCCCCGGAAACCGTCTTTCTCTCAGCCGATACCTTGCTCGCCGCTGATGTCATCCTGGGCCCGTATGTCGTCTTCGGCCCCGGGGTCACCGTGGAATCGGGCGCCGAGATCAAGGCGTTCTCGCATCTGGAAGGCTGCGTGGTGCATAGCGGCGCGCTCATCGGCCCCTACGCGCGCCTGCGCCCCGGCGCTGACATCGGCCCCGGCGCGCATGTCGGCAACTTCGTCGAAATTAAGGCCGCCACGCTGGGCGCGGGCGCCAAGGCCAACCATCTCACCTACATCGGCGATGCCGAAATCGGCCCCGGCACCAACATCGGCGCCGGCACCATCACCTGCAACTATGATGGTACGGCCAAGCATAAAACCAAAATCGGCGCGCGGGCCTTCATCGGCTCCAACACCGCGCTAGTCGCCCCCATCACCGTGGGCGATGGCGCGCTGGTCGCGGCCGGTTCCACGCTGACAGAGGATGTCGCCCCCAACACCCTGGCGCTGGGCCGCGCCAGGCAGGTCAACAAGCCGAAGCGGCCGTAACGGCTCACGCCGCGCGGGCGGCGGCCGCATCCGTCTGCACGAGCTGGCTGCCATCGGTGCTGCGGCGCACCTCGACCGGCAGCGCCACCCCCTCCGGCAAGGTGAACTCGAAGGCGTGGCAGCCGCTGCCAAAACCAGCGTCGCGCACATCCTCGCGGTACAAATTCGCCAACACCCTGCCAATGCGCCGGCCTTGGCTGAGTATATCCAGGCAGACCGGCCTTTCCGGCGCAGCAACATCCTACGCCCAGCCCGCGCAAACCACCGGCCCGGCGATATCCACATAACCGCGCAACGCCCCCTCGGCCGCCGGCGCGTTTATCCCCGCCCGCGCCGCAATCCGGCGCCAGATGGCGTCAAACAGGAAGCCGCTGTCCAAACGCGGCAGGCACATATGCTCCGGAGCGCAGCCCTGCGGATACAGCGCCTTGAAGCTCGCCGCGTTATGGAACTGCGGCCGGAAATATTCGCCCATGAAACTCTCCGCCGGGCAGTTCTCAGCGAAGATGACCTCGTGATTTTCCAGTTCGATATGGTAATATATCACCTCATCCACATGCGGCACCTGGATAATGCTCACGCCATTGACCAGCCGCGCAGCATGCACCAGCGCGCCGTCGATGCAGATGGCATGTCCCGGTGACACATACAGATCACGCGAGGGCACCCCCTCACCCAGCGCCCCGGCCCGCAAGCAAATGGGCAACACCTTCGCGTGGTTGGCGAAGGGAGCGGCGTAGCCGCGCATGCCGATCCATTTAATCTTCTGCATTCCGGCGTGGAGGGTTTGCACCTCGTTGCCGATTTGCAGCTCCTCGACCGCCACCTCGCCGCGCGCGGTGGCGATGCGCGTGCCGCGTGCGTAGCAGGTCACCTCGGTAATCTGCGTACCCGCCGCCAAATCCACGATGCTGAAGCTGGTGCCGGCGGTCACGCCCGGCAGAGACAACGTCTCGGTGGCAATCCCGTTTGAGAGCGTGAGCATCCCGGCTGCGAATGTATCGGAGGTGGCGGTGAAACCGTCCAGAACCAGCGTATCGCCCGGCGCGAAACCATTGATCGCCACGCCATTTGGATTACCAAGCTCCGCGTAATTGCCCTCCAGTGTCCAGGCGGCGCCATTGTCAAAGGTGATGCCGCCGAAGCCGCTGACCGTGCCACCCATGTCAAACGACCCGGCGGAGCTGCCCGCGGCCAGCTCCAGCACGCCGTAACTCCCGCTATCGTAGATTGCCCCGCTAAACCGCGCGCCGGCATCGAGGATCAGCCGGTCACTGGCACCGGCGAGCAAAACCGCCGTGCCCGCGCTGCCTTCAATCAACCCGGCGTTTATGAGCGTGCCGTTGGCGCCCAGAATCCCCACCCCGCCCGCGCCCGCGATCGTGCCGCTCGCCGCGTTGCCGATTATTCCGCTACTGGCGAGCACCACGCCG
>JAJZCG010000015.1 GCA_021846225.1 Pseudomonadota bacterium | reverse complement strand
GAAATTGCCCGTCGGCACCGCCACGGCAACCTCGCGCTCGGGCGCGCCCAGCGCCAGGGCGGCTGCGAAGTAATAGGGTATCTGCGCCGCGATACGCGCGAAATTGATGGAGTTGACCGCCGAGAGGCTGATTTCGTGGCGCAGCGGCACATCGGCGAACATCGCCTTCACCATATCCTGGCAATCGTCGAAATTGCCCTTCAGCGCGATGTTCATGACGTTCGGCGCGGCCACCGTGGTCATCTGGCGGCGCTGCACCTCGCTGGTGCGTCCTTCAGGGTGCAAAATGACGATATCCACCCGGCTGCGCCCGGCCATCGCCTCGATCGCGGCCGAGCCGGTGTCGCCCGAGGTGGCGCCGACGATGCAAACCCGCCCGCCACGGGCCGCCAGCACATGCTCGAACAAATGCCCGGCCAGCTGCAGCGCCAGATCCTTGAAGGCGAGCGTCGGCCCGTGGAAGAGTTCCAGCGCGAAGGTTGAGGTGTCAAGCTGCACCAGCGGCACCACCGCGGGGTGCGCGAAACCGGCATAGGCGCGCCGGCACATTGCCTGCAAATCCGCGAAGGCGATGCAATCGCCCACAAACGGCGCCATCACCCGCGCCGCCAGCTCCGCATAGGGCAGGCCGCGCAACGCCCTCAGTTCAGCGGCGGAAAACCGCGGCCAGCTCGCGGGCATGTACAACCCGCCGTCATCAGCCAGCCCCGCCAGCAGCACGCCCGCAAAATCCTTACCCTCAGCCTGGCCCCGTGTGGATACGTAACGCATAAATCTCTCCAATGGTGCTTTGGCTATACTATCGGGCCAGGGCTGGCAGCAATGCGTCCAGCCGCTTGCGGCCTTCGGCTGTCGCCGCCAGATGCGTGGGGGTCTGGACCAGATACCCCTCCTCGATACAGGCGGCCAGAATCACGGGCTCCACCGCGTCGGGCAGCGCGGTGCCGGTGCGGGCGAAAAAATGCTCAAAACCAATGCCCTCGGCGAGGCGCAGCCCCATCAACAGCGCCTCGCGGGCGCGATCGCGGGTGGTCACCACCTCCTCGCGCACCGTCCCGCTGCCGGTGGTCTCCACCAGCTCCGCCCACGCCTCCGGCCCGCGATGCTTCGCGCCCGCCACCAGCTCCCCGCCCAGGGTCAACCTGCCATGCGCGCCAGGGCCGATCCCGGCGTAATCATCATAACGCCAATAGCTCAGATTATGCCGGCTCTCGCCGCCCGCTTTGGCGTAGTTGGAAACCTCATAGGCCCGCAGCCCGAAGCGCGCCGCCTCCTCGGCGGTGGCGTCATACAGCGCCGCCGCCAGCTCCTCGCCCGGCATCTCGAACGCACCGCGCGCATAGAGCGTGTGGAATTTGGTGCCCTCCTCGATGGTGAGCTGGTAGAGCGAGAGATGATCCGCCGCCAGGCCCAGGGCAAAGCGCAGCTCCTGCCGCCACGCCGCCTCGCCCTGCCCGGGCCGGGCAAAAATCAGGTCAAACGAGAGCCGCGGGAAGATTTTGCGCGCCAGCTCGATGGCATCAACCGCCTGGCGCGCCGAATGCTCCCGGCCCAGAAATTTCAGCGCCTCGGGCTCGAAACTCTGCACCCCGATGGAAACCCGGTTCACCCCCGCATCGCGATATCCGGCGAAGCGCCCGGCCTCGATGCTGGTCGGGTTCGCCTCCAGCGTGATCTCGATATTCTCGTCCGGCTCAAACAGCGATTTCGCATCCCCGATCAGCGCCGCGACATTCTCCGGGTCCAGCAGGCTCGGGGTGCCGCCGCCGAAAAAAATCGAGGTCAGCCGCCGGGGGCCGATGCGCGCCGCCTCATGCGTCAGCTCGCGCCGCAGCGCCGCCACCATGCGCGCCTGCGGGATTTTCGTGCGGACATGGGAGTTGAAGTCGCAATACGGGCATTTGCTCAGGCAAAACGGCCAGTGAATATAGAGGGCAAGCGGGTCCATCGCCTGGACATACGCCAATCTCTCCGCCTATCCAAAATCCCATGGACGCCATCACAGTCACCAACCTCGTAAAACACTACCCGCACACCCTGGCGGTGGACGATATCTCCTTCACCTTGCCCCAAGGCGGGGTGCTCGGCCTGCTCGGCGGCAACGGGGCGGGCAAGACCACCACCATCTCCATGCTGCTCGGCCTGCTGGTCCCATCCTCCGGCCAGATCAGCGTGCTGGGCCACGATATCGCCCGCGACCGCTTCAAGGCGCTGGAGCGGATGAATTTCTCCTCGCCCTATATAGCACTTCCCGCCCGGCTCTCGGTGGCGGAGAACCTGCGTGTGTACGGGCATTTATACAACGTGCCGGAGCTGAAACACCGCATCGCGGAGCTGGCGGCGCAGTTCCACCTTGGCGCCCTGCTCTCCCGCCCGGCCGGCGAGCTTTCCGCCGGGCAGAAAACCCGCGTGGCGCTGGCCAAATCGCTCATCAACAAGCCGGACCTGCTGCTGCTCGACGAGCCCACCGCCAGCCTGGACCCCGACACCGGCGATTATGTGCGCAGCATGCTGGAAGCCTACCGGGCCGAGACCAACGCCGCCATTCTGCTCGCCTCGCACAACATGGCCGAGGTGGAACGCCTGTGCGATAGGGTACTGATGCTGAAAGCTGGCAAGATCGTCGACCAGGGAACGCCGGACGCGCTGATCGCCCGTTATGGGCGCGAGGACCTCGAACAGGTGTTTCTCGACATCGCGCGGCGGGAAGAAGCATGAAAACCTCCCTGCGCCGCATCTGGGCGATGATCTACCGCCATCTCGCCGTGTACCGCCGCTCCTGGCCGCGCGTGGCCGAGATCGCCTACTGGCCGACGCTCAACCTGCTGATCTGGGGCTTCACCGCCAACTATATCGGGCATCTACGCGCCATCCCCGGGGCGCAGACCGGCAGCGCGCTGATCGCCGGGGTGCTGCTGTGGGAGATCACCCTGCGCGGCCAGCTTGGCGTGACGCTCGGGTTTTTGGAGGAAATATGGTCGCGCAATCTGGGGCATATTTTCGTGAGCCCCCTGCGCCCGGCGGAGCTGCTGGCGGCTTTGCTCTCGGTTTCGCTGCTGCGCACGCTGGCCGGCCTGTTTCCTGCCACAATCATCGCGTACCTGCTGTATCATTACAATATTCTGCTGTTGGGACCGGTGCTGTTGCTGTTTTTCGTCAATCTGCTGTTCATGGGCTGGTGGATCGCGCTTGGCATCGTCTCGCTGCTGTTTCGCTACGGCGCGGGGGCGGAGGCGCTGGCCTGGACCATCGCTTTTGGCATCACCCCGGTCGCCTGCGTGTACTACCCGGCCACGGCGCTGCCGGGCTGGCTGCAACCCGTGGCAATGGCGCTGCCGGCCGCGCATGTGTTCGCGGGCATGCGCGCGGGCTTGTTCCAGCATGCCGCCGACTGGCCGGATCTGGCCCAGGCATCCGCCCTCAACCTGGGCTGGATGCTGCTGGCCATCGTGATTTTCGGGGCTGAATTCCGCCGCGCCCGCGTCCGGGGCGCGCTCATCTCAATCGGGGAATGATTTTGACTCAATGTTTCTGGCTTATCCGTCATGCGCTCGTCCACCCGGATTCACTGACACAGCTCTACGGCACCAACGACGTGCCGGTGTGCGATGTGACCATGGCCGCCGACGCGCCGCGCTACGCAGCCCTGGCCGCCTGCCTGCCCCGCCCTGCCCGGCTGATCTGCACGCCGCTCACCCGCACCCAGCTCACCGCCGCGGCGCTGATCCGCGCTGGCTACCCCGATGAGACGCCGCAGATCGACCCTGCCTTCGTCGAGCAGAATTTTGGCAGTTTCCAGGGCCAGCCGATTTCAGATTTCGACGCGCGTTCCACCACCGAACGCCACCCTTTCTGGCCGGTCCACGCACAGGAAACCCCGCCGGGGGGCGAGAACTTCGCCGATATGATCGCGCGCACCGGCGCCGGGCTGGAGCGGCTGCTGGCAAGCCCGGAGCGCGACACCATCATCGTCTCGCATGGCGGCGCCATCCGCGCGATGTGCGCCTATGCGCTCGGCCTCACCGCGCATCAGGCGCTCTGCTTCTCGGTGGACAATATCTCGCTCACCCGGCTGGAACATAACCGCCACGGCTGGCGTATCTTGTCGGTTAATGAACATCTCTCCACCACGGCTTGCGCAACCCCGCGCACGCCCTCAAATGAAGACCGCCGCCGGCATCCGAAACAAACCCAAGGAGTTGCCTCATGAAAACCTTTCTTCTCGGCATGGCCATCGTCACCGCCACGCTTGGCGCGCCCGCCGTGGCGCTGGCCAGTTCGCCGCAGCATCTGGTTGACAGCTCCACCCTTGCGATCGAGGACATGATGGGCGGGGCCGCAGGCACCCAGGTGCAGACATTCCTGCGCAAAGCGAAGGCCGTGGTGGTCTGCCCGGATGTTTTCCGCGCCGGATTCTTCATCGGCGGCGAGGGCGGCGGCTGCGTGATGGTGGCGCGCACCGCTGACGGCAGCTGGTCCTATCCCGCCTTCTACAACATGGGGAGCGGCAGCTTCGGCCTGCAGATCGGCGTGCAGAACGCGGAGGTGATGATGCTGATCATGACGAACGGCGGGTTGAACGCCATGCTCAACAGCCAGTTCAAGCTCGGCGCCGATGCGGGGCTTGCCGTCGCCACGCTGGGGGCCGGGGTGAGTGGCGCGATGTCCACCGCCATCAACGCCGATATCCTTACCTTCTCGAAAGCACAGGGGCTCTACGGCGGGATCTCGCTCTCCGGCTCGGTGCTCTCCAACGATGCCGGGACGGAGCAAGCCTATTACGGCCAGCAGCTCGATGCCCGCCAGATCGTCGTGGACGGCCAGGGCTCCAACCCCGGCGCCAACCCGCTGCGCACGATTCTGACCCGCTACGGGCAGTAAGTCACGGTTTCGTTGTTTTTTCGATACAAACCCGCACAAATTGGGGTACAAGTAAAAAATTAATTTTTACTAACAATTGGTTATCGAAGAGTCTTGCCTGGCGCTCCACGTGGAGCGCCGGGCAAGCTTGTTTTAGTAGGTCACCACCGAGCGGATGCTCTCGCCGCGGCGCATCAGCTCGAAGCCTTCGTTGATTTTCTCGAAGGGCAGCACATGGGTGATGAGATCATCGATGTTGATCTTGCCGTCCATGTACCAATCAACGATTTTCGGCACATCGGTGCGCCCGCGCGCGCCGCCGAAGGCCGTGCCCTTCCAGCTGCGCCCCGTGACGAGCTGGAACGGGCGGGTTGAGATTTCCTGCCCCGCGCCGGCAACGCCGATGATGATGGAGGTGCCCCAGCCGCGATGGCAGCATTCCAGCGCCTGGCGCATGACCTTGGTGTTGCCGATGCACTCGAAGGAGTAGTCCGCGCCGCCATCGGTGAGATTGACCAGATAGGGCACCAAATCCTCGCCGATTTCAGCGGGGTTCACAAAATGCGTCATGCCGAATTTCTCGGCCATGGGCTTGCGGGCGTTGTTGAGGTCCACGCCGATGATTTTATCGGCCCCCGCGATACGCGCGCCCTGGATGACATTGAGGCCGATGCCGCCGAGGCCGAAGATCACCACGTTATCACCCGGCTGCACCTTGGCGGTGTTGAACACCGCGCCGATGCCGGTGGTGACGCCGCAGCCGATGTAGCAAATTTTATCAAACGGTGCGTCGGCGCGCACTTTCGCCAGCGCGATCTCGGGCAAGACGGTGAAATTGGCGAAGGTGGAGCAGCCCATGTAGTGCATCACCGGCGCACCCTCGCAGGAGAAACGCGAAGTGCCGTCGGGCATGACGCCCTTGCCTTGCGTGGTGCGGATGGCGGTGCAGAGATTGGTTTTGCGCGAGAGGCAGGATTTACAGTTGCGGCACTCGGGCGTGTAGAGCGGGATGACGTGATCGCCCTTTTTGAGCGAGGTGACGCCGGGGCCAACCTCGACCACGATGCCCGCGCCCTCATGCCCCAGGACAGCTGGGAAAATGCCTTCAGGGTCGGCGCCGGAGAGGGTGTAGTCATCAGTGTGGCAGATGCCGGTGGCTTTGACCTCGACCATCACCTCACCGAACTTCGGGCCTTCGATGTCGATGATTTCGAGCGAGAGCGGCTGGCCCGCCGCCCGTGCCACGGCTGCGCGTGTTTTCATGATTCTGTGTCTCCCTTGAATGCCGATGCCGGATAGCCTTGGGCAAACAATAGAGAGGTAAGGCAGGTATGTTCAATACGATTGCTCACCTGGGCGGCGACGACGGGCTTGGCGTGATAGGCAACACCCAGCCCCGCGGCCTGCAGCATGGCCAGATCGTTCGCACCATCGCCCACCGCCAGGGTGGCGGCGAGCTTCACCCCGCGTTTTTCCGCCAGCTCGCTCAACGTGGCGAGCTTGGCGTTACGGTCGAGAATCGGCTCGGCGACCTCGCCGGTGAGGGTTGAGCCGTTGTCCAGCAGGGTGTTGGCGCGGTGGATGTCAAACCCCAGCTCGGCGGCGACGCGGGCGGTGAAATAGGTGAAACCGCCGGAGACCAGCGCCGTGGTGGCGCCAAAGCCGCGCATGGTGGCGATGAGCGTGCGGGCGCCGGGGCAGAACTCGATGGCGCTCCAGGTGCGCTCCAGGGCGGAAATGTCCAGCCCCTTGAGCATGGCGACCCGCTCGCGCAATGCGGTGGCGAAGTCGATCTCGCCGTTCATGGACCGCGCGGTGATGGCGGCGATCTGCTCTTTCAGCCCGGCGAAGGCGGCGATTTCGTCCAGGGTTTCAGCGGTGACGATGGTGCTGTCCATATCCGCCACCAGCACCGCCTTGCGGCGGCCGCGGAATTTTGTGACGAAGACATCCAGCGCCTTGTGTTCCAGCACCATCTGGAGCTGGGCGGTATCGGGCGGGGTGGAGACGATGAATTCCGCTGCCTGCGCCGGGCTGAGCCAGTTGAGATGCTGACCGGCGCAAAAATCGCGCGCGCGCTCGGCCATGGCTGGAGTGAGGGGACCGGCTTGCCGGTTGGCTACCAAAATGACGATATAGGACATGGTCGAGACTGGTAGGACAGAGAACGGTGGATGGGCAAGGGACACAGCGCGCGGGGCTGGTGGGGCGGGTGCGCGCCAGGGCCGGACTCTCGTCGTGCTCGCCGGGCCGACCGCGAGCGGCAAATCGGCGCTGGCCTTGGCGCTGGCGCGCGCGCTGGGGGGCACGATCATCAACGCCGATGCGATGCAGTGTTACCAGGAATTGCGGCTGATCACGGCGCGGCCCTCGCCCGAGGATGAGGCGCTGGCGCCGCACCGGCTCTACGGCGTGCGCGCGGCGGCCGAGCCGGCCAATGCGGCCTGGTGGCGCGGCGCGGCGCTGGCGGAGATGAACAGCTGCGGCTTGCCGATTCTCTGCGGCGGCACGGGGATGTATTTCTCGGCGCTGATCAACGGCATCGCGCAGGTGCCCGAGCCTGGGGCGCAGGCGCGCACCGAGGCGCGCGCGCTGCTCGCGGCGCTGGGCGCGCCGGGGCTGCATGCGCGGCTGGACGCCGAGACGGCCCTGCGGCTGAAGCCGGGAGACAGCCAGCGGGTGGCGCGGGCCTATGAGGTATTGATCGGCACCGGCCAGGGGCTGGCGGCGTGGCAGCGGCAGACGACGCACCGGCTGGAAGGCTGGCGGGTGCGGATGATTCTGCTGGACCCGCCGCGCGAGGCGCTGCGTGAGGCGATTGCGGTGCGTTTCGCCGCGATGCTGGCCGCCGGAGCGGTTGATGAGGTGCGCAATTTCCTCAGCCTGGGGCTGGATGCCAGCCTGCCGCTGATGCGCGCGCATGGGGTGCCGGAACTGGGGGCGTATCTGCGCGGCGAAATTACGTTGAGCGAGGCCACCGCGCGGGCGGTGCTGGCGACGCACCAGTATACCAAGCGGCAGATGACTTGGTTTAGGCACCAGAAGCTTGTCGGCACCCCTGATATGCAAATAATACAATCAAGAATCGACAGTTTTGCGCAACTTTCGGAAAGTTTTATCGGCGGTTTAGTTAATTTTATAAATTTCCCCGGTTGACCCGCCGGGGCTGAGCCTGTAGCGGTGCGACTCTAGGTATTAGCAGGCGGCAGGTATAGTTATGGACGGCACAATCACCACGGGTACAGGCACCACGACCGAGATGATGGCATCGGGCGCGCAGGCGCTGCTTCGGGCGCTGAAGGCGCAAGGGGTGGATGTTATTTTCGGCTATCCCGGCGGCGCGGTGCTGCCGATTTATGACGCCATTTTCCAGCAGAACGCGATCCGGCATATTCTGGTGCGCCACGAGCAGGCCGCCGTGCATGCGGCCGAGGGCTATGCGCGCTCCACCGGCAGGGTGGGCGTGGTGCTGGTGACCTCCGGCCCCGGCGCGACCAATGCGGTGACCGGGCTGGTGGACGCGCTGATGGACAGCATCCCCCTGGTGTGCCTGACCGGACAGGTGCCGACGCATCTGATCGGCAATGACGCCTTCCAGGAAGCCGACACCACCGGGATCACGCGCCAGGCGACCAAGCATAACTACCTCGTGAAGCGCTCGGAGGATCTGACGCGCGTGGTGCATGAGGCGTTTCACGTCGCCAAGACCGGGCGGCCGGGGCCGGTGCTGATCGATCTGCCGAAGGATATTCTCATCAACCCCGCGCCCTATAGCGAGGCAAGCACGGCGCAGCACCGCAGCTACCGGCCGCGCACCGAGCCGGACCCGGCGCGCATCGCCGAGGCGGTGGCGCTGCTCAAGCGCAGCGAGCGGCCGATTGTGTATGCGGGGGGCGGGGTGATTAACGCCGGGCCGGAAGCCGCCAAACTGCTGATTGAATTCGTGCGGCTGACCGGCTTCCCCTGCACCACCACGCTGATGGGGCTTGGGGCGTATCCGGCATCCGACCCGCAATTTGTCGGCATGCTGGGCATGCATGGCACTTATGAAGCCAATATGGTGATGCATGGCGCTGATGTGATGTTGAACATCGGCGCGCGGTTCGACGACCGGGTGACCGGGCGGTTGAACGCGTTCTCGCCCGGCTCGAAGAAAATTCATGCCGATATCGACCCCTCCAGCATCAATAAATCAGTCGCGGTGGATGTGGCCATTATCGGTGATGCGGCGGCGACGCTGCGCGCGCTGATTGCGGCATGGAAAAATGACGCCGGAAAGCAGGACCGCGAGGCAATCGCCAAATGGTGGCAGCAGATCGATTTCTGGCGCGCGAAGGATTCGTTGCGCTTTACGCAGAAACGCGAGCCCGGCAGCATCATCAAGCCGCAATACGCGATCGAGCAGCTTTATAAAGCGACGCGGGGGCGCGAGACGTTCATCACCACCGAGGTGGGGCAGCACCAGATGTGGGCGGCGCAGCACTTCAAATTTGACAAGCCGAACCATTGGATGACCTCAGGCGGGCTGGGCACGATGGGCTACGGGCTGCCCGCGGCGATGGGCGTGCAGGTGGCGCACCCGGACGCGCTGGTGATCGACATTGCAGGCGAGGCCAGCATTTTGATGAACATCCAGGAGATGGGCACGCTGGCGCAGTACCGGCTGCCGGTGAAAATTTTCATCCTGAACAACAAATACATGGGCATGGTGCGCCAGTGGCAGGAGCTGCTGCATGGCAACCGGTATTCGGAAAGCTACTCCGAGGCGCTGCCCGATTTCGTGAAGCTGGCGGAGAGTTTCCATGCCGTGGGCTTGCGCGCGGAGAAGGTGGAGGATCTCGACCGGGTGATCGCCGAGATGCTCGCGGTGGACCGGCCGGTGATCGCCGATATCTGTGTGGATGAGAAGGAAAACGTGTTCCCGATGATACCATCAGGGGCCGCGCATAATGAAATGTTGCTGGGGCCGGAGCATAAAAATGGCGGCAACCCCGGTGTAACCGATGCAGGATTGGCGCTGGTATAATGTCTGACACAAACATGCGCTCCGCCACGATTTCAGTGCTGGTGGAAAACGAGTCTGGCGTGCTGGCCAGGGTTATCGGGCTTTTCTCGGGCCGGGGTTATAATATTGACAGTTTGACCGTGGCGCCGGTGGAGCGCGATGGCAGCAAGAGCCGGATTACCGTCGTGACCTCGGGCACGGAGATGGTGATCGAGCAGATAAAGGCGCAGCTGGGCCGGCTGGTGCCGGTTTATAAGGTTGCTGATTTATCCAAGGAGGGGCCGCATCTGGCGCGGGAACTGGCGCTGATTAAAGTGGTGGGTACAGGCGATGCGCGCCAGGAGGCGCTGCGGCTGGCCGATGCGTTCAGGGCGCGGGTGATTGATGCCTCGACCGAGAGCTTTATTTTCGAGCTGACCGGGGCGACGGACAAGCTGGATGCGTTTTTGGATTTGATGCGCCCGCTGGGGCTGGCGGAAGTGAGCCGGACAGGTGTTGCCGCGATCGCGCGGGGCAAAGTGGCGATTGAGTGAGGGAGTCCGGGGCGGGCGGTTCGGGGCTATTCGCCCGCGCCGGAAAACTCCGCCAGGGCACCGGCGATGAGCGCGAAAATCATTGCTTTTTTAGGGTCGCGGCGGACCAGATAGGCGGCCAGGCGCAGCACCGTGCCGAGGGTGAGGCCCAATTGCGCCAGCCGGGCGCGCTCACGCGCGCGGGCAGCGCGTAACACGGCGCCGCCGATGAGGCCGAGGGCCAGAGCAAGGGCCAGCAGCGCCGCGCCGGTGACGAGGGCCGCCTGCGCGGGCGCCAGATGCGCGGCCAGCCAGATGTACAACGCGGCGATGAAAAACCCGGCGGCGGCGAAGCCCAGGAGCAACATGGCCAAGCCCATGCCGCCCCATAGCGCCGAGGCTCTGGCGTAAAAACGGACATGCCGGGAGAGCGGCACGCGGCCTTACCGGTGGCGGAGCAGATTGGCCGCCAGCAGGCCGATGCCGAAGGCGATGGCGACGCTGGTGACCGGACGCTCGGTGACTTCCTTCTCCAGCCGGGAGACCGCGTCTTTTCCGGCGTCCTTCGCCTTGCCGCCAAAACCTTCCAGCTGGTGTTCCAGCGCCGCGAGGCGGGCCGCCACGTCCTCGCTGTGCAGATAGGCGTTGAAATGCTCCAGCGCCTCTGCGGGGTTGGCGCCGAGCTTGGCCTTTATCGCGGCCAGGTCGGCGCGAAAGCGGTTGAACTCATGTTTGAGGAAATTGACGGCGGCGGGGCCGGTATCCATCTGGCTGGCGGTCATATTCTGAACTCCTGAACGCGATAACGATACGCAACCAACTATAGGCTTTTTTACGGCGGACGGCTATTGTTACGAGTCTGGCGTTCGCGGCACCGCAATATCATCGCTTCGGGGAGACTCGTTTTGTTTTTAGTGTCCTGCTTGTCCCTTCCCGCCGCTGCCCGAAGCCGCTGATTTTAGGGGCGGGGCGCGATCATCGCTTATCGTACACATTGCTTATCGTACACAATCAGCCGCTGAAAAGGATGGCGCGCGGGCACACGCGCAGAGTTGTCTTGCACCCGCGCGGGGGCGGTGGCATGTCGCTTACTATAATGCAGCGTTTTTTGGGCCCGTTCGTTCTCGCAGTGTTTCTGCTCGGCCCCCGTGGCGTGGCGGCGGCACAGGTGCTGGGGGCGCCCGCTTCCCTGGCGCCGCTGGTGCGTGCGGTCGCCCCTGTGGTGGTCGGCATTACGGTGATGCAGGCGCCGGGCGCGCCAGAGAAGCATGGCCCGGCGGGCGGCGTGGCGGAGGCCGCGGGGTCTGGCTTCATTATCAGCCGGGATGGGATGATCGTCACCAATGACCATGTGATTGCCGGGGCGGGGCGAATCATGGTGACGCTGAACGATGGCCAGCAGTTTCCGGCGAAACTGGCCGGGGCGGATGATCTGACTGATATCGCGGTCATTAAAATTACGTCACCCCGCCCGCTGCCGGTTGCGGTCTGGGGCAACTCCGCCAGCGCGCAGGTGGGCGACTGGGTGCTGGCCGCGGGCAACCCGTTCGCGCTGGGGAACTCCTTTACCCTGGGGATTATTTCCGCCGAGGGGCGCGATATCGGCGACGGGCCGTTCGACCATTTTTTGCAGCTTGACGCGCCGATCAACCCAGGTAATTCGGGCGGCCCGGCGTTCAACATGGCGGGGGCGGTGATCGGCATAAACTCAGCCATCGTCTCGCCTTCCGGCGGTTCGGTGGGGCTCGGCTTCGCCATTCCCAGCAACAGCGCGCGCCCGATTGTGGCGGCGCTGATCGCACATGGCGAGATCGCGCGCGGATGGCTCGGCATCTCGGTGGCGGACCGCGGCGGCGGGGCGCAGGAGGGGGCGCGCATTACCGGCGTGGAGCCCGGCGGACCGGCCGCCAGGGCGGGGCTGAATGCCGGGGAGATGGTGGTTGCGGTGGACGGCCGCGCGATTGGCGGCGCCACCGCGCTAACGCGGGCCATTGCCTCCATGGCGCCGGGGACTAAGGTGCTGCTTGGTATCAGCGAGAATCAACACATATTCGGCGTGCCGGTGATTATCGCCCGCAGGCCGGTGCAATTGGGAGAATAGCGATGCGCATACTCGTCGTGGAAGACGATAAGGACGTTGCTGGGTTTGTTCTGAAGGGCCTGCGTGAGGCGGGACATACGGTGGAACATGCCGACAACGGGCGGGACGGGCTTTTTCTTGCCGCCTCGGAGAATTTCGACGCCATCATCCTGGACCGGATGCTGCCCGGGGGGATTGATGGGCTGCGCCTGCTGGAAACATTGCGCGCGCAGGACAACGCGACGCCGGTGCTGTTTCTCTCGGCGTTGAGCCAGGTGGATGACCGGGTGAAGGGGCTGAAGGCGGGGGGGGATGACTATCTGACCAAGCCGTTCGCCTTCGCGGAATTGCTGGCCAGGGTGGAAGCGCTGACCCGGCGCGGCAAGAGCGATGGCCCCACGACCAAGCTCTGCGTGGGGGACCTGGAGATGGACCTGCTCTCGCGCAGCGTGCGCCGGGGGACGCAGAAGATAGACCTGCAGCCGCGCGAGTTCCGGCTGCTGGAGTATCTGATGCGCCACGCCGGGCAGGTGGTGACCCGCACCATGCTGCTGGAGGGCGTGTGGGATTATCACTTCGACCCGCAAACCAATGTGATTGATGTGCATGTGTCGCGCTTGCGCCAGAAGATCGACAAGCCGTTCGAGCTGCCGTTGCTGCATACGGTGCGTAACGCCGGCTACATGCTGCGCGCCGAAGAGGTGTGACGGCGCAGCTGGCGGAGCCCTGAATGGAGACAACCCCGGCCGCTGAAACTGGGCCCGCCGCGCGCACCGCCCAGGAGGCCGCAACGCCCCGTGAGCCCCGGCGCAAGGGGAAGCCGCTGATCCGCTCGACCGGAATCCGGTTCGCGGTGACGTATGCGCTGGTGTTCGGGCTCTCCGCCTTCACGCTGGCGTTTTCGCTGTGGTATTCCACGGTGGGGCTGTTGCAGCGGCAGGTGCAGTTCGCGATCCTGAACGATGCCACGGCGCTGAACGAGCATTACCAGCTCGGCGGCCTGCCCTCGCTCGTCAACGCCATTCACAGCCGGCTGACCGACTCGGGCGACAGCGACGGGATTTATCTGCTGCTCGACCCGCTGGGCAACCATATCATCGGCAACCTCGACCAATGGCCCGCCGGGCTCAACCGGATCAACACCTGGTATGAGCTGCCGGTGACCCGCAGGGGGACGCGCTCGATTTCGCTGCTGCGCGCCTATACGCTGAGCGGCGGCGAGCAACTGCTGATCGGGCGGGATGTGAGCGCGCGGGCGCAGCTGCGCGGCGTGATGCGCGATGCGCTGCTCTGGGCCCTGGGGCTGATGATTTTTCTCGGCCTGCTGGGCGCGGTGCTCATTCGCTCGATGTTCCGGCGCATGATGCGCGATATATCGACCACCACGCGCGCCATTGCGCTGGGCGATTTGACGCGGCGCATCCCCAAGCATGGCAACGGCGATGAGTTCGATGAGCTGGCGGAGATCATCAACGACATGCTGGAGCGCATCGCGCGGCTGATGGATGGGGTGCGCCAGGTCTCCAACGCCATCGCCCACGACCTGCGCACGCCGATCACCCGCGCGCGCACGCGGCTGGAGGATGCGGCGCTGCACGCCCAGACCAAGGAGGACCTGCAATTGGCCGTCGAGCGGGCGATGCTGGACCTGGACGGCGTGGTGGGCGTGTTCGAGGCGTTGCTGCGGATCGCCGAGATAGAGGCGGGGTCTCGCCGCTCGGCTTTTGCCGCCATCGACCTCGCGCCGATGCTGCGCGACATCGACGAACTCTACCGCGCCGTCGCCGAGGAGCGCGGGTTGATCCTGGATACCAGGATTGATGAGCCCCTGCCCCTGCTCGGCGACCGGGAGCTGGTGCAGCAGGCGATCGCAAACCTGCTCGACAATGCGCTGAAATTCTCCGCCACCGGAACGACCATCCGCTTCACGGCGCGGGTGGAGGAGGCGTTGATCGAAATTTGCATCGCCGACCGCGGGCCGGGAATTTCCGAAGAGGACCGCAGCCGCGCCACGGAGCGCTTCTTCCGCGCGGAATCGGCGCGCTCAACCGCCGGATCTGGCCTGGGGCTCGCCCTTGTGGCCGCGGTGGCGCAGCTGCACAATGGCACATTGCGCCTAGCCAACAACAACCCCGGCCTGCGGGCCATCATCACCCTCCCGGCGCGGCGCGGGTAGAGCGCTCGCCCGGCCTGTTTATGGGTGCTGGCGGTCCTCGGCGCCGATGCCAAGCTGCTTGAGCTTACGGTGCAGGGCGCTGCGCTCCATGCCGACAAAATGGGCGGTGCGGCTGATATTGCCGCCAAAGCGCAGAAGCTGGGATTGCAGGTACTGGGTTTCGAACACGTCGCGGGCTTCGCGCAGCGGCAGGGCCATGACATCGGCGGCGGGGTCTATCGCCAGGGCGCGCGGGGCGTGGGCGGAGAGTTCCGTGGGCAGGTGTTCGGCGCGGAAGACCTCGGTCTCGGCGGAGCGCATGATCATCAGCCAGTCCATGATGTTGCGCAGCTGGCGGACGTTGCCCGGCCAGTCGTGCGCCTGAAGGGCGGCGATGGCGTCCGAGCCCAGGGTGCGCGGTGGCAGGCCGGAGATTTCAGCCGCGCGGGCCAGGAAATCAGCCGCCAGGGCGGGGATGTCCTCGCGGCGCTCCTTCAGCGAGGGGACGCGCAGGGGCACCACGGCCAGGCGGTAGTAGAGATCCTCGCGGAAATGGCCGGCGGCGATCGCGCTGGCTAGGTCCTTGGCGGTGGAGGCCAGCACCCGGATGTCCACCTTCACGCGCGAACCGGCGCCGCCGCCGACACGCTCGAAGCTTTGCTCCTGCAGCACGCGGGCGATTTTGCCTTGGGTTTCCAGCGGCATGTCGGCCACTTCGTCAAGCAGCAGGGTGCCGCCGTGGGCGCGTTCCAGCACGCCAACCTTGCGCGGGGCGGCGTGGGAGTCGGCCCCGGCCTCGACGCCGAAAAGCTCCACCTCGAAGCGCTCGGGCGCGAGGATGGCGCAGTTGAGAGCGACGAAGGGGCCGTCGGCACGGCGCGATTGCGCGTGGATCATGCGCGCCACGGTTTCCTTGCCCGAGCCAGGGGCGCCGGTGATGAGCACGCGCGAGCCGGTGGGGGCGACGCGGTCAATCGAGGCTTTCAGGCTGACGATGCCGTGGCCTTCGCCGGTCAGGCTGGTCTCGGAGCCGACGCGCAGGCGAAGCTCGGCGTTTTCCGCCTCCAGCCGGGCGGCTTCCAGCGCACGGCGCACGACCAGCAGCAGGCGGTCCGAGTTGAAGGGTTTCTCGATGAAGTCATACGCGCCGCGCTGGATCGCCGCGACCGCGGTTTCGATGGTGCCGTGGCCGGAGACCATGACCACCGGGACGCGCGGCTGCTCCTGGTGCAACACGTCCAGAATGCCGATGCCATCCAGCTTGGAGCCTTGCAGCCAGACGTCAAGGATGACCAGCGCGGGGCGGCGCGCGCGGTAGGCGGCAATCGCGTCGTCCGAATTGCCGGCGCTGCGGGCCTCGAAGCCTTCGTCGCGGAGAATGGCTTCGACCAGCAGGCGGATATCCGGCTCGTCATCGACGATCAGGATTTCAGTCATGTCGCGGGCAACTCCTTAACATCATGGCTTGTACCTTCAGGCTTAACCGGCAGTGCGGGCAGGATGAGGCTGACGATGGCGCCTGGTCCATCGGCCACCTGGTCAAGTTCCAGCCGCCCGCCATGGTCCTCCATGATCTTGCGGACAATGGCAAGACCAAGCCCGGTGCCTTTTGGCTTATGGGTCACATAGGGTTCGGTGAGGCGGGCGCGGTCGGTCTCCGGCAGGCCGATGCCATCATCGGTCACGCTCAGCACGGCGTTATCGCCCTGGGCTTTGAGGCTGAGGGCGACATGGCTGGCGCCGGGGCGCATGGCCACCGCATCGGCCGCGTTGGCGAGCAGGTTGGTGAGCGCCTGGCCGATGAGCCGGCGGTCGCAGATGGCGCGCAGGGAGGTTTCGATGCGGATGTCCCAGTTGATTTCGCGATGCGCGACGCGCTGCAGCACCATGGCTTCGCGCGCGATGCGCTCCAGCGACTCCTCGCGCATCACCGGGACGGGCATGCGCGCGAAGGTGGAGAATTCGTCCACCATGCGGCCAATGTCGCCCACATGGCGCACGATGGTGTCGGCGCATTGGGAGAAGCCTTCGGGGTCGGAGGTGATCTCCTTGGTGAAGCGGCGCTTCAGGCGCTCGGCGGAAAGCTGGATGGGGGTAAGCGGATTTTTGATCTCATGGGCGATGCGCCGGGCCACGTCCGCCCAGGCGGCCTTGCGCTGGGCGGAGAGCAGCTCGGTTACATCATCGAAGGTGACAATGAAGCCGTCCGGCTCGCCCGCCTTCATTTCCGCGCCGATGCGCACCAGCAGCACGCGCTTGTGCATCGCCGGGCCGTGTTCGATTTCCGCTGTCACCGGGCGTTCGGGATTGGCCATCACGGCGTTGATGAGCCCCTCGAATTCGGGCACGATTTCGACCAGATATTGGCCGATTTCCGACTCCAGGGCGATGCGTAGCAGCTCGGAGGCGGCGCGATTGGGCAGCTCGATGCGGCCTTTGTTGTCCAGCCCGATGACCCCGGCGGAGACGCCGGCCAGCACGGTCTCCGTGAAGCGCCGCCGCGCGTCGAGCTGGCCGTTGACGTCCATCAGCTCCGTGCGCTGGGCGGCGAGCTGCGCGGTCATGCGGTTGAAGGCGCGCGAAAGGCCGGCCATTTCATCGCCCGTGTCGCGCTCGGGCACGCGCACGGAGAGATCGCCGGCGCGCACGTTCTCAGCGGCGCGGATGAGATGGCCGATCGGCTTGGCGATCTGGTTGGCGATGACCAGCCCGAAGCCGACCAGCGCCGAGAGCACCAGCAGCGAGAGAATGGCGATGACCAGCGCGAAGGAGATTTCCAGCCCGGCGCGGTTTTTGGAGAGCCTCTGGTATTCCGCCACCGCCTGCTCGGTCTTGCTCACATGGTCGAGAATGGCGGGGTCGATCGGCTTTTCGATCATCAGCATCATGGGCGGGGTGATGTCGAGCTTGATGACCGCCTGCTCCACCGTGCCGCCATGCGGGCTGAATACCGGCACCTGACCGGTTTGCGCCAGGGCGATCTGGCGCTGGCCGGGCACCGAGGCGGCGAAGCCCGCGAACAGCCCGGCGGAGGCGACGATCTCGCCGTTCAGCGGCTCGAAGATGACGGCCTGGGTGAGGCCGCGCACGGTCGCCTGGTTGACCAGGTAGCGCGCGAACTCGTTGGGGTCGCCAAAGAACACCGAGCCGTTCTGGGAGAGATCATTGGCCATGGCCAGGGCGTCGAGGCGGATGTCGTTATCATGTTCAGCGAGGTAGCCCTGGGCGACCTGATTGCTCTCATCGAGGGCGGTTTGCACCCGCTGGTTGAACCATGCCTGGATGCCGAAATTGAAGAAGACGATGGCGAACACAGCCACCAGGATGGCGGGCACCGCGGCCACGCCGCCGAAGAGGAACACCAGCTGCACATGCAGCCGCGCCCCGGCGGCGCCGCGCCTGTGTTCCAGCACCACGCGCACCACGCGCCCGACCAGCAGGATGATGAGCAGCAGCAGCGCCGCGAAATCCGCCACCATCAACGCGATGGCGACGCCGGAATGCACATCCAGCTTCACCCGCCCGGCCAGGATGGCAAACGAGGCGATGCCCAGGAGCAGCGCCACGGAGGCGACCAGCAGGGTCGAGACCCGGCCGAGCATGATGTCCAGAAACGAGGCGCGCAGGGTCCGCGGCGTTGAACCGGGGTTCTGCATCAGCCCACCCGGCGGTGCACGCCGATGCCGTGCTCGCGGATTTTTTTGCGCAGCGTGTTGCGGTTGAGGCCCAGCAGGGCGGCGGCGCGGATCTGGTTGCCCCTGGTTTCCGCCAGGGTCATGCGGATAAGGGGGCGCTCGAATTCGGCCAGTGCGCGTTCGTAGAGCACGCCTTCCTCACCAGATTCGCGGATGGCGGCGAGGAGACGGGCGACATGGCGCTCCACCACCGCGGCCATGGTGTCGGCATCGTCGCCGGAGGCTGGCTGGGGTTCCTCGGCGATGGTGTAGCCGGCCAGTTCCTGCGCCAGAATCGCCTCGGTGATGACCGGCTGGGGCACCAGCGCGGCGAGGCGGCGGATGAGGTTTTCCAGCTCGCGCACGTTGCCGGGCCAGCGGTAGGCGGAGAGCATGGCCATGGCTGGCGCGTCAATGGTTTTGCCGGGCAGGCCCTCGCTCTGCGCCTTGTTGAGAAAGTGCTGCGCCAGCACAGGGATGTCATCGGGGCGCTCGCGCAGGGGCGGCAGGCGGATGGGCACGACGTTGAGGCGGTAGAACAGATCCTCACGGAACTGGCCGGAGCGGATGAGGGCGCGAAGGTCGCGGTGGGTGGCGGCGACGATGCGGGCATTGGCGCGGATGGGCTGGCGGCCGCCGACGGTGGTGAATTCACCCTCCTGCAGCACGCGCAGCAGGCGGGTTTGGGCTTCGGGCGGCATGTCGCCGATTTCATCCAGAAAGAGGGTGCCGCCGGCGGCTTGCTCGAAGCGGCCGACATGGCGGTTGGTGGCGCCGGTGAAGGCGCCGCGCTCATGGCCGAAAAGCTCGCTCTCGATGAGTTCGCGCGGGATGGCCGCCATGTTGATGGCGACGAAGGGGCCGGCGCGGCGGCGGCCGTAATCATGCAGGGCGCGGGCGACAAGCTCCTTGCCCGCGCCGGACTCGCCGTTGATCATCACGGTGAGATCGGTGGTCGTGAGGCGGGCGATGATGCGGTAGATTTCCTGCATCGCCGGGCTGCGGCCGATCAGGGGAAGGTTGTCATCGGCTGAGGGTTTGGGCGCGGGTGCGCCGCCCGCGGCATAGACCGGCTGTTTGAGCGCGCGGTCCACCACGGCGAGGAGCTCACCCAGGTCAAAGGGTTTCGGCAAATAGTCAAACGCGCCGCGCTGGGTGGCCTGCACCGCGGTGGTGAGGGTGGATTGCGCGCTCATCACGATGACCGGCAGCTCGGGGCGGATGCGCTTGATCCGCGGGATCAGGTCCAGGCCGTTCTCATCGGGCATGATGACATCGGTGATGACGACATCGCCCTCACCGTCCTCCACCCAGCGCCACAGCGTGGCCGCCGAGGAGGTGGCGCGCACCTGATAACCCGAGCGGCCCAGCGCCTGGGTCAGCACTGTGCGGATCGAGCGGTCGTCATCGGCGATCAGAACGGTTGGCACGGTGGACATCAATAGTTACTTTCCGGGGGGTCTTCGTAGACGGGCAGATGGATACGGAATTCGGTGCGGCCGGGGCGGCTGTCCACGTCGATCAACCCGCCGTGGTCAGCGACGATTTTGGCGACCAGCGCCAGCCCAAGCCCGCTGCCCGCGGCCTTGGTGGTGATGAAGGGCTCGAACAGGTGGCGGCGGATGTCCTCGGGGATGCCGGGGCCATTGTCGCGCACAGAGACGAAGATGGGCAGGTTGGCGCGCGCGCGCCCCGAGGTGGCGGAGAGCCACACGCCATGCTGGAAGCCGGTGGTGAGGTGGATTTCACCGTCGGGGCGGTCCATGCTGTCAATGGATTCGGCGGCGTTTTTGACCAGGTTGAGCAGCACCTGGATGAGCTGGCCGCGGCTGCCCTGCACATGCGGCAGGCTGGGGTCGTAGGATTCGATGAATTTGACGCGCGGCGCGAAGCCCGAAAGGGCCAGCTTGCGCACATGCTCCAGGACGCGATGGATGTTGACCGCCTGGCGCTCCAGCTTTTTCTCACCGAAGGTTTCCATGCGCTCGACCATGGCGCGGATGCGGTCGGCCTCATCGCGGATGAGCACGGCCAGCTCGCGGTCGTCCGGCGGGGCGCTGGCCTCCAGCAATTGCGCGGCGCCCCTGATCCCTGACAGGGGGTTTTTGACCTCATGCGCGAGAATCGCGGCCATGCCGGTGATGCTGCGGGCGGCGTTGCGGGCGGATATCTGTTGGTCCAGCGCGCGGGCGGCCGATTCGTCCTGCAAGGTGAGCACCACGCACCCCGCGACCTCGGGCAAGGGCGCGGCCTGCACGGAGCAGCCGCGGCGCAGCAGGCGCGGGCCTTCCAGGATCATATCATGTTCGGCGACGGTAACGCCGGCGCGGCGCGCGCGTTCCAGCAGCAGGAAGAGCGGGTGGTCTGGCGGCAGAATGTCACACAGATTACCGTGCAGCAGCAATGCCTTGGAGGAGCCGAAGAACTCCTCGGCCGCGTAGTTGACCGAACAGAAGGTGTCGTTCTCGTCCAGCACGGCGACGGCCAGGGGCAAGGCGTCGAGAATATGCGCCGGATCGACCCGGAGCTCACGCGGCGCCATGCCCAGTTTGCGTTTGACCATGCCGAAGGCCTTTCTGTTGCCGCTCACTTTGCGCCTCTCGCGTAAACGCTCACGCCGCCAGGGCCATTTCGTCCTGACGGATGAAGCCGGATTCGATCAACGGGTCGTAGAAGGAGTCGATCAGCGCTTCCACCGCGGCGCCGCTGTCCAGCCGGTTCATCTGCGCGCGGAAGGCGGCCGAGCCGCGCAGGCCGTGGCTGTACCAGGAGACATGTTTGCGCGCGAGGCGAACGCCGCCCTTTTCACCGAAATGCGCGCGGATGGCGGCGTAGTGGCGCAGGAGGATTTCCTTCTGCCCGGCCAGGGTTGGCGGCGCGGGGAGCTCGCCGGTACGCAGATAGTCCGCCACCTGCTTGAGGAACCACGGGCGCCCGTAGGCGCCACGGCCGATCATCACGCCATCAGCCCCTGAGCGGCGCAACGCCTCGGCGGCTTTTGGCCCGGAGGTGATGTCTCCATTCACGATAAGGGGGATTTGGACCGCGGCCTTGACGCTGGCGATGAAGTCCCAGTCGGCCACGCCCTCGTAGAACTGCTGGCGGGTGCGGCCGTGCACCGTGACCATGGCGATGCCCGTATCCTGAGCGATGCGCGCCAGGGTGGGCGCGTTCAGGCTGTTATGGTCCCAGCCCATGCGCATTTTCAGGGTGACGGGCACATCCACCGCCCGCACGGTGGCGGCAAGGATTTTACCGGCCAGCACTTCATCGCGCATCAGCGCGGAGCCGGCGGCCTGACCGACCGCCACTTTTTTCACCGGGCAGCCGAAATTGATGTCGATAAGGTCCGCGCCGTTGGCCACCGCGATGCGCGCGGCCTCGGCCATCGCATCAGGCTCGCAGCCGGCAAGCTGCACCGAGGACGGGCCGCCGCCGGCCACCACCTCGGCCATGCGCATGGTATTGCGGTTCTCGCGCACCATGGCCCAGGAGGCGATCATCTCGGAGACCACCAGACCAGCGCCGAGCGATTTGGCCAGGGCGCGAAACGGCAGGTCGGTGACGCCGGAAAGCGGGGCCAGAATGACCGGGGTTTCAAGCGTGACCGCGCGCGGCCCGCTCCCCAGGATGATCGGCTTAATCAGAGGGGACGAAGCATTGCTCATGATTTGGGCAAACTACCCGCCGCACGCGATGGACGCAATCACCTATTGGACAAATCCGGTGCATGGTTGACGCCAGGCCATGGCGGCTTCACATCTGCGGCGGGTTATATGGGAGAGACTGGCATGATTCCGCGCATCGGTACCGGGTTTGACGTTCACGCCATGGCGGAGGGACGCCCCATGATCATCTGCGGCGTGGATATACCCTTCGAGAAGGGGCTGGCCGGACATTCGGACGCTGATGTGGGCATCCATGCGCTATGCGACGCGATTTATGGCGCGCTGGCGGAGGGCGATATCGGGCGGCATTTCCCCCCCTCCGAGAACACCTGGAAAGACGCCGACAGCGCGCGGTTTTTACGCCATGCGGCGGAGCGGATCGCCGCGCGGGGAGGCAGGCTCGCCAATGCGGATGTTACCATCATCTGCGAGCGGCCGAAGATTACCCCGCATGCGCCCGCGATGCGCGCCAGGCTGGCGGAACTGCTCGGCGTGGGGATCGAGGCGATTTCAGTGAAGGCGACGACCACCGAGCGGCTGGGATTCACCGGCCGGGGCGAGGGCATCGCGGCGCAGGCGGCGGTGATCGTACTGGTGCCCGCGTAGAACGCGGCACGATGATGCAGCATGATGACTTCAGCGGCGTGAGTAATGAAAAACAATGCATTCTCCTGCGCTAAACCGCATTGCTGCACTGCGGAAAAGTTTGTTGCGGCGAAGGCGTCCTCCCGCATATAAAGGCTTCAGCGGGATGAGCTTGCTCTCCTGCTTTCTTGGACGTTTCCTCCCTAAACTTGGCGGCGCTGCATGCGCCGCCTTTTTTTTGTCCAGGTTTTGCCCCAAGCCTCATCCACGGCGGCCGTGCGTGGCGCCAGGTTTCCGCAAGCCGTGAAGAAAGTGGGGGGCTTCTGTTGCCCGGTGCCCCCCGAACCGCGCTTAGCTGCTGTTTAGGCAGCGACCGCGAATGCTACGTTGTTATCGTTCGCATTTAAGTTACAGCCCGATAACGGCGGTACAATGCCGGGCAAAAGGTGGGTCTTTACCACGCGTGTCGAGTCTGTTTCACCCCCAAGTAACCCGAGGCGTCCCGATGACGAAGCGCGTGAGCGCGTAGTCTGAATCGGGCCACCCAGAATAGTTGGTGGAGGTGCCGGGTACTGCCCCCGGGTCCACAACGATTATTCCACGCACCGTTTATCACCATAGCCAGCAAGCTGGCCCAACCTGTATAGGCGCGTTATGAGGGATAGGAAAGAGAGAGATTCATGACCCTCACATTTGAGCAGAAAACCGAAATAGAAGCCGCGCGGGCTGGCGCCATGCCGACGCTGCGCCCCACCGTGCCGGCGCTGGAGGCCATGCTCTTCACCGCCATTCCGGTGCTGGACCACGGGTTTATCCGCGTGGTGGACTACATGGGCGACGATTCCGCCGTGGTGCAGGCCGCGCGGGTCTCCTATGGGCGCGGCACCCGCAAGGCGCTGGAGGATGAAGGGCTGATCCGCTACCTCATGCGCCACCACCACTCCACGCCGTTTGAGATGTGCGAGATCAAATTCCATGTGAAATTGCCGATTTTCGTGGCGCGGCAGTGGATTCGCCATCGCACGGCAAATGTGAACGAATATTCGGCGCGCTACTCGATTCTGGACAAGGATTACTACCTCCCCTCCCCCGGGCAGCTGGCCGCGCAGTCCACCCAAAACCGGCAAGGGCGTGGCGGGGTGCTGGATCAGCCAACCGCGGAACGGGTGCTCAACCTGCTGCGCGCGGACGCGGAGCAGACCTACGGCCATTACGAGGACATGCTGGGAGATGAGATCGGCCTGGCGCGCGAGCTGGCACGCATGAACCTGACGCTGAACACCTATACGCAATGGTACTGGAAGACGGATTTGCACAATCTCTTCCACTTTTTGCGCCTGCGCGCCGACAGCCATGCGCAATATGAGATAAGGGTTTACGCCGAGGCGATGATGGAGACGGTGAAGGCCTGGGTTCCGCTCTCCTACGGTGCGTTCTGCGATTACCGGCTGGGCGCGGTCACGTTCTCCGCCAAAATGATGACGGTGCTGAAGAAGCTGCTGGCCGATGAGCCGGTGGAACAGGCCGACTCCGGGCTTTCCAAGCGCGAATGGGCCGAGATGCTCGCGGCGCTCGGGCGGTAACCTCGGGCCGCAACAAAAACGGCGGCAACAAAAACGGCGCCCCTTGGGGCGCCGTTTCAGCAAGGACCGGATTAACGGCTGTTGCGCTGGCCGAAAAGCTCCAGCAGGAACATGAACAGGTTGATGAAGTTGAGGTAGAGGGTCAACGCATCATAAACACTGCGCTTGTTGGCCATTTCCACACCGTAGGACGAGCCGTATTGCAGGTAGCTCGTTTTGATCCGCTGTGTGTCATACGCGGTGAGGCCGGTGAAGATGAGCACGCCGAGGATGCTGACCGCGAAGGCGACCGCCGGTGAGTGCAGGAAGATGTTCACCACCATGGCGACGAGGATGCCGATGAGGCCCATCATGAGGAAGCTGCCCATGCTGGTGAGGTCACGCTTGGTGGCGTAGCCGTACAGGCTGGTGCCCGCGAAGGTGCCGGCCGTGACGAAGAACACCTCGGTGATGGAGGTTTGGGTGTAGACCAGGAAGATGTTGGTCAGGCTGGCGCCCATGGTAGCGCAAAAGGCCCAGAACAGCGCCTGCGCGGCGGTGGTGGAGAGCTTGTTGACGCCGAAGCTGAGCACCATGACGAAGGCCAGGGGGGCGAAGATGCTGATATAGGCCAGGCCGGAGGGGGCGCGCACCATCGCGCCGCTCGCGGTCTGCACCAGAGGGTAGAAGGCGTTCATCAGGCTGGTGTGCGAGATGCCGAAGGCGACCAGGCCGGTGAGCACCAGGCCGGAGGCCATCCAGTTATAAACGCGCAGCATGTAGGCGCGCAGGCCAGCGTCCAGCGCGGCGCTGCCAAAGGCGGCATAGCCCGGCTGGGCCGTGCGGTAGGAATTGGCGTTCGGGTCATAAGCCATGGAATTTATTCGCTCCTCAAAATGGCCAAGGGGCCACGCGCTACAGATTCGTCGTTTCTGGTTATATTTCAAGTGACAACGCGGTTATCCCGCCAGAAAGACACCTTAATATATAGGCCAGAAAAGCGCTGCTGCCCTTGACCCGCATCAAACCGGGCCGGCCAAGGGCAGGATTAAGCGTTAGATCGCGATAGGTTTGGGTTGCCACGCTCGCGCGCGTCAACCTCAAACGATCAGACTCTTTGATAAGAGGCTGATTCACGCTTTCGGTTGCCACGCTCGCGCGCGTCAACCTCAAACGATCAGACTCTTTGATAAGAGGCTGATTCACGCTTTCGGTTGCCACGCTCGCGCGCGTCAACCTCAAACGATCAGACTCTAGCGGCGCCACCAGCCGCGTTTTTTCTCCACGGCCGTGGAATCCTCACCGCTGATGACATGCGGCTTAACCAAGGGTTCCCGCTTGGTTTCATCTGCGGTTTCAGATGCCGGAGCGGGCGCGGGCGGGACGGCTTCCACCGTTGCTTGCGCGATCGCTTCCAAGCTGGCTTCCACGCTGACTTCCACTGTGGCGTCCGCTGTGGCTTCCGCGCCGGCTTCCTGTGGGGCGGGGGCGGGTTCGGACACCGCCTGCGCCAGATCCCGAAGGCGCAGGCGTTGCTCCTCGGCGCGCTCGGCGGCCTCGAAAATATCCGCGACATCGGCAAACACAGGCTCGGCTGGGGCAGCGTCCGCGGACGGCGCCTCATCCTCGCCGGTGCGGCGGCGGCGCGTGCCGCCACGGGTCCGGCGGCGGCGCGGGGCCGGTTCCTCGATAACGGCCGGCGCCTCGGCTTCCCCGGCGGGCTCGCCCAACTCGGCGGCCATCACGAGGTCGATCTCGGTCGGCTGGTCATCCGCCACGGCTGGAGCGGCTTCGGCCTCGGGCGCGCTCTCGCCTTCTGTCCCCGCAGCTGAAACTTCCGCGCCGTTCTCACCACGGCGCTTGCCGCGGCGGCGGCGGCGGCGGCGCTTGCGCTCGCCTTCCTCGGCCGTGTCGCTGGCGTTCGGCGCGTCGGAATCGGTCTCTTCCACCTCGGCTTCGGTTTCTGCCTCTTCCTGCACGGGGGCGGCACGCTCCAGGCTGCGCTCCGGGGTGATCGGCCCGGCGTAGGAGGCAGGCGCCACCAGCGGCGCGGTGATCGTCTGCGCGCGGATTTTCTCGATGCGGAAGCTGGTGCCGGTCATCGTGGCATCAGGCGTGAATACCACACGCATGGCGTAACGCGCCTCGATGGCGGAAAGCCGCTCGCGCTTGTGGTTGAACAGGTAGAAGGCGATTTCCGGCGGCAGCACCACGGCGATTTCGGCGGCGCGGAACTTGCCGCCTTCGTCCTCGATGGCGCGCAGGATGTGCAGCGCCGCACTCTCGGGGCTGCGGATATAGCCCATGCCCGCGCAATGCGGACAGGTGATGAGGGAGGCCTCGGTGAGCGAGGGGCGCAGGCGCTGGCGGCTCATCTCCATCAGGCCGAAATGGCTGATCGAGCCGATCTGGATGCGGGCGCGGTCGTTCTTCAGCGAGTCTTTCAGCTTGCGCTCGACCGCCGTGTTGTTCTTGCGGCTCTCCATGTCGATGAAGTCGATGACGATGAGGCCCGCGAGGTCACGCATGCGCAGCTGCTTGGCCACCTCCTCGGCGGCTTCGAGGTTGGTGCGCAGGGCGGTGTCCTCGATGCTGCGCTCGCGGGTGGAGCGCCCGGAGTTCACATCGATGGCGACCAGCGCCTCGGTCTGGTTGATGACGATATAGCCGCCCGAGCGCAGCTGCACGATCGGGTTGAGCATGGCGTCGAGCTGGGCTTCCACCTGGTAGCGGGCGAACAGCGGCTGGCCCTCGGTCCACAGCTGCACCTTTTTGGCGTGGCTGGGCATGAGCATGCGCATGAAGTCCCGCGCGGCCTTGAAGCCCTCCTCGCCATCGACCAGCACTTCCTCCACGTCGCGCGTGTAAACATCGCGGATGGTGCGCTTGATCAGGCTGGCTTCCTCGTAGATGAGCGCCGGAGCCACGGATTCCATGGTGCGCTCACGGATGTCGTCCCACAGACGCAGCAGGTATTCGCAGTCGCGCTTGATCTCGGGCTTGGGCCGGTTGGCGCCGGCGGTACGCACGATCAGCCCCATGCCATCGGGCACGTCCAGCTCGG
This sequence comes from Pseudomonadota bacterium, assembly GCA_021846225.1. Classification (GTDB taxonomy): domain Bacteria; phylum Pseudomonadota; class Alphaproteobacteria; order Acetobacterales; family Acetobacteraceae; genus Acidocella. The sequence continues at coordinate 12,013 of JAJZCG010000015.1, read as the reverse complement.
CCATGGCTTCCTTCAGGCGGCGGCGGTCAGCCACCGAGGTGATCTTGCGCGACACGCCGCCGCCGGAGGGCGAGTTGGGCATGAGCACGGAGAAGCGGCCGGCCAGGGAGAGATAGGTGGTGAGGGCAGCGCCCTTGTTGCCACGCTCCTCTTTTACCACCTGGATCAGCATGATCTGGCGGCGGTGGATGACGTCCTGAATTTTATAATTGCGCAAAAAGCGCTGGCGCTGGCGGCGCTCGCGCGCCTCGGCGGCGTCGTCACCGTCGCCGCCCAGGTTTTCCGGCGGCGGGGCGGCGGGGGATTCGTCGGCATCGTGGCCGTTGGCAGCCTCGCCCTCGGCGTGGTTCCCGGCTTGGTTCCCGGCTTCCTCGGCGGCGGTGTCATCCGCCGGTGCGGCCACGGCTTCGCCGGCCTCATCGGGCGGCGGGGCGGAGATGATTTCAATCGGCGTGACGCTCAGCGCCTGCGCGGCGGGCGCATCTGAGGCTTCCTGCGCAGTTCCGGCGGGTGCATCGTCCTGCGCGGGGGCTTCACTCTGCGCCTCGTGTGCTTCGGCGGCGCGGGCTTCCTCGCGCTCGTCCTCGGCCTGCATGGCGAGCAGGCGTTTACGGTCCGCGACGGGGATCTGGTAATAATCCGGATGGATTTCACCAAAGGCCAGGAAGCCGTGGCGGTTGCCGCCGTATTCCACGAAAGCCGCCTGCAGGCTGGGTTCGACCCGGATAACCTTGGCGAGGTAGATATTGCCTTTTATCTGCTTGCGGTTGGCGGTCTCGACGTCGAAATCCTCAAGCCGGTTGCCGTCCAGTACCACCACGCGCGTCTCTTCCGCGTGGCTGGCGTCGATTAACATTTTTTTGGTCATTTAAATGGGAGCTCCGATGCGCGGCATCCGCGGGCAGCCAGGAGCCTGTACTGGCTCTCAATGCCGCGACGCCACGATTTTGATGTAAGTTAAGGGGTGCAGACCGGAGCCACGCCATATCCGAACGGAAAAAATTAAAGTCGGTCGGCAGAGCGGTCATCGGTCCTTGATCTCGTAGGCCGGGGCTTGCGCGCCAGGCCATGTGGGCATTCCTCAGGGTTCGGGTGGCGCAAACGGCCGGAAAAGGCCAAAATCCGCTCTTAGTCGAACACCTGGGGTTGTTGATGGCGGAAATATCGCGCATCCGCAAGGGGGTTACTGCCTGCCCTGCGTGGAACGCGAGGCTGGCGGAGAGAACCTGCCTCGGGCAGAATATGCCCGGCACAAGGAAATGGCGCGGTTGATGGGGTTCAAATATCGCTTTGTAATTGCAGCCTGCGCCCGCTGGGAGACGCCTTATAGCGTGGAGTGGCTGAACTATCACCGCGCTCTTGGTTTCGAGCATGTCTATCTCTACTGCAACGACGACGACCCGCGCGCGCTCTATGAGGCGGTGCTGCCCTTCACCCAGGGCCAGGCACCCTTCGTCACCTTTCGGTTTTATTCCGACCAAGGGCAACATCGTAATATGATGCTGCACTTTCTGGCGCACGACCAACACGCGGCAGAATGGATCAGCTTTCTTGACCTCGACGAATTCATCCGGCTGCCGCCGGGGCAAACCATCGCGCAATTCATGGCGCCATTCGAGCCGATGGCTGATTGCGTGCTGTTCAACTGGGTGTTTTTCGGCCCCAACGGGCATATGACGCCCCCGGCTGGCGGCGTGCTCTCCTCCTACACCCGGCGCGAAGCGCTGGTGCACCCATTTACCAAATATATCGCGCGCAGCAACGTGTTCGATGATCCGCAGCTTTTCTTCAAATGCACGGACAATTCCTTCGTCCACCGGCTGGATGAATATCTCGCCCGGCCGATCCGCTCAGTGAACGTGCTGGGCGAGGACATGAGCGGTTATTATGGCGATTTTCCCGCCGGTGCGGCAGCGTTCGCCCGCCACCCGCCCCGGCAGGAAAAACTTTTCGCTACCGCCATGGTCCACCATTACGCCTTCCGCTCTGAACAGGCCTTTAAAGACCGTGTGGCGCGCGGCCTGAAGGGGGATTTCGTGGGCGAACATATCTGGGGAGACCTCGCGGCGGAGCCCGAGCGGTATCGCAAATTCCTTGCTTCGGTGAACGCGGTGGAAGACCGCCGGCTTGCTGATTTCTGGCAAGCCCTGCTCGCTGGCGCCGCCGGGACCAACGTACTGGCCCAACAGCGCGGCCAATTGCTCTCCCGCGGCAAACCAACCAGCCAAAGCTCCTACCTCGCCGACCCCGAATTCCTCGCCAAAGCAGCCACCAGAGGCAGCGCTACCGGCGGCATGATTGACGGCGTGCGTAAATTCCACACCGATTTTGAGAATAATCCCTGGTGGCAGGTGGATCTCGGCGGTTTCGCCACGATCCGTGAAATCCACATCTACAATACCAACGACCACACGGCCGCCCGGTTCAGGAATTTCAGCCTGAGTGTTTCCATTGACGGCGCTTCATGGGTGGAGGTCGCGCGCAAGGAGGATGACGAAGTGGTGGGCGGCGTTGAAGGCGCGCCCTTCATCTGGGCTGGCCCCGGCACCGCCTGGGCGCGGTTTGTGCGCGTCACGCTGCTGGGGCGCGACTACCTGCATCTGGATCAGCTCGAGGTGTTCGGCGCCATGACCCATCCGGGCGGCGCGCTTTGAGCGGCTTGCCTGAAGCGCGCCAGCCCCTCGCCGTCGCCTGCCTGGGCAAATGCCGCACAAAGCAGCGGCGCGTATTCGGCGGCTGAAATCTCCCGCAGGGCGTGGCGCAGGGCGCTGGCGGGAGCAAACCAGTCGCGCGGCGGGTGTTCCTTGATGACGGCTCTTATATAGGCGGGCCGGGCCAGCACCGAATGCGCCAGCGAGCCTGGGCGGTTGGCGGCTGGATCGGTCAGCAAAATCCGTGGCCGCAGGCGCAGGTTTTCCGTATCCACGAATTCGCCGATTTCCGCGAAGCTCATGCCCGCCTGACGCAGCAGGCTTGGCACGAAAATTTCGCAGAACGGCCAGGATGCCAGCCGGCCGGCCTGAAATTCAACCGTGAGGGCGCGGCGCATATAGAACAGCAGGTCTATGGCGCGGGCCGAGAGGATCATGAAAAACAACAGCGAGGCCATGGATTGCTCGAACATTCCCGCGGCGGTGACGTACCATTCCCAGTTCGGCGTGGCGGGGCCGACCCAATGCGCCACGATATCCGTCTGGCGCGCGGCGGCCGTTTGCACGATGGCGTCGAGCGGGGTGTTGACCGCGAGGTCTGACTCCGAGGTCAGGTAATAATCATAGCCCGGCAGGGCGGCGCGCAGGATGTAGAGGCCGTAATCGACATTATACCAGAGCGAATTGCCCGCCGGGTAGACCAGCAGGCCGAGGTTTGAGGTGTTCTCGGTGTGGGAGATCACCTCATAGCCGGTGATGCCGAGCGGGCCGCGCGTCTCGTCGGCCAGGACCACCTGGCGGGCGGCGGGGGTGGCGGCAAAAAACCGGCGGGCCAGCGCGGCTACGCCGTCGTCCCATGTGTAGGTTCGAAACGCTGCTACATAACGCATGCCAAGCCGCCCCCCCTGATTACCCGGCGAGACTACAGCGCGGCGCCGGGTGCGCCAAATTTGCGCCCCCTTGCTTTCAGGCGGCTCCTTGCGGCATCAAACATGGGAAAACAACATTAAGGAGTCCGCTAAAATGTCCGACGCCCGCACCCCGGCCAACGGTATCCGCCCCGCCAGCGTTTTGTATGATTTCGTGGTGAACGAGGCGCTGCCCGGCACCGGCGTTGACCCGGCCGCCTTCTGGGCGGGTTTCGCGGCGGTCATCAAGGAATTCTCGGCCACCAACGCCGTGCTGATGGCCAAGCGCGACAAGCTGCAGGCGCAAATCGACGCCTGGCACCTGGCGCACAAGGGCCAGCCGCATGATGGCGCCGCGTATCAGGCGTTTTTGCGCGAGATCGCCTATCTGCTGCCAGACCCCGCCCCCTTCAGCGTGGACACTGACCGGGTGGACGATGAGATCGCGCATATCGCGGGGCCGCAGCTGGTGGTGCCGGTGAGCAACGCCCGCTATGCGCTGAACGCCGCCAATGCACGCTGGGGCAGCCTGTATGATGCGCTGTACGGCACCGATGCGATCCCCGAGACCGAAGGCGCCGCCAGATCCGCCGGGGGGCTGAACAAGGCCCGCGCGGCGCTGGTGGTGGCGCGCGGACGCGCCTTCCTCGATGCGCATTTTCCCCTGGCCGACGGCAGCCATGCCGATGCGCAAGCCTACCGCGTGCGCCACGGGCATCTGGCCGTGGTGCTGCCCAGCGGCGAGGTTGGCCTGAAGGACGGCGCGCAGTTCGCGGGCTATAGCGGCGAGCCCGGCCAGCCCAAGGGCGTGCTGCTGAAGAACCATAATCTGCACGCGGAGCTGGTGATCAACCCGCAGAACGCCATCGGCCGGGATGACGCCGCCGGGGTGGCCGACATCATCATGGAATCGGCGATCAGCACCATCATGGATTGCGAGGACAGCGTTGCCGCGGTGGATGCGCACGACAAGGTGGATGTGTATCGCAACTGGCTCGGGCTGATGCAGGGGACGCTGAGCACGCCCGTGGAGAAAGGCGGCAAGACATTCGAGCGCAAGCTGAACCAGGACCGCGTGTACACCGCGCCGGACGGCGGCACGCTCAGCCTGCACGGCCGCTCGCTGATGCTGGTGCGCCATGTCGGCCACCACATGCTCACCGATGCGATTCTCGACGCGCAGGGCAACGAGGTTCCAGAGACCATCATCGATGCTGTGATCACCTCGCTGATCGCGATGCATGACCTCAACGCACGGCGCAACTCGCGCACCGGCTCGGTTTATATCGTGAAGCCCAAGCTGCACGGGCCGGAGGAGGTGGCCAACGCGGTGGCGCTGTTCGGCGCGGTGGAAGCCCTGCTCGGCCTGCCCGCCAACACGCTGAAAATGGGCATCATGGATGAGGAGCGGCGCACCAGCGCCAACCTGAAAGCCTGTATCGCGGCGGCGAAGTCGCGCGTGGTGTTCATCAACACCGGCTTCCTGGACCGCACGGGCGATGAGATCCACACCTCCATCGAAGCCGGGGCGTTTTTGCGCAAGGGCGATATCAAGAACCAGCCGTGGATCAAATCCTACGAGGACCGCAACGTGGATTTCGGCCTGGAATGCGGGTTGCAGGGGCGCGCGCAGATCGGCAAGGGCATGTGGGCGGCGCCCGACCAGATGGCGGCGATGATGGAACAGAAGATCGCGCACCCGCGCGCGGGCGCCAACACCGCCTGGGTCCCCTCGCCCACCGCCGCCACGCTGCACGCGCTGCACTACCATGCGGTGGACGTGTTCGCCCGGCAGGACGAGCTAAAATCCCGCCCGCCCGCCAGGCTGGAAGACCTGCTGACCATTCCGCTGGCCGACCGGCCGAACTGGAACCCCGCGGAAGTGCAGCAGGAGCTGGACAACAACGCGCAGGGGCTGCTCGGCTACGTGGTGCGCTGGGTGGACCAGGGGGTGGGCTGCTCCAAGGTGCCGGATATTCACGATGTGGCGCTGATGGAAGACCGCGCGACGCTGCGCATCTCCTCGCAGCACATCGCCAACTGGCTGCACCACGGCATCGCCAGCAAGGAGCAGGTGATGGAGACGCTCAAGCGCATGGCGCTGGTGGTGGACCAGCAGAACGCGGGCGACCCGGCTTATAAGCCGCTCGCCCCCGGCTATGACGGCCCGGCCTTCGCCGCCGCCTGCGAGCTGGTGTTCGAGGGCCGCAACCAGCCCAACGGCTATACCGAGTTCGTGCTGACCCGCCGCCGCCGCGAGGCGAAGGCCGCGGGGTGAAGCCTGCCGCCCCTTGCCCGTGCGTGGCGAGGGGCGGATTTGCTAAGCATTTAGTAAGTTTCGTGCGCTAAATTCGTTCCGTTCAAGAAAAACGGAGCACGAGAGATGTCCATCCCCGCGAAAACGGACCCCCGCTGGCAACGCGCGCTTACAGGGGCCGAACCCAAAGTTTCATCCCTGGCGACCAAGCTGCTGCTCAAGCGCTTGCGCGATGATGTGTGCCTGGACCCCGGCCGGCTCGGCAAATCCGCCACCGAACTGCACCAGTTTTTTCTGGCCAATGCGTTTGCCGCGCGCGATCTCCCAGCACTCTGAAACGGAACCATTCCATGCAAAACAGCCTCCTCACCGTCGCACAGGCGGCGTCGTTCATCGAAGCCGGAAGCATCATGCTTATCGCCGGCAGCCCCAAAGCCCTCACCGCGTTGCCGCGGGGGCGCTGGATCGGCGGTTCAACCCCCTATTTCATGACCGGGCAGGGCGGGCTGCGCGACCATGAACATGTGTTCTGCACGATCATCGAAGGTGCCGTGGATTGCCGCATTGGCGCCATCGCCCCGGGGGAGCTGGCACAGATCACCGCCGGGCGGTTTGACCAGGGGTTCTCCTATGTTCTGGTCCCAGCCTTCAGCGAGGCGCACCAGCGCTTTGCCATCGAGGCGCCGGACCTGCCCAATCTGTACCAGCAGCCGCTCGTCGGCTGGGTGACGGGTGTTGATCTCGCCGAGATCGGCAAGGTGGCGCCTGTCGCGGTTAACGGCATGACCGGCGAAGTTCACGGCAATGCCGTTCTGGTCATGCATGCCGCCCTGGCTGACGGCCTGTTCGCGGAAGCCGACATCATCAACCTCTTCCACCAGGGAACGGGCGATGACATCAGCTTCCCAGAAAGCGGCTTTGCGGCAGAGAGCTGCACCGTGAACGGGGTGGAGCGCAACTTCGCGCAGTATCTGCGCGAGATTCACGCCGATACCAGCCTGCCGCTGGTGAGCAACTACGCCGGGGCGATGATCAACGTATCCTTCCAGGAGGCGCAGGCGGAAAAGGTGACATTCTACGCCCCCGTGATGGCCGGGCTGGTGTACCGCCTGGCGGCGCCGGTTGGTGATTATCCGGCGGCTTATGGCGTGTACTGCGCCCAGCAGGAAACCGGCGTGGGGCTCTCCTTCAACTGCATCCTGAACTACTTATACGCTTCGCTGGAGGGCAAAACCACGGGCGGCTTTATCGGGCCGGTCACGTTCGGGGAGATTGCCTATATCCTGCTCAACCAGACGCTGGTGCGGCTGGATGTGCGCAGCCACGCTTCGCTGGTGCCGCAAGCCGCCTGAGGCGGGGCTCAACCCGGCTGCGCCATTTCAGGTTTATCACCGTCCAGGGCTTCATCCACCTTGGCATGAAGCTCCAGGTGCAGCTGGTGCAGCTCGGCCATTAAAATCTGCATATCCTGCACGGTTTCCATCACTGCGTCGTGCTGCTCCTTGGCCAGTTTGTCCGAGGAGCGCGCGGCCAGGATGGTGCCCACCCCCAGCAGCGGCAAGGCCACAAGCTGCAAGACGCCGGAGCTGGCGTATTGCACGAAGGGCATTGCGGCCGGCCATTTTAGCGGCAACAGGGAAAATACCAGGCAGAACCAGAAAAATCCCATGGTGGCGAAAATCTGGTTCGAACGGATGGCGATCGCATCGTTGATCCTGGATATTTTATCCAGCGGCAGTTTGTTGACGACTTCAGGCGGTTTCAACGGTTGATCCTTTTGTGATTACGCGGAACAAACCATAAAACCGCCGATTCGTCGCGCCGAAAATTTAGCGCACCGAGACCGGCACCGGCGCAAAGATCACCGCGCGGCGTTCCACCGGGGGTGGCGGGCGGCGGCAGCAGATGATCCAGTAGGGCAGCACGACCAACAAGGTCCAGACAAAGTTGAATGCCAGTTGCTCGCGCCCTTCAACCGGGAGCTGGAAGGGAAAGGATGCCAAATCCAGCAGCCAGAGGGTGCGCCACAGCAGGCCGGTGACGCGGGCGGCGGGCATGAATGCCTGATGCTTCGGCTCACGGGCCTCATGTGCGCGTATTTGCAGAAACGTGGCGATGACCATGATGCCGAGGCTGAAGGCGTCCTGGTAGAAATCGGTGCCGGGAAACGTATCAAACCGATGAATCCACACCACCCCGACCCCGGCGCCGAGCACGGTGCAGACTTTGGCCACCGTATAGAGCGGGATGGCAAACGATTGCCCGGCAAGATTGACCACCGGCTGTAACGCCCGGTCAATAATGAAGTCGTCAACCGCCTTGGCGAAGGTGATGAGTTTGCTGACCAATTTTACGCGTTACCTCCTGCCTCTATTCTTCCGCGTTCAGCGCGCGCCGTAAAGAAAATTCTGCCGCTTCGAGTTTTTGCGTGGCCGCTGCCGCTGGTAGGCCGCGCAACAGCATCAGCACCGCCGTTTTTACATGGTTATGGCACTGCGCCAGCGCAATACGCGCGGCGGCTTCATCGGCGCCGGTGATGTCCATGGCCATACGCAGGGCGCGGCGGCGCAGTTTTTCGTTGGTGGCGCGCATGTCCACCATATAGGGGCCGAACACCTTGCCCTGGCGCAGCATCACCGTGGAGGAGAGGATGTTGAGCGCGATTTTCTGCGTGGTGCCGGCGGAGAGCCGGGTTGAACCGGCGATCACCTCAGGCCCGGAGACGATCTGTACGGAAAACTCCGCCGCTTCGGCCAGAGGGGAGCCGGGGTTGTTCACAATTGCCCCGGTGAGCGCGCCAAGCCCGCGCGCATAACGCACCGCCGCCAGGGTATAAGGCGTGGCGCCGGAGGCGGCGATGCCGACCAGCGCGTCGGCGGCGGTGAAGTTGTGTGCGCGCAGCGCGGCAGCGGCGGCGTCCGTGCCGTCCTCCGCGCCTTCCGCGGCCTGGATGAATGCTTCCGTGCCGCCGGCCAGCAGCGGCACGATAACCCCCGGCGGCAGGCCGAAGGTCGGCCCGCATTCCACCGCATCCAGCAGGCCGAGGCGCCCGGAGGTGCCAGCCCCGGCATAAAACAGCCGCCCGCCCGCCCGCAGCCTTGCCGCCACACCATCGGCCAGCGCGGCCAGGGCGGGGGCCACGGCGTTCAGCGCGGATTGCGCCGCCGCCTCCTGCGCCAGAAACGCCCGCACGATTTCCAGCGACGGCCGTTCGTCGAGATCCGCCAGATCTGCCCGCGCCGTCTCGGTGCCGCGCGGCGTGACCCGCTCGGGGGTGGCGGCTCCGGCGGTCCACACCCGTTGCACGGAAAAATCATCGCCCCACCAGATGATGTCCGCCCGCTGGCCGGGTGCCAGCCACCCACGGTCAGCCAGCCCCATCGCCTCGGCCGGGCGGGAGGTGGCGGCGGCCAGCGCGGTCTCGGGCGGTATGCCGTAAGCGATCAACCGTCGCACGCCCTCATCGAGCGTGATCCCCGCCCCGGCGATGGTGCCATCCGCGCGCAGCCCCACGCCCTGCGGGCCGAGCCGGGCCGGCGCACCGCCAAATTCACGCACCGCGCCTGGCGCCAGCCCTGCCACCACGATCGAGTCGGTCACCGCGACGGCGCGCGGACAGGCGGCAAACGCCAATTTCAGCAGCAGCGGGTCCACATGCACGCCATCGGCGATCAGGCAGGGGAACAGCCGCGCGTCGCTCAACGCCACCCCCGGCGCGCCGGGCGCGCGGTGGTGCAGCGGCGGTTGCGCGTTGAACACATGCGTGACCATGCGCGCGCCCGCATCCACCCCGGCGCTCATCTGCGCCGCCGTGGCATCCGTATGCCCCAGCGAGACCACAACCCCCGCCGCTGCCAGACGCTGGATCGCCGCCAGCGCGCCGGGCAGTTCCGGCGCCAGGGTGAGCAGGCGCAACACCGCGCGCATTTGCGGCGCCGCCAGCAGCTCATCCAGCGCCGCCGAATCGGGCAGGCGCAGATGTTCCGCCGGATGCGCCCCGCGCCGCGCGAGGGCCAGAAACGGCCCCTCCAGGTGCAGCCCGAGAATCGCCCCGTGCCGCGCCATGGCCCCGGCCACGTTGGCGGCGGCGGCGCACAGGGCGCCCAGCGGCGCGGTTATCACCGTTGGCAGCACCGAGGTAACGCCACATTCCGCCAGTTTTGCGATGTAGCCATCCCACTGCGCCGGGGTTGCCGCCGCGCAATCCACCCCGAAGGCGCCGTTGTTGTGCAGGTCGATAAGCCCCGGGCTGAGGAACCCATGCGTGAGGCGAATATCAGCCTCCACATTCCCGGAAAAAATTTTCACGATCCGGCCATCGCGGATTTCAACGGCACCGGGGCCGCTGAAGGCGCCGCCGGAGACTAAATTAGGCGCGGAGATGATCATATATTTCCACAGAAGCTGGTGCCGGGTGAGGGATTTGAACCCCCGGCCTTCGGTTTACAAAACCGCTGCACTACCACTGTGCTAACCCGGCGCGGGGAGAGCCTTACCATAAACCTTCATTCCTTCCACCCCCTTGATCCCGGAGCAAACCCCGGTCTATATGCGCCTCCAGCGACGGGGCTATAGCTCAATTGGTAGAGCGCCTGCATGGCATGCAGGAGGTCAGCGGTTCGATTCCGCTTAGCTCCACCACCCCCCCTTCATTCCTCCAGCGCGCCGCGCAACACTTGTTCAACCTTCGCGTTGAATGCGGCAAAGCCGTTTTCGGCTGCCAGCCGCGCCAGGGCGCTCTCGCGCAGCGCGCGCCACAAGGCTTCATCGCGATATAGCCGGGCGATCTGCCGGGCGAATGCAGGGGCGTCATCCACCGGGGCGCTCAGCATTTCATCGCCCCAGCCCAACTGCCCGCGCAACAGCTCCGTGCCCACGCAAGGCAGGCCGCAGGCGGCGGCTTCATAGATTTTATAGGGCGTACCCGCGGCGAATCGGGTGGGGGCGATGAACACCCGCGCCGCGTTGTAAAACGGCGTTAGCTCCCCCGCGGCGCCGTGCAGTTTTATGCGGTCATGCCGGAAGGCGGAGAGGTCGATCCCCGGCGCGGTGTAGCCAACCACATGCAGCATCGGCGCCTCACCCAGCAGGGCGGCCAGGGGGGGCAAAATTTCGTGCAGATACCAGGCCAGCGAATCGAGGTTCGGGCTGTCCGCCTGGTGAATCCCGGCGACGAAGAGCAGCCCGGCGCGCTGCGCGAAGCCGTTGGGCGTTGGCGCCGGGGCGCGCGCCGTGCCGAGCAGGCTGGCCTGGGGCAGACCCAGCGCATGCAGCTGCGCCACCTCGGCGGCACTCACCGCCAAAATCTCGCGGCAGACCTCCACCCCGGCGAATTCGGCCTGCAACCCAGCGCCATGCCCTGCCCGGTTGCTCGCCACCGCCTCGGTATCCAGCACCAGCGGCACACGCGCGGGGTCCAGCCCGGCCTTGCGCAGATAGGGCAGCACCCGGACGAAATTATGCGTGCGCGCGACCCACACCAGATCGTATAAATTCCGCCGTTCGGCGAGAAATTCCGCCAGCATGGTGAAATCACGGTCATGCAGCACCTCGACCGTCTCCGGCAGATCGCCAAAGAGGCTCATGACATCGTAAGGAGCGCCGTTCAGCGGGAACACGTGTACATCAAACCCCGCCGCCACGATGGAGCGCACCACATCATTTGAGCGTACAAACCCGGAGCCGAGGCGGCGCAGCGGCACTGTATCCTCAATGAAGAGCACGCGCGGCCTGCCGCCCCTGCCCCGTGCCGCCACCAGGGTTTTTTCCGACGGGGCCAGCTGGGTTTTCAAAAATTCCGCGTGTTTTTTGCGGAAAATGCGCCGCCCCCGGCGCATCAGCGCCATGGACGCCTCCGTGGTCGCGGCGCTGCCGAATTCCAGGTGATGCACCACCACGGCGGGGTCGTAGACAACCCGGTACCCCGCGCCGATGATGCGCACGCATAAATCCACATCCTCGAAATAGGCCGGGGCGAAGGCTTCATCGAACCCGCCGAGGGCGCGCACCAGCTCCGTGCGGCAGAGCAGGAACACCGCCGAGCAATAATCCACATCGCGGCAGAAATTCGCCTCGGCGGCCAGCGGCGAGGCATCGCGCATGTAGCCAGCCGTGGTGCCCTCGTTCCAGATGATCGAGCCGGCCTCCTGCAACAGGCCGTTGGTGCGGATGATCTTGCCGCCTACCGCGCCGGTATC
>JAJZCG010000105.1 GCA_021846225.1 Pseudomonadota bacterium | reverse complement strand
CGAGCTGGTGGGACCGCGACCGCTTCGTGCTCTCGGCCGGGCATGGCTCCATGCTGCTGTATGCGCTGCTGCATCTCTCCGGCTATGAGGGCATGGGGATTGAGCAACTGAAGACCTTCCGCCAGCTGCATTCGGTGGCGGCGGGGCATCCGGAATATCATGAGCATCCGGCCATTGAGATGACCACCGGGCCACTGGGCCAGGGGCTGGCGACAGCCGTGGGCATGGCGATGGCGGAGCGGCTGCTGGCGGCGAAATTCGGCAAGAGCTTGGTGGACCACCGGACCTATGTGATCGCGGGGGATGGCTGCCTGATGGAAGGTGTCAGCCACGAGGCGGGCGCGCTGGCCGGGCATCTGAAGCTCAACAAGCTGGTGGTGCTGTGGGATGACAACAGCATCACCATCGACGGCAGCACGGAGATGAGCGTCTCGGAAGATCCGCTGAAGCGCTTCGCCAATTACGGCTGGGCGACCAAGCGGGTGGACGGGCATGACTTCGAGGCGTTGCAGGCGGCGCTCGCCTGGGCGCAGAAATCGGCCAGGCCGGTGATGATCGCGTGCAAGACGATCATCGGGTTTGGCGCGCCGGCCAAGGCGGGAACCGCGGGGAGCCATGGCGCGGCACTGGGCGGCGCCGAGGCGCAGGCGGCAAAGCTGGCGCTGGGCTGGCCGCACCTGCCCTTCCATGTGCCCGCGGAGGTTTACAAGGACTGGCATGAGGCCGGGAGCCGGGGGGCGGGTACGCGCCGCGCCTGGCTGAAGCGGCTGGCCAAGCATCCGCAGCGCGCCGAGTTTGAGCGCGTGATGGCGGGCAAGCTGCCCGAGGGCTGGGCGGAAACGATGTCGGCCTACAAGGCATCGCTCGCGGAGACCAAACCGAAGCTGGCGACGCGGCAGTCCAGCCAGAAGGCGCTGGAGGTGCTGGTGCCGGCGGTGCCCGAGCTGGTTGGCGGCTCGGCGGACCTCACCGGCTCCAACCTGACCCTGGTGAAAGGCATGGCAGGCGCCGGCGCGGATAATTTCGCGGCGCGCTACATTTATTACGGCGTGCGCGAATTCGGCATGGCCGCGGCGATGAACGGCCTGGCGCTGCATGGCGGGTTGATCCCGTATGGCGGGACGTTCTTTGTGTTCTCCGATTATATGCGCCCGGCGATCCGGCTGGCGGCCTTGATGCGCGTGCGCGCCATCCATGTGCTGACGCATGATTCCATCGGCCTGGGCGAGGATGGGCCGACGCATCAGCCGATCGAGCATCTGGCCAGTTTCCGCGCCATGCCCAACGTGCTGGTGCTGCGCCCGGCCGATGCGGTGGAGACCGCGGAAGCCTGGGAGATTGCGATCCGCAACACCACCGGGCCGAGCCTGCTGGTGCTCTCGCGCCAGGCGGTGCCGACGCTGCGCCTGGTGGCCAACGGCTGCAAATCCGCCCGTGGCGCCTATGTTCTGGCCGAAGCCGAGGGCAAGCGGGCGGCGACGATCATCGCGACCGGCACGGAAGTGGCGCTGGCGATGGACGCGCGGGCAAAACTGGCGGCCGAGGGGATTGAGGTTGCCGTGGTCTCCGCGCCCAGCTTCGAGCTGTTCGCGCAGCAGGATGCCGGGTATCAGGCCGAGGTTCTGGGCAGCGCGCGGCGCATCGGCGTGGAGGCGGCCTGCGGCTACGGCTGGGAGCGCTGGCTGGGGGCCGATGGCGTGTTCATCGGCATGACCGGCTTTGGCGCGTCCGCCCCGGCGGAAGTTTTGTATGAGCATTTTGGAATCACCGAGGCGGCGATTGTGGCTGCCGTTAAAAAAGAAGGGAACTGAGACATGACCGTAAAAGATGGGGCTGTGAAAATCGCGATTAACGGGTTTGGCCGGATTGGCCGTCTGGTGCTGCGCGCGATGATCGAGAGCGGGCGCACCGATGTGGTGCCCGTGCTGATCAACGATCTCGGCTCGGTCGAGGACAATGCGCATATGTTCCGCTACGACTCGGTGCATGGCCGTTTCCCCGGCACGGTTGAGGTGCAGGGCGACAGCCTGGTCATCACCCACAACGGCCGCACCTATGCGCCGATCAAGGTTTCGGCCGAGCGCGACCCGGCGAAGGTGCCGTTGCAGGGCGTGGATGTGGCGATGGAGTGCACCGGGCTGTTCACCAAGCGCGAGGCCGCCGCGGCGCTGCTCGCCGCCGGTGCGCGCAAGGTTGTGGTCTCCGCCCCGGCGGACGGCGTGGATGCGACCATCGTGTTCGGCGTGAACCACAAGACACTGACGAAGGAGATGGAGGTGATCTCCAACGCCTCCTGCACCACCAACTGCCTCGCCCCGGTGGCGAAGGTGCTGCATGAGAATTTCGGTATCGAGCGCGGGTATATGGTGACCATCCATTCCTACACCGGCGACCAGAAAACCGTCGACACGCTGCACAAAGACCTGCACCGCGCCCGCGCCGCCGCGCTCTCGATGATCCCGACCTCCACCGGCGCCGCCAAGGCTGTCGGCCTGGTGCTGCCGGAGCTGAAGGGCAGACTGGACGGTACCGCCATCCGCGTGCCGACGCCCAACGTGTCGCTGATTTCGCTGGACGTGAACCTGAAGACGCATGCCACCGTTGAGCAGATCAACGCCGCGATGAAGGCGGCGTCCGAGGGTGAGCTGAAGGGGATTCTGGGTTACTCCACCGCCAAGCTGGTGAGCCAGGACTTCAACCATGTGCCGGCCTCCAGCACCTTCGATGCGCCGCAGACCACGGTGGTGGATGGCGCGCTGGCGCGTGTGCTCTCCTGGTATGACAATGAGTGGGGCTTCTCGAACCGCATGTCGGACACCGCAGCCTATTTCGGCGCGCTGTGAGCCGGAATCTGGACCATGTGAAGGTCGCGGGGCAGCGCGTGCTGCTCCGCGCCGACCTGAATGTGCCGATGCAGGGCGGGGTGATCTCCGACCTGACGCGGCTGGAGCGGCTGGCGCCGACGATCACGGAACTCTCCGCCAAGGGGGCGAAGGTGATCGTGCTCAGCCATTTCGACCGGCCGAAGGGCAAGGTCGTTGAAGCCATGTCGCTGCGGCCGATCGCCGTGGCGCTTGGCAAGGTGCTGGGCCGGCCGGTGGCGTTTGCCGGGGATTGTATCGGCCCGGTGGCGGTGGCGGCGGTGGACGCGCTGCACGACGGCGATGTGCTGGTGCTGGAAAACACCCGCTTCCACGCAGGCGAGGAGGAGAACAACCCGGAATTCGCGGCTGAACTCGCCAAGCTGGCGGATCTTTATGTGAACGACGCGTTCTCTGCCGCCCACCGCGCGCATGCCAGCACCGAGGGCATCACGCGCCATCTGCCCTCCTTCGCGGGGCGGCTGATGCAGGCGGAGCTGCACGCGCTGGAAACCGCGCTGGGGCATCCGGCGCGGCCGGTGGCGGCGATTGTCGCGGGGTCCAAGGTTTCCACCAAGCTCGAACTGCTGAACAATCTGGTCGGCAAGGTGGATATTCTGGTGATCGGCGGCGCCATGGCCAATACCTTCCTGGCGGCGCAGGGGCATGATGTCGGCAAGTCTCTGCAGGAGAAAGACCTGCACAAGATCGCGCTGGAGATCCTCGACGAGGCGCACCGCAAGGGCTGCGAGATCGTGCTGCCGCACGATTTGGTGGTGGCGGAGACGTTTGCTGAGAACGCGCCGGTCCAGGTGGTGGGCGTGGACGCGGTGCCGCCGAACATGATGGCGCTGGACGTAGGCCCGGCCACGGTGGCGGCGTTCATCAAGCGGCTGCCGCAGATCAAGACCATCATCTGGAACGGGCCGCTGGGCGCCTTCGAGACCAAGCCCTTCGACGCCTCGACCAACGCGCTGGCGGATGCCATCGCCAAGGCGACGCAGGATGGCAAGATCGTCTCGGTCGGCGGCGGGGGCGATACTGTATCAGCCCTGAAGCTGGCCGGGGTGGAAGACCGGCTGAGCTATCTCTCCAGCGCCGGCGGGGCGTTCCTGGAATGGATGGAGGGCAAAATTCTGCCCGGCGTGGAAGCGCTGAGCAAAGACCTCTCCAACCTCGGGTGAATGCTTGAACCCTGTTGACGCGATGAAGCCCAGGGGGAAATCCCCTGGGCTTTTTTTGGTATGAGCCCGAAACTGAAGGCGGCGGGGCTGACGCTGTTGGCGGCGTTGCTGTGGGGCTGCGCGCCGGTTGGCACGCGCTATCTGGTGGGCAGCACGCATGCGGCCCTGCCGGCCCTGCCCTTCATCGCGCTGCGCTATCTGATCGCCTCGCTGTTCTTCATCCCCGTGCTGTGGGGGGAGCTGCGGCGGTGGCCGCCCTCGGAGCTGGCTCTGGGGGCGTTATGCGGGCTGGTGGGCGTGATGGGGTATAATCTGCCGAACGTGATCGGCAGCCGCACGGTTTCAGCCGGGATGGCGGGGCTGCTGAACGGCGCGGAACCGCTGCTGATCGTGCTGCTGCTGGCGTTGCAGCGGCGTAAGCTGCCCTCGCGCTGGACGATGCTGGCCGCAGCGGTGGGGATGTGCGGCATCGGGCTGCTGGCGCTGAGCGCGGGCCCTGCGGTGGGGAATGCCCGGGGGATTGCCCTGCTGCTGCTGGGCGCGCTCTGCTGGGCGGTTTATTGCGTTATTGCCGCACCGCTGCTGCAACGCCGCGGCGCGCTGGCGATGACCGCGATCACCGTGATCACGGGGACACTGCCGCTGCTGGCCGTGGGGCTGCCGGGCATGCCGGGCATGATGCTGCAGATGAGCCTGGCGCAATGGGAAATCCTGGCCGGGCTGAGCGTGGGAACCTCGGTGATCGCGATTGTGGCCTGGAACGCGGGGAGCGCCGGGCTGGGGGCGGAACAGTCGGCATGGTTTTTATACCTGCTGCCGGTGGTGAGCGCGGCGGGGGGAACGATTGTGCTGGGCGAGCCGCTGACATTAACGGAATTTTCAGGTGGCGGGCTCATCATGCTCTCGGTATTTTTAAGCCAGAGAAAGTGATGCGCGATGCTTGCCGACCCCGAGCTTGCCGAACCCGAGCTTGCCGTACCCGAGCTTGCCAGCGATGAATGGAGCTTCTGGCTGCTGAACCGCCGCCACGGCGGGGATGCGGCGCAGGCTGCACGGGTGCGGGTGGCTGTGAATGGGTATGTGGAGCGCGTGCTGGATGGTGCCGCTCTGGCGCCCGGCATGGTGCTGGCGGACATCGGCAGCGGCGAGGGTGTTGTGGCGTGGCGGGCGATTGAGCGCGCCGGGCCTGATCTGCGGGTGATTATGACCGATATTTCCGCGCCGCTGCTTGAGCATGCGCGCGGACGGGCGGAGGCGCTGGGCGTGGCGGCGCAGTGCCGGTTTGTGCAATGCGGGGCGCAACGGCTGGACGGCGTGGAAAGCGCCAGCCTGGACGCGGTGACGAGCCGCTCGGCGCTGGCCTATGTGGCCGACAAACCGGCGGCAATGGCTGAAATGTTGCGCGTGCTCAAGCCGGGGGGGCGTATCTCGCTGGCGGAACCGGTGTTTCGCGATGAGGCGCAGGCCGCCTGCGCCATGCGCGTGCTGCTGGAACGCGGCGGGGCGCGCGATGCGCTGCTGCCGCTGCTGCACAAATGGAAGGCGGCGCAATTCCCCGACACCGAAGCGGCAATGGCGGCCAGCCCGCTGGCCAGCTACGGCGAACGCGACCTGCTGCGCTTGGCGCAACAGGCGGGGTTTATCCGGCTGCATCTGGAGCTGCACATGGATGTGCGGCCGAATGAGATAACCAATTGGGCGGTGTTCTGCGCCGCCGCGCCGCACCCCTGGGCGCCGGGGCTGGGCGAGATTCTGGCAACGCGGTTCACGCCGCAGGAGCGCGCCACGCTGGAGGCGGCGCTGCGCCCGGAGGTGGAAGCCGGGCGGCTGACCACGGCCAGCCGGATGGTGTTTTTAAGCGCGCAAAAGCCCGATATCCCGGTGTGAAGCCTGGCTGCCGGGCTTAACCAGGCCAGCGCAGGCCGCGCAAAAAGCGCTGCAACGGGCGGTCAACGTAGAAGGTGAGGATGACGGCGGCCAGGATGATGACGCCGAGGGTGATGACGCCGAGGGTGATGGCCGGGTGGCCCGGCAGCATCCAGGCCAGCAGGAGGATCAGCGGCATATGCGCGATGTAGAGCGGGTAGGACATCGCCCCCAGCCGCAGCGCCCACCGGCCGCCGCATCGAAACAGGCGGCAGGCTTCCAGCACCACGAGGCCGTAGAGCAGCAGCGCATAGCCCAGGGCGGCCAGGGGAAGTTGCAGCTCGTTGGGGTAGTCGGTGCCCCATTTGGAGAGGCCCAGGCTGTGCAGGCAGAGCGCGGCGCCGCAGAGCAATATGGCAGCGCCAGTCCAGCGCGGCGGGTGCCAGTTCAGGAACAGCCAGCCGGCGGCAAGCCCCGCGAAGAACAGACATTCCCAGGCGCTGATGAAGTGATTCGATGTCTGCAAAAGGTAGACGTTGGCCGTGGCCAGAAATTTAACCACGAGCCCGCCCTTGATCCAGTGCCAGCCGCGCAGCCAGGTGCACCAGCGGATCGGCGCGGGCAGATAGAGCCAGAGGACCGAGAACACCCAGAAACCCAGCACATAGCGGCCTATGACGGGCGCAAGGCAGAGGCCGAACATGAGGTAGAATGCCAGCTCGTAGCGCAGGGTCCAGGCTGCGGGGATGATGTCAGGGTAGGTGGCGGGGTTGAGGGAGAGCTGGTGCCAGAGCGCGCCGGGCGGGAGCGCTTGCCAACCGGCAAGCAGCACGGGGAGCAGGATGAGCCAGTACAGCGGGTAGATGCGGCAGGCCCGGCGCCACCAGAAGTTTAACGGGCGGGTCCAGCTTGCAGGCTCCCCGTGATGCGCGGTGACCATGACAAAGCCGCTGAGCACGAAGAAATACTGCACGGCGAGCGGGCCAAGTGCCAGCACATGCAACGCGGGGGGCAAAGCAGGCAGATGCGTGACCACGACGAACGCGGCGGCGATGAAGCGGCCAAGTTCCAGCGAGCCGAGCCGGGGCGGGGGGGGCTGGTCCGTCACGGCGTTGGGCAAGACTCCTTTGGCGGCGGAAGGGTTTCCAAGCTCCGCCTGCCCGGCGTATCTTGTTCCACAAGCCTGGGCAAGGCGCTGGATTCAGGGGTTTTGCCGCCGCCGCGCTGAACCGGCTGGATGGCGGTTAGGCCGCCAGCGCCTCCAGGCG
>JAJZCG010000104.1 GCA_021846225.1 Pseudomonadota bacterium | reverse complement strand
GGTTGCCAAAAAGGCCGCGCCGAAGAAAACCGTTGCCGTGAAAAAAGCGGCCGCCGCGCCGAAGAAGGCCGCGCCCGCGAAGAAACCAGCCGCCAAAAAAACCGCAGCGCCGAAGGTTGCCGCGCCAAAGCCCGCGGTGAAGAAGCCGGTTGTGCGCCGTCCGCGCAAGCTGAAGGACCTGGTGGAGCCGATGCCCGCGCCGGGTGATCTGCCGCAGGAGGATATGACGCCGGAGGTTGGCTCGATCGAGAGCTGAGACCTGAGGCTATTTAAAGAGACAAAAATGCGGGGGCGCTTGCTCCCGCATTTTTTTTGCCACTGCTTGTCCTGAGTCAGCCGGTCAGTCCGCGAGCCAATCCTCGATCAATCGCCGCGCGATGGAATCCTGCGGTGGAAGATTGAAGCCAAGCGCCTTGCGGTTGGCGATATCGGCGCGGCTGAACCAGCGCGCATCGCGCATTTCGGCTTCTTCCAGCACGATCTCCTCGGTCAGCGCCTCGGCGTAATAGCCCAGCATCAGCGAGGCGGGGAACGGCCACGGCTGGCTGGAGTGATACGCCACCTCGCCAACCCGCACGCCGACTTCCTCGAACACCTCGCGCCGCACGGCATCCTCCAGGCTCTCGCCCGGTTCCACGAAACCGGCCAGGGTGGAGTAGAAATTGCGGTCCACCGGAAATTTATGCGACTGCCCGAGCAGCAGATAATCGCCGCGCACCACCAGCATGATCACCGCCGGGTCGCTGCGCGGAAAATTCTCGGCGCCGCATTGCGCGCATTGCAGCACCCAGCCGCCGCGCGTGGGAACCATGGCGCCGCCGCAGGCCGGGCAGAATTTATGCGTGGCGCGCCAGTGCAGCATGCCGCGCGCGGTGGCCAGAATCGTCGCATCATCCGTGGGCAGCAGCGCGGTGAGGCTGCGCAGATCAACAAACGCCCCGGCCTCGCCCGGCAGGGCCGTGTGCGGGTCTTCATGCGCTGAGAGGTCCACGGCGAATATCGGGGTATCGTCCTGCAGGCCGAGGAACACCCAGGGCGCCTGCGCATCGGGGATGCCGGTGAGCGCGGCCTGGGGGATGGCGGCATCCGTGATTAACGCCTTGCCGTTCCAAAATACGGTGTAACGGCTGGCCGGGTGGTGGCGCATGGCCTGCATCGCGGCGTCGTCCGCCCGGAAATGCCCGGCGCGGTCCAGCCTGCCGCCGGTATAAGGATTGGGTCTTCCAGGGGTGATTTGCCGCATGGAGCGAATTTGGCAGCACATGCTGGGCGAAGCAACCTTGCGCGCCGGCGCGGAAGAGGTGATAACGCCCACGGGAGGTCGGCGGCGGACGTGAGCCTCGCCAACCCGGTCAGGGCCGGAAGGCAGCAGCCGCAACGAGTTTCCTCATGGGTCGTTGTCCGGCCTCCCACCTCCTTTTCGTAGAAGGTTATCCGCCGCGTATGGGTTTGTTCGATGATGACACAGCCGATGACGCGGCGCCCCCCGCTTTCTCCGGCCCCTCGTTGTTTGGCGGCGAGCCGGAAGCTCCCAGCCCCGCTGCCGCCTACCGTGTGCTGGCGCGCAAATACCGGCCCACCACTTTTAATGACCTGATCGGCCAGGAAGCGCTGGTGCGCACCCTGCGCAACGCCTTCGCGATGAACCGCATCGCCCATGCCTTCATGCTCACCGGGGTGCGCGGGGTTGGCAAAACCACCACCGCGCGTATTCTGGCCCGCGCGCTCAACTGCACCGGGCCGGATGGCAACGGCGGCCCCACGCCCGACCCCTGCGGATTATGCGAAAACTGCATCGCCATTCTGGCTGACCGCCACCCCGATGTGGTGGAGATGGACGCCGCCTCCAACACCGGCGTTGACGATGTGCGTGAGATCATCGAGGCGACGCGCTTCAAGCCGCTCTCGGCGCGCACCAAAGTGTTCATCATCGACGAAGTGCACATGCTCTCCAAGCAGGCGTTCAATGCGCTGCTGAAAACACTGGAAGAGCCGCCGCCGCATATCAAATTCGTGCTGGCCACCACCGAGATCCGCAAGGTGCCCATTACCGTGCTTTCGCGCTGCCAGCGGTTTGACCTGCGGCGGGTGGCGGTGAGCGAACTCTCGGCGCATTTCAGCCGCATCGCGCAGAAGGAGGCGGTGGCGATTGCGCCCGCTGCGATCGAGCATATCGCCCGCGCGGCGGATGGCTCCGTGCGCGATGGTCTCTCTCTGCTCGACCAGGCGATTGCGCGCGGCAGCGAGGATGCAAGCGAGATCACCGCCGGGATGGTGGCCGAGATGCTGGGCCTGGCTGACCGCTCCTATGTGTTCGAGCTGATGGACGCGCTGGTGGCGGGCGATGCCGCCAAGGCGTTGGAAATTGCCGATGGCGCCTATGCGCGCGGGGCGGACCTGGGGGTGCTGCTGGCTGATCTGCTGGGGCTGACGCATCTGCTGACGCGGATGAAGTCTGTTCCCGCGCTGATGGCCAGCACCACACTGCCGGAGGCCGAGCGCACCCGCGGGGCGGCGCTGGCGGGCATGCTGAGCATCCCCTTCCTGGGACGGTTGTGGCAGATGCTGCTGAAAGGCGTGCAGGAGGTTGAGGCAGCGCCCGACCGCCGGGCGGCGGCTGAGATGATCCTCATCCGCCTGTGCCATGTGGCCGATATGCCGCCACCGGGCGAGTTGCTCAAGCGCATTACCGAGGGCGGCGCCACGGCGCAGGGTGGGGCCGGGCCTGGGCCTTCAGGCGGCGGCAGCCGGGCGGTGGCCAATGGGGCGCCGGCGGTTATGCAGGCGGCACCGCGTGCGATCACCTTCCTGGATGTGGTGGCGCTGGCGGAAGCCAAGCGGGATGTGGCGCTGTTCGCGCATCTGCGCCAGTCGGTGCATCTGGTGCGCTTCGCGCCGCCGGTGATCGAGCTGCGGCTGGAGCCGCAAGCCCCGCGCGACCTGGCGGGAAAATTGGCGGCGCTGCTGGAGGCAGAGACGCACCGGCGCTGGACCATCGCGCTCTCCAACGCGCCGGGCGAGCCGACGATTGACCAGGCGGAGGGCAAAGCAGAGAGCGAGGTGATGCAGTCAGCCGTGGCGCATCCGCTGGTGCTGGCGATTTTGGCGGAATTTCCCGGTGCGAAGATCGAGAAACTGCACCCCGGGGAGGTGGCGGCAGAGCCGGAGATGCCGGCGGATTGGGCGGCGCTGGCGCCGCCGGATGAGTTTTATGAAGGAGATGACGAGTGAAGAATATTGCCGGGCTGATGAAACAGGCGCAGCAGATGCAGCAGAAAATGGCCGATATGCAGGCCAAGCTGGATGCCACCGAGGTTGAGGGCGTGGCCGGCGCCGGGCTGGTGCGGGTGACGCTGAGCGGCAAGGGCGCGCTGAGAAAGGTGAAGGTTGACCCGAAACTCGCCGACCCGGCGGAGACGGAGATGCTGGAGGATCTGATCGTGGCGGCGCATGCCGATGCCAAGAGCAAGCTGGACGAGCTGACGGAAGCCGAGATGAAGAACGCCACGGGCGGGTTGAATCTGCCGGCGGGGCTTAAGCTGCCGTTTTAATGGGTGGTCCTGAACTCGAACGGCTGATCGGGTTATTTGCGAAGCTGCCGGGGCTGGGGCCCCGCAGCGCGCGGCGGATTGTGCTGAAATTGTTGCGTGAACGCGAGACCAGGTTGCTGCCGCTGGCGGCGGCGCTGGAGGCGGTGGCGGCGAGCGTGCGGACATGCTCGGTTTGCGGGAATTTGGATTCCTGTGATCCGTGCATGATTTGTGTGGACCCGGCGCGCGAGCGGCGGATTTGCGTGGTGGAAACGGTGGCTGATTTATGGGCGCTGGAGCGGGCGCTGATTTATCGCGGGACGTACCATGTTCTGGGTGGCTCGCTCTCGGCGCTGGCGGGGCGGGGGCCGGAGGATCTGGCGATTGCCTCGTTGCTGGCGCGTCTGGCGCGCGATCCGCCGGAGGAGATTATTCTGGCGATGCCGGCAACCGTGGATGGCGCGGCGACGGGGCATTATCTGGCGGAACGGCTGAAGGGGTTTGGGATTCCCATCTCGCGGCTGGCGCAGGGAGTGCCGATGGGCGGGGCGTTGGAAGTGCTCGACGAGGGGACGCTGGCAACGGCGCTGCGCGCGCGCAGGCTGGCCTGAGGGGAATGCTCCACGGGGAGCATTTGTGAGGTTTGTCGCGTAACGTGTTGTTAGTTTAGCTTAATTTTTTGCTTGCACCCCAATTTGTGCGGGTTTGTGTCGAAAAAGGAATGATTTTCCGGATAAATTTGAAAAATGCAAGGTTGAGGATATTTTGTATATTCGTGCAATGACTTCACGAAAATTTTCTGGATTTTAGGCTTGGTGAACAAGGAAGCATCCAGGCAAGTGATTGTGTTGCGCCACATGGTGCAGTGATTGGGGTGGCGGGTTTCTGGCTTTTCCTGATGTTTTGTATTTTTGTAGGAAAATTCAATATTTTGTGGAAATGGTGGTGCGGGTGTGCGGATGGGTGTTGCGGGGGGCTGCGATACAAAAAATAGCGGTATTTCGCTTGGGGGTAACGTGCTAGGATATTCTGTGGGGTGTTTTGCCCTTTTTTAAGAAATAACAGGAGGTTGGATTGCCGGAACTCGTGAAATTTCAGGTTGACCAGATGAATGACCGGCGGGAGATTTTTATTAATCCCGCGCAGGTTTTGTTTTTGTTCCGGCATGGGCATAACGACAGCCAGACGACGATTACCTTGGTTGAAGGCAAGACCTGGACCGTTACGGGGCGCCCGGAAGACGTGGCGATTGAGCTGAGCTACTAGATCGCGATAGGTTTGGGTTGACGCAAGAGCGTCCCCCAAACGCGCTCTCATTCTTTGATAAGAGGCTGATTCACGCTTTTGGTTGCCACGCTGGCGCGCGGCAACCTCAAGCGATCAGACTCTACCGGGGCTGGGGCGGGCGGTGGTGGCCGTCCGCCGCTGGTTTGAGGCGTGTCAGATGCCCATTTTGTCGCGGAAGCGGTAGTACCAGGAGCCCAGCACGGTGAGCGGCACCCGAAAAGTTTTGCCGCCGGGGAAGGGGTAGTAGGGCAGGCTTGCGAAAATGTCGAAACGCTGGGCCTGGCCGGCGATGGCTTCGCCGAGGATGCGCCCGAGCAGATGGGTGGTGGTGACGCCGTGGCCGCTGTCGCCGTGGGCGTAGTACACGGTGGGGGAGAGCCGGCCCATTTGCGGAAAGCGCGTGAGGGTGAGGGCAAAGTTGCCGCTCCAGCTGAAGTCTATTTTCGTGTTCTGCAGGCTGGGGAAGGTTTTTAGCATGTTGGGGAGGATTTTGGCGCGGATGCTGGCGGAATCCTGCGCGCCGTAAACCGTGCCGCCGCCGTAGAGGATGCGGTTGTCAGCCGTGCGGCGGAAATAGTCGAGGAAGTAGTTGCAGTCCTCGACGGCGAGGTTGGAGGGCAGTAGTTCGGCCGCGGCGGCGCCCAGTGGCTCGGTGGTGAGCACCTGGGTGGAGACGGGCATGATCTTGCCGCCGATTTCGGGCAGCAGGTTGCCGATGTAGGCGTTGGCGCAGACGATGACGAAATTGGCGTGGACCTCGCCGTTGGCGGTCTTCACCACGGGGGTGGCGCCGGTGCTCACCGCGGTGACGCGCGAGTCCTCGAAAATGCGGGCGCCGAGGGTCTCGGCGGCGGCGGCTTCGCCCTGGACCAGGTTGAGCGGGTGCAGGTGGCCGCCTTGATGGTCGATGAGGCCGCCGGTGTAGCGGTTCGTCTGCACATGCGGGGCGAGGCCGGGGCGGTCCAGCAGCTCGAAATCGGTGTAGCCGTGCTGGTTCCAGATTTTGACGTGGTGTTCGAGCCCGCGCATCTGTTTGGCGGTGATGGCGGTGAACATGTTGCCGGGGCGCAGGTCGCAGGCGATGTTGTATTTGGCGGCGCGCTCGCGAATGATCTGGCCGCCCTGCATGGCCATGGCGCCGATCTGGCGGCCGGCGGCTTCGCCGTAGCGTTTGGTGATGACATCGAGGCCGCGCGAGTAGCCGTTGACCATCTGGCCGCCGTTGCGCCCCGAGGCGCCGAAGCCGGTGCGCTGATCTTCCAGCACGATGACCGAGAAGCCGCGTTCGGCCAGTTCCAGCGCCGCGGAGATGCCGGTGAAGCCGGCGCCGATGATGCAGACATCCGCGCGCTCAGTGCCCGCGAGCGGGGGCCGCGCGTCCTGCCTGTGGGCGGTGGCGGCGTAGTAGGAGGGGGCGTGCTGGCTCACTGTTTCCCGGGGCCGAGCAAAGCGACGCCGAAGATGGCGCCGAGAACGGTCATGGTGATGACCATGAGGCGGATTTTATAGGCCTCCGCGCGGGCCTGGGCCACCACTTCCAGGCGCATGTTGGCCTTTGCGGCGGCTATGCGCGCGGGCAGCGGGGCGGTGCCGGTGGTGACGATGGCGGCGGTGTCTGCATCGACATCGTTGGCCAGGCTGGCGATCGCGGCGGCCTGGGCGGCCGGGGTGGGGGCGTTCAGCACGGCATCAAGTGCGGCCTGCTGGTGCTGCTCATCCACCACCGGGGCGGGGATGGAGAAGCTGGCGAAGGTGCCGATGAGGCCGGGCAAGAGGAAGCAGGTGAGGAGGAAGCCGATGCGTGAATAGGAGATTTTTGCCATGGCGGAGGAATTGGCCTGATTGGCGGTGTTGTCAAATCATGCCGCCTTGGCTTTTCTGATCGCGGCGTGTGCAAATTGAGGGAAGTGGGAAAAATGCTGACGGGTAAAGTGGCGTTGATAACGGGAGCGAGCGCGGGGATCGGCATGGCGGCGGCGCGGCTGTTTGCGCAGCGCGGGGCGAAAGTGATGCTGAGCGGGCGCAACGCGCAGGCGGGGGCGGCGCTGGCGGCAGAGCTGGGGGGTGAGTTTCTGGCGGTGGATGTGACGGCGCCCGGGGCGGCGGCGCAGCTGGTGGAATGGGCCGTGTGCCGGCATGGGCGGTTGGATGTGCTGGTGAACAATGCGGGGATATTGTTCCAGGGCGATGCGCAGGACTGCACCGATGCCCAATGGGATATGACGCTGGCGGTTAATGTGACGGCGGTGTTCCGGCTCTCGCGCGCGGCGGTGCCGGTGATGGCGGCGCAGGGCGGCGGGGCGATTGTGAATGTGGCGTCGGACTGGGGGTTGGTGGGCGCGGACCGTGCGGTGGCCTATGGCGCCAGCAAGGGGGCGGTGGTGCAGCTGACCCGCAGCATGGCGGCGGACCATGCGCGCCAGGGGATACGGGTGAATGCCGTGTGTCCGGGCGATACGGATACGCCGATGCTG
>JAJZCG010000014.1 GCA_021846225.1 Pseudomonadota bacterium | reverse complement strand
GGCGCCCTCTGCTGAGCGAACCTCAAACGATCGCGCTTACCATTTTTCCGAGGGCGATTCACGCTCTCGGCTCGCTCGTCTGAGCGAACCTCAAACGATCGCGCTTACCATTTTTCCGAGGGCGATTCACGCTCTCGGCTCGCTCGTCTGAGCGAACCTCAAACGATCGCACTCGTCTTATGATTAGCGCCCTTGAAGCTTCATAAACAAAAACCCCGCGAGGCCGAGCAGCACCAGAACCGGAACCACGAAGATCGCGACCCAGAACATCACCCAGAACATCACCCCGGCGAGGCATAAAAAAAGCCCGAACATCACCAGCCGGAGCAATATCTCCCCCAGCTTGGGTTTGGGTGGCTCGATGAAGTTGCCCTCCGGTGTCATGTCGATCACCGGACCGTTTGAATTTGCCATCACGCCAATATAATCCCCGCCCGCCGCAATTCAACCAAGCCCCGCCAGCGCGCCCTCGCAGCGCGCCAGGTTCTCCGCCGTATACCCTTCATAGTCGAAATCCAGCTTGGAGGTGACCTCCGAGACCGCGCTCCAAAGCGTCTCGCGCAACAGCGAGGCGCATTGGCTCACCCTGAAGGCGTCCCACATCGCGGCATCAGGCGGCCTGCCGGAATAAGCCTCCAGCAACGCCGCGTCATGCTCCGGCGCAAACCCGTTGTTGGAGGCGAGGTTCGCGAGGTCGAACAGCGATGAATTAACCCCCGCGTAATCCCAGTCCAGCAGCCACAGCCGTGTCCCGTCATCAAAGATATTTCCAGCGAGCAGGTCGTTATGCGAAAACACGACTTCCACCGGCCCCAGGCGCCGCTCCAGCATGTCATTCAACCCCAGCAGCCGCTCCAGCATCCCATCCAGGCTGGAGCGATTGCCGCGCAACGCCGCGCCATAGGAGCGGTTGATGTGAAATACCCAGAACGCCAGGACCGGACCCTGTAAATAAGGCCCCAGCCCGGTGTGGCACTGCTTTATCAGCGCCGCCACGCGGGGCAGGTTCGCGGGCGCGCGGATCTCCTGCGGGCTCAGCGTGCGCCCAGGCAGCAGCCGGCTCACCATCACCCCCGGCGCGGTGTAATAAATCTCGGGCGAAAGCCCAGCCCGCGCCGCCGCCCTGGCTGCCGCCTGCTCGTTGAAGCGCATCACCCCATGCTCGGGAATGTCCTTGCCCAGCCGCACGGCAAAGCGCCGCCCGTCATCCTGCTCCACGCCGAAGTTGCGATTGGTGATCCCCCCGGTGAGCGGCCAGATTTTAATCTCCCCCGTCCAGAACGCCAGCGCCTCAACCTCAGCCTCGCCCATTTGCCCCCCAGGTTGGAATGTTGCGGTGAAGTTTCCACATTCCACCACCTGCGGCAATGCGGGGCTAAACCTCCCGCCCGGCCTGGCGCTTCCATTCGCGGTCCATCGCCGCATTCACCTCGGCGCCGAACAGCACCACATAGGCAGAGAGATAAAACCACATCATCAGGCCGATCAGCGTGGAGAGCGGCCCATAAGTGGCGCTGTAGGCCGCGAAATGCCCGACATAGAAGCCGAACGCCCAGGACACCAGCAGCCACAGCAGGGTCGCGATGCCAGCCCCCGGCGCGTAGAAAATCCGGTTGCTCCCGGCCGGGCCAAAGCGATAGAGCAGCCCCAGCGCCACCAGCACGAACAGCACCATCGCCCCCAGGCTGAGCAGGTTGACGATGATTTTCGTATTCCCCGGCAGGCCGAGGAACGCCAGCGCGACGGGGATGAACACCAGCAGGCCGATGGCCAGGGCCGCGCCGATCACCGCCACCAGAGTCATCCCCAGCGAGACCAGCTGAAACCGGATGATCCCGCGCTCCTCACGCTCGTGATACGCCAGCGAGAGCGCGTTGAGGATTGATTTTGTTCCCGTCGATGACGACCAGAACGAGATCAGCAAGCTCACCGCAAAGCCCAGCCCCAGCCCCTGCGCCGGGGCCTGCACCAGGCTCTGGATGCGATCCGAGATCAGCGCAAAGGCCGCCGGCGGCATGAAGGTCTGCAGATATTGCAGCTGCGGCTGCACCGTCGCCGGATTATACAACAGGCCATAGAACGAGATGAGCATGGTGATGGTGGGGAAGAGCGCCAGCGTCGCGTAGAAGGCGCAGCCCGCCGCCACCAGCGACACCCGCTGCGAGGCCGTGGCCTGCCCCGCCGCCACGAAGGAGCGCCGCAGAAACGGCATATGCGCGCAGTCCAGAATCCTGCCGATCATGCGCTGACCCTACGGATTTTCCCGTGCCGCGCAATCGCGCCACGAAAGCTTAACAACTACCGCCGCAACAAAAACGCCCGCACCGCCGCGATGGCGGGCGCGTCCATCAGCGCCGGGGCATGTCCGGCATCCTCCACCACATAACCCTCCGCCCCGGCCTCGCGCATACGCTCAAAGGTGCTGGGCAGCAGCAAATCGCTGGTGGCGCCGCGAATGGCCATGATCGGGAGCTTCAGCATCTCCCATAGCGGCCACAAGTCCACATCCAGCGGCACGGTGTTGCGCAGCGGCTCGCCGATCTTCGGATCATAATTCATGGCGAACGCCCCGGCCCCGGTCTGGTCCAGCACCACCCGGGCGGAAAACCGCGCCAGATGAGCCCATTGCCTGTCGCTCAACCGGCCAAAGGGCGCATAGATCTCGCGCAGATGCGCCTCCAGCGCCGCCATGGTGGCAAAACGCTCCCCCGGCGTGGCCAGCGTGCCGCCAATGCGCCTCAGCGAGGCGGCGGGAATATGCGGGCCGATGTCGTTGAGCACCAGCCGGGTGATCGGCGTGTTTTGCGCCGCGGCGATCATCATGCCGCAGATGCCCCCCAGCGAGGTGCCCACCCACGCCACCGGCTTGTTCAGCGCCGCCAGCAAATACGTCAGCGCCGCCACATAGCTCGGCGGCTGGTAGGCCAGAGCGTCGGGCAGCCAATCAGACTTGCCGCGCCCCGGCAGGTCCGGGCAGATGACATGGAAACGATCCGAGAGCGCCTCGGCCAGCGGATCGAAATCACGCCCGTTGCGCGAGAGCCCATGCACGCACACCACCGCCGGGGCGGCCGGGTTGCCGAACTCGACATAGGCCATTTTGTGGAAGCTCGTGCCCAGCAGATAGTTAACCGAATTCGCCCGCGCCATGCCCAATCCCTTGCCAAACGCCGTGCGGGAATCGACCCCCCGGCGCGGCTCGGTTATGGCTTAAATGATGCCGCGCCCAGCCACAACCAACCCTGGAAAACTCATCGCCGCCGCCATGCCCGGCGCCTGCGCGCCGCTCAACAGTGATTTCCTGGGGTTCTGATCCTACCCTCAATTCGCCGCCACGCACCCCATCGCCCAGATTTACACCGCCCCGGCGCTGGGCGCGGCGGGCAGCCCCCACAAAACAGTTGTTGACGCAGCCCCCTGAACACCCAAACATACACATAATGAGCTTCAAGCCCGCCCGCCGCCCGCATTTCTTCTACACCACGGCGCCGCTGCCCTGCCCCTATGTGGAGGGCCGCACCGAGCGCAAGGTTGTGACCGAGCTTGCCGGCGTCTCGGCCGAAACCCTGCACGACCGCTTATCGCGCGGCGGCTTCCGGCGCAGCCACAACATCGCCTACGCGCCGGTTTGCCCCAGCTGCAACGCCTGCATGCCCATCCGCATCCGCGCGCGGGATTTTACCCCCAACCGCACGCAAAAGCGCATCGCCCGCATCAACGCCGATCTGGTGGTGCAGGAAATTCCGCCACGCGCCACCACCGAGCAATACCAGCTCTTCCAGCGCTACCAGCAGGCCCGCCACGGCGAGGGCGACATGGCAAGCATGAGTTTTTACGACTACCGCGCCATGGTCGAGGACACGCCGATTGAAACCTCGGTCATCGAATTCCGCACCCCCCAGGGCAGCTTGCTCGGCGCCTGCCTCACCGACCATCTCGGCGACGGGCTCTCCGCCGTCTACAGCTTCTTTGAAACCGGCATGGACGAGCGCTCGCTCGGCACCTACGCCATCATCTGGCTGGCCGCCCGCGCGGTGGCGCTGGGCCTGCCGTTCGTCTACCTCGGCTACTGGGTCGAAGAGAGCCGCAAAATGGCCTACAAGGCCAAATTCCGCCCCAGCGAAGTGTTAAAGCACGGACAATGGGTGCCGCTGATGGAACAGCGGGTGCATCATTTCACGGCCGCGGCACTCGCGCCCGCCGGATAACAACCACATTTTTAATCACGGCAAGGAGCCGGAATGCCCTTCGTATGTACCACCCCCGCAGTCCCGACGCTGCAACGCGACGATGCCGATGTCCGAATCACCCGCTGGGATTTTGCCCCCGGCGCGGTGACCGGTTGGCACAGCCACGGATTGCCCTATTTCATCGTCATGCTCACCGACTCAACCATGCGCGTGGACGATGGCAAAAACATCACCGACTACCCGCGCAAGGCCGGAGACTCCTACAGCCGCGCCTCCGGCATCGAACATGACGTGATGAACGCCTCCGATACGCCGATGGCCTTCGTCGAAATCGAGGTCAAACGGCCCGAGGCGCTAAGTTTCGGCTAAAGCAATATGCATTTGGCGCCAGCTATTCGCTGAATACGCTAAAACCCGAACATATGGTCGAAGGAAAAGCCGCCCGCGCCATCGTCAACACCATGAAACCCGAACAACCGGCAGGTGGTGTCGCGGATGAGCACATAACCCGCCTCCCCCGCCGCGGCTAAATCCGCGGCGGAGAAATGCCGCGCCGGATACACAACCGCCGAGCCCGAACAGGCGATCCGCAACGCGGCGCTCGCCAGCAAGGTGCCCCCCGCATCGTATAGCTCCAGAGCCGTGCTGGAAAAATCCAGCCATTGCGCGGATGCCGGATAGATCAGCACGCAAAAACTCTGCCGCCCGCCAAACCCCAGCTTGAGAAACAACCGCGTCGAGAGCCCCGGCGCCTTGCCGGTGTAGCTCTGCGGCTCGTTTTTATAGGTCATGATCGTATTGAAGATATGCCCGCCAAAGCTGCTCTCGGCCACATGGCCGCTTGCCCGGTCCTCAAACCGGAACAGCCCATGCAACCAGCCGTTGGCCTCCCCGCCCTCGCGAAAATCATAGACCAACTCGGCATGCCCGCCATCGGCCAGCACGCCGGGGCGCAGCACATCGTCCAGATCCACAGCCAGGCCATGGCCGCGCGCCAGCACGCCCAGAAACCGCTCCGCCAGCTTCTCGCCCTGCGCGCTGAAAACATCCAGCCGTAGCGGCATGTTGTGCTCATGCACCGCCATCGGCGTCGGCTGCACGATGGTTTTGAACCGCCCGCGCGCCAGCACCGGGAAGGGCAGCAGAAACCCGCGCCCCAACTCCGCATGCAGCGTCTTAATCCCGGCGTCGTCGCGCAAATCCGCGCGCTCCACATTCACATGCGCGATGCGCGTGCGTCCGGCGCGCTCAACTTCGTAGCGCGGGCGCACCACATGCCGCCCGGCGCGCAATTCCACCTGCGCCGGCCAGGAAACACCTGGCAGCACCGCCGCCACATCCACCGCCAGAGTCGCGAAGGGCGCAATCGCGGCGGCAATTCCCACCGGCGCCTCAGCGCCCATGCGGTCGAGCGCCAGCGCCCCGGCGGGGATCGGCACGGCATGGCTGTTCTGCACCCATAATATCACCCGCTCATCCGCGCGCGGCGCGGGCAGCCCGGCAAAGCGCTCCGATGGCCAGGCATTCGCATCATGCGTGCAGGAGAGCGAGGCCCCATCGCCAGCGGCGTAGGTATCCAGCGCATATTTCACCACATCATGCCCCGCCACGCCGATCGCGTGCAGGAACAACTGCCCGGTGAACGGCCCCAGCCCGAAGCGCGCGCGCACGGCGGCGCTATCCAGCACGAAACCGCCCGCCCCGGCCGGCGCCGGATCTTCCCATTGGGCCAGAACCTCACCCGCCGCGCCGTAGAGGCGGCAGAAAAACCGCACGGCCTTCGCGCCATATCCGGCCCAGTAATTCGCCGTGGTCAGCCGCGTGGAAAAATGCCCATCCTCACGGAAGAACACGAAATTAGTGGCGAAATTCAGCGGATCCAGGTAGCGCGCCGCATTGGTCAGCATCGCCTCCGGCAGCTTCGCGCCGTCTAGCGTCAGCACCCGCGCGCCCGGCGGCGCAAAGCGTGCCAGCCGCTCCACCGCCCGTCCGGCATCAAAAGCGGCAACCAGCACGCTCTCCACCCGCGCCGCGCACAGGCAGGTGAGCGCGCGCGCCACATGCCCGCCGCGCAGCTGGCCGATGGCCAAGCTATCCTGCACGTACACACCCTCGGCATCCAGCTCCGGGCAAAGCGCCAGCAGCGGCCCGGCGATTCCATCCGGGTCAAAAATCGCCACCCGCCCGGCCCGCGCCGCCAGCTGCTTCAGCCCCTCGGCCGCCACCGGATGCGCCAGCGCCTTATAGGCCACGTTGCCGCCACGCAGATTATCGAAGGTCTCAATATCCAGCATCGTTACAATCCCAAGCGGTCACGCATCTGTTCCGCCGCCATCTGCGTATCATCCAGCGGCCCGGTATCCCACAGCTCCAGTTTTCCGGCAAAGCCGCGCACTCTGCCGGCATCGATCAAACTATCCATGAACGCGCCGATCCGCGCGGATTTGCCCGGCAGGCGCAGCAGAAACACCGGCGCGGATGTCGCCACCGCCTCGGAGACCATGGAGACGGAGTCCGCCGTGCACAAAATCGCATCGGCGCACGCCAGCATGCCGAAATAAGGATTCTCCCCGGCGCCATCCCAGATCCAGGCGCCCAGCGGCTCCAGCGTCTCGCGCAGGATTTTTACAATCTCCGGCCCGGTGCGGCGCGAGGGGGTTATCACCACGCCGATTTTCTCCTGGCGGATGAGCGCGGCGAGCTGCCCGGCCAGCTCGCGCCCTTGCGCCGGCTCAAACCGGTAGCGCCCATTGCTGCCGCCCAGCAGCACCGCCAGCAGCGGGCGCTGATACGGCGCAAACACCGGCGCCCATTTCAGCAGCTCCGCCGCCAGGCGCGGCTGCGTCACCCGGTGCAGCGCCGTGCGGGTCACGATCACATTTGCGCCAGTTATGCCATCATGACGCGCCGCCATCACCAGGTCGAACTTGTTCAAATTCATGCGCGGATGCTGAATCGCCACCGCCTTCACCCCCGGCTGGCGCAGCCCCGCCGCCACCCGCGCCCCCGCGCCGCCGCAGCCCAGCAACACCTGCGGCAAGGGCGGCGCGAACGCCTCGCTCTTCACCGCCCAGCGGATTCCCGGCCACAACCGGGGCGAAACCTTATCCCATGGCGGCAAAAACGCCAGCGTGCGCATGTCCACTTCCATGCCTGCGGCCTCTGCCAGACCAATCCCCTGCGAGCGCAACCCCGCGATGTCAGTGCATAAAATTCGTGCGGTAACCATGCGGCGGCTTTGCGGCGTGTGCTCGCTGGCGTCAATCCCGCGCAAACCCGCGCGATTGCGCCTTGTCACAACTTCGTTACACTGCACCCATGACTCCTGGCCACCCGCCGGCTGATTCCGCCCCCGCAGACTCCGCCAGCCCGGCGGAAATACCCGCGTTTGCGGTCCGCATTGCAACACCGGACATTTCTCCCTTCCGCCAGGGCAACACCGGCATTCCCGGCTTCACCACGCTGGACTCCCGCGCGCCCGGCCCGCATGTGGTTCTGGTCAGCCTCATCCACGGCAACGAGATCGCGGGCGCCGCCATCCTGGCGGAGCTGCTGCGCGCGCGTTTCATGCCCCTGCGAGGCAAGCTCACCATCGGCTTTGCCAACCTCGCCGCGTTTGACCGCTTCAACCCCCAATCCCCCCTCGCCTCGCGCCATGTCGAGGAAGACCTCAACCGCGTCTGGGACGATCTGCAATTATTCGGTGTGCGCCGCTCGCTGGAACTGAACCGCGCGCGCGAGATACGCCCCTTGATCGACACGGCCGGCATTCTGCTCGACCTGCACACAATGCTCTGGCCCTCATGCCCGGTGCTGCTCTGCGGCCCCAACGCCCGCGGGCGCGAACTGGCGATGCAGCTGGGCACACCGGCCACCGTCGTCGCGGACCAAGGCCATGCCGGAGGCAAGCGCCTCATTGACTACGGCCGCTTCAGCGAGGCCGCCGGCATACTCGCCGAGGCAGGGCAGCACTGGGAACCCGCGGCGCTGACCCAAACCCGCGCCACCGTGCACGCCCTGCTGCGCCAGACCGGAATGCTCACGGCGCCGCCGCCCCCGCCATCCCCCATCACCCTCGCGCAGGTCACCCACACCGTCACCGCGCGGACCAACCGTTTCGTCTTTCTCCGCAACTTTCATGGCGGCGAAATCATCCCCGCCGCCGATACGCTCATTGCCCATGACGGCGACGTTGAAATCCGTACCCCTTACGAAAATTGCATGCTGGTAATGCCGAGCCTGCGCGTCAGCCATGGCCACACCGCCGTGCGCCTGGCCCGGGTCGGGTAAGGGCTCTACCCCCCGGCCTCGGCCCGCAGCAGCAAATCGTCCAGCTCATCGGGCTCGGCCAGCGCCTCGCCGATCAGCACAATCACCGGCCCTACGGCCTTGGCGCCCACCACCTGCCCCGGCAGCGAGCCGATGGTCCCGCGCAGAATCCGCTGCCCCTCCAGGCTGGCACTCTCCACCGCCACCGCAGGCATCTCCGGCGCCATCCCGGCCTCGATGAAATGCGACGCCAGCCCGGGCAGCGTCTGCCCGCCCATGTACACCACCAGCGTACCGCCGGATTTGGTGAGGGAAACCCAGTCATGCGCGGGCAGCCCGCTCTGGGCGCCATGCCCGGCGAGGAAATGCAGCGAGCGCGCCACCCCGCGCCGTGTGAGTGAGCAATGCAGCGCCGCCGCCGCCGCCGTCGCCGCCGTCACCCCAGGGATCACCTCAAAATCAATCCCCGCCGCCCGCAGCGCGCCCATCTCCTCGGTGGCGCGGCCAAAAACCATCGGATCGCCGCCCTTCAGCCGCACCACGAGCGCGCCGGTGCGCCCCTGCGCCACCAGCAGGCGGCAAATCTCCGCCTGGCTGGCCGAATGCCGGCCGCAGCGCTTCCCCACGTCAATCCGGCGCGCCCCCGCCCGGCTCATCGCCACCACGCGCGGGTCCACCAGGCTGTCATACAGCACCACATCCGCCGCCGCGATCACCCGCGCGGCCTTCACGGTCAGCAAATCCGGGTCTCCGGGACCAGCCCCCACCAGAAACACGCGCGGCATTCTACACTCCAGCATTTTGCCGCGATATAATGCAGCGGCCGCTGTAATGTGAGTCCTAAATTGAGCTTACGCCACCAGTGACATTTTCGCGGGCGGCAGCTTGATGGCGCTGATCAGCGAGCGCACCTCATTGCGGGCGGCAATATGCGAAAGCCCCAGCGCAATGCCGATATTGGCCTCACGGACGTCCATCAGGGTCAGCCCCTGCAAGTACAACTCACGAAAAATCACCCGCTCGCCAAACCCTTTCAGCGTGCGAAAGCCGATCCGCTTGGCCAGCAGATCCAGCGTCTCGCCCACATCGCGCTTGTTGCGCGCCTCGGAGGCGGCCAGCCGGTTGCGCATCACCATCCAGTCGATCTTGCCGCGGTCGCGCGCGAAGCGGTTCTTGCGCGCCTCCCACACCATTTCCGAGTAGATGCTGGGGTTCACGATGTCGTGGTTATCCGGGTCCACCTTCGCCAGCATCGAAAAATCGACAAAACTATCATTGATCGGGGTGATCAGCGTATCCGCGTGGCTATGCCCGTAGCGTGAGAGATATGTGTCGGCCCCCGGACAATCGATCACCACCACATCCACGCCCTCGAACTCGCCCAGCGCTGTATCAAAGCGCAAGCGTTCCTCCGCCTCCGCCTCCAGCCGGTTATCCAGGATCGCGCGGTGCACCGAACGGAATTGCGGCAGTGGCAGCACAATCCCCTTGCTCTCCACGAAATGTTTTCGCGCCGCGAGCGTGCCGGCCAGCGTACCCTGGCGCGCGTCAAGATCCATGGCGCCCACGCTGTAGCCATCGCGCAGCAGCGAGACGATGATATGGATGGAGGTGGTGGATTTGCCCGAACCGCCCTTCTCATTGCCCAGCACAATGACATAAGGACGCGATTGGGCAGACACGCTGGCCATGGGTAACTCTCCGACTCGGGTTTCGAATCCTTCTTTAACCGAGTCTGTCGATTCTGCCCAAGGATTCGTTATGCTGCGCCGCCGCGCGCTCTTATAACCTTCTCCAAGCAGCAGGTGGGGTGCCATGAAGCCACACCCCTTCCTCAACGCCGCCACGCAGGGCTACCCCAGGGCCTGCCTGAACATCGCCGGTCTCGCCCTGCTGTTCGCGGGCACGGGCGCCGGCTTCATCGCTGCCGGCGCTACCTGCCCACCCCCGTCTGAGGCTTATTTGCCGGTCAGAATCCGGTCCACCAGCTCGCGAACCGTGGGGATGAAGCCGTTGGAATAAAACGGATCAGTGCCGAAGCGGCAGGCGTTATGCCCGGCGAACATCAGGTTATGGTCCAGCGCGTCCAGATCATCCGGCGCGGCATGGGCGATATCCTGCAAGGTCTTCTGGATGCAGAAGCTGCGCGGATCGGCCTTTTTGCCGTTGTCATATTCCGGCGGCTCCTGGCTCCAGTTGGAAAACCGGCATTGGCTCAGGCAGCCCATGCAGTTCACCTGGTCGGTATGGATCTCCTCGGCCTTCGCCGGGGTCACGAAGATCAGCGTCGAATCGGGGGTACGCAGCGCATCCACGTAACCAGCGTCTTCCCAGTCCTTCACCCGCGCGTAATCGGGCGCGGTGAGGTACACGGAGCGCTTGCGCGCACCCACGCCATATTCCACCACATGCTCGCCAACCGGCTCGGGCGAATACGCCACCTGGCGCTCGTTGCGCCCGCGCAGCTCCTGGATGAAGCTGTTGTTCACGGCGGAGGAATAAAACCCCGTGGGGGAGAATTTGTTGAGGAACACATCCCCCGGCTTGAGCGTACGCAGGCGCTCCTTCCAGCCCGCCGGGATCGGGCTTTCCTTGGTCAGCAGCGGGCGGCTGCCGAACTGAAAGGCGATCGGCCCCAGCTCGGGATTATCGATCCAGTCTTCCCATTCCTCCAGCGCCCACACGCCCCCGGCCATGATGATCGGGGTCTCGCCGAGGCCGAATTCGCGCATGATCTTGCGCAGCGCCAGCACGCGCGGAAACGGCGCCTCGGGCTTGCCCGGGTCCTCGCTGTTGGAAAGCCCGTTATGCCCGCCCGCCAGCCAGGGGTCTTCATACACCACCCCACCGAGCAGATCCGCAGCCTTGGAATAGGCCCGCTTCCACAGTGCCGAGAACGCGCGCCCGGAAGAGACGATGGGATAATAATGCACATTGAACTTGGAGGCGATCTCCGAGAGCCGGTAGGGCATTCCCGCACCGCAGGTGATGCCGTTCACCAACCCCTTGGTGCGCTCCAGAACGCCGGTGATCACCCGCTCCGCGCCGCCCATCTCCCACAGGATATTGGCATGGATGCGCCCCTTGCCGCCGGAAATCTCATAAGCGTGCTCAGCCTGGGCAACCCCGCCCTCGATGGCGTAGGCAATCAGCTCCTCATGGCGGTCCCGCCGGGTCTTGCCGTGATAAACCGGCGAGATCACATGCCCCTGCGCGTCGTAATTATCAGGATTGACCGCCGAGAACGTCCCCGCCCCGCCGCCCGCGGCCCAATGGCCTGCGGTTACGCCGTTGGAAACAGCAACACCCTTGCCGCCCTCCACGAGGGGCAGAATTTCAGTTCCGCCCATGCGGATGGCATTGATAAGCTTCATTTTCCGAAAACCCTGGTTTGGCTTTTAGCCCACCCCCTTGAGTGGACGCGCCCATATATATGGAGTTCTATTACCAGATTGAAACACGGCGTGAAGTGGGGGCGTTCATTTAGCCTCATCACGTTGGGTAATTTAGGGTAAAACCTTGCCTGCCCGCGCCCGCTGGTCTACCCCGCGCGCACAACCTGCCTATCAACCGGAGGAACCAACCATGACTGCCATTGCCGATATCGTCGCCCGCGAAATCCTGGACAGCCGGGGCAACCCCACCGTCGAGGTCGATGTGTTGCTGGAATCCGGCGCCTTTGGCCGCGCCGCCGTGCCCTCCGGCGCCTCCACCGGCGCGCATGAGGCCGTGGAACTGCGCGACGGCGACAAGTCGCGCTACGGCGGCAAGGGCGTCACCATGGCCATCGCCGCGGTTGAAACCGAAATCCTCGACGCCATCGGCGGGATGGATGCCGAGGAACAGGTCGCGATCGACAATATCATGATCGACCTGGACGGCACCCCCAACAAGGCGCGCCTGGGCGCCAACGCCATCCTCGGCGTCTCGCTGGCGCTGGCAAAAGCCGCCGCGGCCGATAACGGCATGCCGCTGTACCGCTACATCGGCGGCGTCTCGGCCCGCACCCTGCCGGTGCCGATGATGAACATCGTCAACGGCGGCCAGCATGCCGACAATCCCATCGACATCCAGGAATTCATGATCCAGCCGGTCGGCGCCTCCTCCATCGCCGAGGCGGTGCGCATGGGCTCGGAAGTCTTCCACGCGCTGAAGAAATCCCTCGCCGAGGCGGGCCACAACACCAACGTGGGTGACGAGGGCGGCTTCGCCCCCAACCTGAAATCCGCCGACGAGGCGCTCAGCTTCATCGCCAAGGCGGTTGAGCGCGCCGGCTACCGCCCCGGCGAGGACATCACCTTCGCCATGGATTGCGCCGCCACCGAATTCTACAAGGACGGCATCTACAACCTGCACGGCGAGGGCAAAAAATACGACGCCGCCGGGTTCATCGACTACCTGGCAGGGCTCTGCTCGCGCTTTCCCATCACCAGCATCGAGGACGCCTGCTCCGAGGATGACTGGGATGGCTGGAAACTCCTCACCGAGCGCCTCGGCGCCACCGTGCAGCTGGTCGGCGACGATCTCTTCGTCACCAACCCCACCCGCCTGCGCCGCGGCATCGCCGCCGGCACCGCCAACTCCATCCTGGTGAAGGTCAACCAGATCGGCACGCTGACCGAGACGCTGGAAGCCGTGGAGATCGCGCACCGCGCCGGCTACACCGCCGTTATGTCGCACCGCTCCGGCGAGACCGAGGATTCCACCATCGCCGACCTCGCGGTTGCCACCAATTGCGGCCAGATCAAAACCGGCTCACTCGCCCGCTCCGACCGCACGGCGAAGTATAACCAGCTGATGCGCATCGAGGACGAGCTGGGCCTCACCGCCCGCTACAACGGCCCGGCCCTGCGCCGCGGCTGATCTTCTGAACCATAAAAAACCCCGGTGGCGCGCCTCCGGGGTTTTTCATATGCTCTATACCTCCGCCCGCCGGGGCCCGAAATAGCTGCAGGCATCGCCCTCGCTGTCACGGTACACGCTAACCCGCGCCAGCCCCGCGCAATCGCCTTCCAGCCTGTGCCAGATCCAGCTTGCGAGATTCTCCAGCGTCGCCGGGCCCAAATCCGCGATCTCATCCAAAAACCGGTGGTCCAGCGCCTCGCGCACCTCGCCGATGCGCCGGGCAAAATGCCCCAGATCGATCAACATCCCGGTATCGGGGTCCGGCTCACCGCGCAGCGCCACCTCGGCACGGTACGAATGACCATGGATGCGCCGGCTGGGCTCGGCATCAATGCGCCGTTGCAGGGTATGCGCCGCCTCGAAACGGAATTGCTTGCTCAGTTCATGCATCACGGAATACCCAGATATTTATGTGTTTGCAGCGAGAGCCGCCAGCGCGGGTTGGCGAGGCAGAAGGCGATGGCCGCCT
Source organism: Pseudomonadota bacterium (assembly GCA_021846225.1). GTDB lineage: Bacteria > Pseudomonadota > Alphaproteobacteria > Acetobacterales > Acetobacteraceae > Acidocella. Next base: position 26,623 of record JAJZCG010000014.1, on the reverse strand, counting down.
CGGTATTGGCGGCGCGCTGGGGCCCGTCCATCGGCTGCAGCAGAAAATGCGTGAAATCCAGCGCCTCGAACCGCGCGGGCGGCGCTGCCTCCTGCGGGAACACCAGCTTCAGCTCATCGCCCCGGCTCACCGCGAGCGGCGCCCCGGCTTTGGGGCTGATGCAGAGCCAGTCGATGCCCTCAGGCGGCGCCAGCGTGCCGTTGCTCTCCGCGGCAATACGAAACCCCCGCGCGTGCAGCGCCGCGGTCAGCGCGGCATCAACCTGCAAAAACGGCTCCCCGCCGGTCAGCACCACCAGCCGCGCCGCCGTGCCGCCGCGCCAGGCCGCCTCAACCGCCCCGGCCAGCGCCTGCGCATCGCCAAAGCGCCCACCGCCGGGGCCATCCGTGCCGATGAAATCCGTATCGCAGAACGTGCAGACCGCGCCGGCGCGGTCCTCCTCGCGGCCAGACCACAGGTTACAGCCCGCGAAACGGCAGAACACCGCCGCTCGCCCGGCCTGCAAACCTTCTCCCTGCAGGGTCAGGAAAATTTCCTTCACCGCGTAACTCATCACCCCATCCCTTCTGGCGCCCGGCCCAAACCGCGCGCGGCCACAATCGGCGCCTCTATCATCGCCCCGGGCAAAACTGGCAAGACCGCCTCCGCCCCAAATTCCTTTATTGCAGCGCGGCACCAAAAGCCGGTAGAATTGGATTCGCGGGGGAGAGACGCTCCCGGCACCAAGGCTTGAGCCGTCTTCCCCGCGTTGACCACCTCTGGATCAGGAGACTCCCATGCCGAGCCTCGCTCTTTCCCTGGACGATACCGCCGTCGCCAATCCGCTGGACCTCGTCGAGCAAGTCATCTCCGCCAACGACTGGGCGTTCGACCGCCGTTCAGAGTCTGACATGGCCGCGCAAGCCCCCGGAAAATGGTGTGATTACGGGCTGTATTTCTGCTGGTCGGATGAAATTTCCGTCATGCATTTCTCCTGTGCGTTCGAGCTGAAATCCCCGCCCAAGCGCCGTGGCGCGCTCTACGAGCTGCTGGCCAAGGCCAATGAGCGCTTGTGGATCGGCCATTTCGGCATGGACGAGGACACCGGCATGCCGATCTACCGCCATTCGGTGCTGCTGCGCGGCACCCCCAGCGCCTCGGCGGAATCCATCGAGGATCTGGTGGACATCGCCATCACCGAATGCGAGCGCTTCTTCCCCGCCTTCCAGTTCACCCTCTGGGGCGGCAAATCCCCCAGCGACGCGCTGGAAGCCGCCATGCTGGAATGTGCCGGCGAGGCGTGATACCCCGCCCTGCATGACTGACACCCTTCCCTCGCTTCTCCTCGTCGGCGGCGGCCGCATGGGCTCCGCTTTGCTGGCCGGCTGGCGCGAGCGCGGGCTCTCCGCCGCGCTGGTGGTAGACCCCTCGCCCGGCGCCGCCGCACTGGCCGGGCCAAATATCACCGTCGTGGCATCGGTAGCCGATATTCCGCACGGTTTCACCCCCAGCGCCGTCATCCTCGCGGTCAAGCCGCAAATGGCCGCGCAAGCCCTGCCCGCCTACGCCCGCTTCGCAGGCCATGCGGTGTTCATCTCCATCATGGCCGGCAAAACCCTTAACGCCATCGCCGCGATGCTCGGGGTCAAGGCTGCCATCGTGCGCGCCATGCCCAACACCCCCGCCGCGGTGCGCCAGGGCATCACCGTCGCGGTGGCGGGCAGCCACGTCACCCCCGCGCAAAAATCCCTGGCCGATGAGCTGCTCGCCGCCACCGGGATGATCTCCTGGGTCGAGAGCGAAGCGCTGCTCGACCCGGTGACCGCCATTTCCGGCGGCGGCCCCGCCTATGTATTCCTGCTCGCTGAGCTGATGGAGCAGGCTGGGCTGGACCAGGGCCTGCCCGCCGCGCTCGCCCGCCAGATGGCCCGCCAGACCCTCATCGGCTCCGCCGCCCTGCTCGCCGCCAGCGATGAGGACGCAGCCGCCCTGCGCATCGCCGTCACCTCGCCCGGCGGCACCACCGAGCGCGCCCTGGCAGTGTTGCGCGCGGATGACGCCTGGCCGGAAACTTTCACAAAAGCGATTCAGGCTGCCACGGAACGGTCACGCGAGCTCTCCAGTTAATGGACATTGCCCCCCCCGGTTGCTAAACCCCGCCCAATTTAAATTTTAGCCAGCCCGGAAAGAAATTTCATGAAAATTGTTGCCTGCAACAGCAACCGCCCGCTGGCCGAAGCTGTCGCCGCCGGTTTGAACATCCCCTTGGCCAAAGCCTCCATCCGCCGCTTCGCCGATATGGAGGTTTTCGTGGAAATCCACGAGAACGTGCGCGGGGAGGACGTGTTCGTCGTCCAGTCCACCTCCTATCCGACCAATGATAACCTGATGGAGCTGCTGATCACCTGCGACGCCCTGCGCCGCGGCTCAGCCCGGCGCATCACCCCGGTCATCCCCTATTTCGGCTACGCCCGGCAGGATCGTAAATCAGGCCCGCGCACGCCGATCTCCGCCAAGCTGGTCGCCAACCTCATCACCGAGGCAGGCGCCAACCGCGTCCTCACCATGGACCTCCACGCCGGCCAGATCCAAGGCTTCTTCGATATCCCGGTAGACAACCTCCCCGCCGCCCCGCTGTTCTCGGCTGACATTACCGAGCGTTTCGCCGGACGCGACCCGATGATCGTCTCGCCCGACGTCGGCGGCGTGCTGCGCGCGCGCATCATCGCCCGGCGCCTCAACACCGATCTCGCAATCATCGACAAACGCCGCGAGCGCGCAGGCGTCTCCGAGGTCATGAACATCATCGGCGAGGTCGAAGGCCGCGACTGCATCATTATCGACGACATCGTGGATTCCGGCGGCACGCTGTGCAACGCTGCGGAAGCGTTGATCGCCGAGGGCGCGCGTTCGGTGAGCGTCTATGTCAGCCACGGCGTACTCTCAGGCGGTGCCGTCGCGCGTATCGCCGCCTCCAAGATCGAGATGCTGACCATCACCGACTCAATTGCCGCCACCGAGGCCGTGCGCCTGGCCCATAACGTGCGCCAGCTCTCCATCGCCCCGCTGCTGGCCGAAGCCGTGCGCCGCATCTCGACAGAAAGTTCCGTCAGCTCATTGTTCGACTAACCGCGCGTCCCCATATCGCAAGGCATCTCATGAAACTCTTCTACTCCCCCGGTGCCTGCTCCATCGGCATCCAGATCCTCCTGCGCGAGATTGGCCAGCCCTTCGAGCTGGTCAAGACCGACCTGCACAAAGGCGCGCAACACACGCCGGAGTTTCTGGCCGTCAACCCCAAGGCCAAAGTGCCGGTCCTGCAGCGTGACGATGCCAGCATCCTCACCGAGTTTCCCGCCATCGCGCTCTACCTGGCGCGCACCAACCCGGAGCAAAACCTGCTTCCCGCCGGGCTGGAGGGCGAGATCCGCACGCTGGAACTGCTGGACTACATGGTCGCCACCATCCACATGCGCGGCTTTGCCCGCCTGATACGCCCCGGCATGTTCAGCACAACCCCCGGCGATGAAGATAAAATCCGCCAGACCGGGCGCGAGATTGTGCATCTCGGCTTTGCCAATCTGCAAGCGGCGCTGGGCGGCAAGCCCTATCTCTTCGGCGATTTCTCGATTGCCGACGCTGCCCTGTTCTACCTGGAATTCTGGGCCCGCAACCGCGCGCAGGTTCCCCTGCCGGCAAACCTCGACGCACATCTGGACCGCATGCTCGCCCGCCCGAGCGTGCAGGCCTCGCTGGCCGCCGAAGGTCTGGCCTGAATGCAGCTCCCCGCGGTTCCGTTCTGGTTCCTTCGCCACGGCGAGACGGACTATAACGCCGCCGGCCTCTCCCAAGGCGCGCTGGACATTTCCTTGAACGCCACCGGCCGCGCGCAGGCGGAGGTGGCCGGGCCGCTGCTGGCCGGCCAGGGGATTCGCGCCATCATCTCCTCACCCATGATCCGCACCCGCGAGACGACAGCCATCGTCAATGAATTTCTCAACCTGCCGGTCAGCTTCGAGGCTGATTTGCGCGAGGTGATTTTCGGCGGCATGGAAGGCAAGCCCCTGCAGCCCTGGTTCCCTGAATGGATGGAGGGCCGCTACACCCCCGAGGGCGCCGAGACCTTTGCCGAGGTCACCATCCGCGCGCGCATCGCCATGCGCCGCGTGCTGGCACAGCCCGGCCCGCTGCTCATCGTCGCCCATGGCGGCATTTTCCGCGCCCTGCGAGACCTCATGGGCCTGAGCAAAGAGGGCCTGACCCCCAACGCCGTCCCCCTGTTCTGCGCCCCCACGGAAAGCGGCTGGGAAGTCCGCATCCCCTAATCAGCCCAGCCCCTAATCAGCCCAGCCCTGATCAGCCCAGCCTGAGCGTCACGCTCACCGGCACATGGTCCGATGGCTGCTCCCAGCTGCGCGCCTCCTGCAAAATTTTATAGCCCGCCAGCGCGGGTTCCAGGTCGCGGCTCACCCACACATGGTCCAGCCGCCGCCCCCGGTTGGAGGCCGCCCAGTCGCGGTTGCGATACGACCACCAGGTATAGAGCTTGCGCTCCGGCGGCACGAAATGGCGCAGCGCATCCACAAAGCCTTCCGCCATCCAGGCGTTCAGCCCCTGCGTCTCCACCGGCGTATGGCTGACAATGCCCAGCAACTGCTTGTGGTTCCACACATCGTTTTCCAGCGGCGCGATGTTCAAATCCCCCACCAGCACACTGCGCCGCGGCGGATACGCGGCGAAATGCTCCCGCGCCTGCGTAATGAAATCCAGCTTATGGCCGAACTTCACGTTCAACGCCCGGTCCGCGATATCGCCACCCGCCGGTACATAAAAATTATGCAGTATCAGCGGCGCACCGCCTGCTTCCAGCCGGGCGGAAATATGCCTGCAATCATTTTTGCCGCACCAGTCGGGCGTATTCTCCTCCAGCGTCAGCGGCAGCCGGGAGAGGATCGCAACGCCGTTATAGCCCTTCATGCCGCGCTTGAGCACATGCGCAAAACCAATTTCCCCGGCAATGGCCTCGGGAAACAACTCATCGGGCACCTTGGTTTCCTGCAGGCAGATCACATCGGGCGCCAGCCCGGCCATCAGCCTGGGCAGCAACCCCTGGCGCAGCCGTAATGAATTGATATTCCAGGTTGCAATCGTAAAATCCATGAAGACTTAACCGCCGGAGGGCATCGTAGCTGTGGCGGGAACGAACCGGAACAATGAATCCGGATAGGGACCACCCGGCACGATGTCATAAAGGCTCACCCGCGTCTGCCGCCCCTGCGCATCCATCACAACCCATTGCCGCAGCTCCAGCGGATCGGTGGCAAACACCAGGGTCAGGCTGCCCTCGGCGGCCTTGCCCTTGCGGATCAGCGTGATGTCATCTTCCCCAGGCTGCATCTGAATATTCGTGACCACCACGCCGGCGGAGTTCAAATTCACATGTTTGGCCAGCAAAATCCCGAGCGGGGTGCTGCCCAGCGGAATATTCGTCGTCTGATTCAACGCCGGATCGTAATACACCAGCAGCCCAAAACCAGCCACGAGCAGTTGCTTGTCGGGCGGATCATATTCAAAGCGCATTTTGCCGGGCCGTTGCAGCCAGGCTTTACCGGTGCGCGTTGAACCATCAGCCGCCACCTGCAAAAAATTAGCGGTCAGCCCGGTCTGCTGGTTCAGATACGTCTCCACCTGCGAGACCAAAGCCTGGTCCGCCGGTGTCATCACAAAGGGCGCTGGCTGTGCCATCGCGGGCACGCCGCGCATAAGCAGGCCCCCCAGCAACGCTGCCAGGAGAACGCGCCGGGGATGCAAAGCCACCGCTCTAGCTCGCGCTGCGGCGGCTCGCGGCTTCTGTCTTGTTCGCGGCCAGAGCCTCGGCCATGATATGGCGCGTTTCACGCAAAAACGCCGCCCCCTTCACCGTACGCTGCACCAGCACACTGCGCCGGTCAGACGGGTCGACCTTCCGGCGAACAAAATCAAGCTCGGTCAAACGGTCCAGAGCGCGGGTGATGGCTGGTTTGGAAACATTAAGATCCTGCGCCAGTCCGCGCACGGTATGCCCGCCATCGTTGAGATAGCAGGTCAGAAACACGCCTAGCTGCCGGGCGGAAAGATCAACCCCCTCGCGCCGCACCAGCGAGACAATTGTATCACGAAGAATTCCGACCAGCTGGTCAGAAGAAAGTTGCGCCGCCATAAACTGAGATCCTTAAACAAAAATTTGATAGTCGTTTTATTTTTACACGTGGCTTTGCATCCACCTAATTGACGATCAAGCCGCCATCATAAAGACATGCCCGGCAATCAACAAGCTAAAAGCCACTCCCCACTTGCCCGCAGGTGAACAAACCGAAACCAAACAAGCAAAACATCCCGCAACGGAACAAGTATCTCAGGAAATACGCATTGCAGCTACATAATTCAAGCATTTGAGACATGAAAACATTTCAACTTCATAGAATGTTTCAGAGATTTAATCATCTCGTGATTGCAACCGGTTGGTCTGCGCACCAGCGTCCGACAACACAAGACGAAATCATGCGCGCTTGCATCCCGTGCCTGAATCCGCCTCTGAATTATAAACATAGCGAACGATTTATAATTCAGATTGGCGGGCAGAGCGGATCAATCTGAAATCATCAGGCTCCAAGCGTTTCAACCGCGGCGAGCAACGCGCGCAGGCTCTGCGCCTCGCCGCCTTCCGGCCTGCCGGGACGGCTGGAATCGTTCCATGCGTAAACATCGACATGCGCCCAGGCGATTCCGGAAGGAATAAAACGTTGCAGGAAAAGAGCCGCGACAATCGCGCCCGCCATGGGCTTCGTGGAAACGGTGTTGAGATCGGCGACCGGGCTGTCCAGCCAGGCGGCGTAACCATCGAACAACGGCAAACGCCAGAGCGGATCGTTAACCAATTGCCCCGCCGCCAGAATTGATTGGGCAAGCCGCTCATCATTGCAAAACAGCGCCGGCAAATCCGGCCCCAGCGCCACGCGCGCCGCACCCGTTAAAGTTGCAGCGTCTATCAGCCAATCCGGTGTTTCGCTGGCAGCCTCCGCGAGCAGATCGCACAGCACGAGCCGGCCCTCCGCATCCGTATTGCCAACCTCCACGCTCAAACCGGCAACTGTTTGCAACACGTCAGACGGCCGCATGGCATGGCCAGAGATGCTGTTTTCCACGCAGCCAACCCGCAGTTGCAACCGTAACGGTAAATCCAGCGCCATCACCGCCTGCGCCAGCCCCAACAAAATTGCAGCGCCGCCCATATCTTTTTTCATGCGCAGCATCGCAGCGCCCGGCTTCAGGTCATAGCCGCCCGTATCGAAGCACACGCCCTTGCCGCAGAGCGAGAGCAGCGGCGCGTCCGCATCCGCGCGTGAGCCCTGCCATGTTAGCAGCACTGCCTCCGCCCCGCGCTCAGACCCCGCCCCCACCGCCGCCAGCGCCGGGTAGCGTTCAGCCACCGCCGCGCCGTAAACATGCGTGGTATGCGCGCCAAACCGCACTGCCAAATCCATCGCGGCCTGGGCCAGCTCGGCCGGCCCTAGCAGGTTCGCCGGTGTGTTGATCAGATCGCGCGCCAGGCAGATCGCGCTTGCGATCACCCTTGCGCGCGCCGGCACTTGCGCGGCGGCAAGCTGCGCCTGCGGTTTTGGCGTCCTGGTTTTTAAATGTTCAAACCGGTAGGCGCCGAGCAGAAACCCCAGCGCGGCATCCTCGCCTGAGAAATCGCCCTCGGCGATCCGCCACACCGTTGCGCCCGGCAATGCACCCGCCGCCGCGCCAAAACCATGCACCACCGGCCCGCTTCCCAGCCCCAGCACAGCGCCCTGCAATGTGGCATCATCACCGGCGAGCAACACAACCGCCCCCGCCTGGCCCGCAAAACCCTGCAACCGCGCCAGCGCCGCCTGGGCGGGCGGCAATCCATCCAGCAGCGCGGCCACACCCTCCGGCCGCACGCCATAAAGCGGCAGCGCCGCGCCGCCATCCATCGCCAATCCCGCTAGTTCCCGCATCATGCCCGACTCCATGTTTACCGGGCTGTTATATCAGCTGCGGCCGGAGGGAGATGCGACCAAACCGCGAGCGCCGCGATTATGCAGCGGATTTCACATGCGCGCCGCTAGCGCGATAGGTTTGGATTGACGCAAGAGCGCCCCCGCCCGCGCTAACTCTTTAATAAGAGACTGATTCACGCTTTCGGTTGCCACGCTCGCGCGCGTCAACCTCAAACGATCAGACTCTTTGATAAGAGGCTGATTCACGCTTTCGGTTGCCACGCTGGTGCGCGTCAGCCTCAAACGATCAGACTCTAATGCAGCTTTTCGATACCCACGGCGGCTACCCGCCCCTCGCGCTGCTGCAAGGCAAAGCGCACGCGCTCACCTTCGTTTAATTTGCGTAACCCCGCATGCTGCACCGCGCTGATATGAACGAAAATATCGTTTCCGCCGGTATCGGGCGCGATGAACCCATACCCCTTGCCGGGGTTGAACCATTTCACAATCCCCGTAAGAGCCGTTTCCGGCCGCGCACCTTCGTCATGCATCGTTTCCATATCGACACCTTCCCTGCGCCGGTTTCGCCGGACATCCACCATGGCACCGGTCACGACCGCCGGGCGGGTGAGTCTACGCGCATTAATCCGAATTTATCAAATGGAAGATGTGCTGCGCCGCAGCAGAAGGTTTTAAATCCGCACAAAAACCGGCGCCCGCATTGGCGGCGTTTCGCGCAAGCCCCGGCATACAGCCGGGGCGTTAGAGCCAGATGGCATCCGCCGCTAAATCAGGCGGCGTCCTCGCGGCGGTCGCGCACCCGCACATAGGCAACAGCGGCATGCGCCTCGCAATAGGGCTTCCCCGTCACCGCGGACGCATTACAGAAATGAAAGCTCGGCTTTCCCGGCTCGCCGATCGGCCAGCAGCACGGCGTGGCGCGCTGGCTGAATTTCACCGCCGGCAGCATCGCCCGCAGCGTTGGCATCGGCGCCGACATCGAGGCTGAAAGCGGCGGCAGCGTTGCCCCCTGCACCCGTTTGGGCACCAGCGGACGCACGGTGGCCGTTTCACCTTCGTTACGGCGAATTGGCGAGGGGCGCGGCGGCAGGTTAAGGCGATGCGCCTTCCCAACCACGGCATTTTTTGAAATACTCAGCCTGCGGCCAATTTCCGCAGTCGAAAGCCCTTCGGCCCACAAGCTCCGCAATTTTTCAATTGCCTCTTCCGTCCACTCCATATTGTGGCCCCTCTCACTCAAACTACAAAATACAGTAGAGAGAGCGAGCCCCCCTCGCAATATCTAGCGGGGTCTTCCCGAGTCCTTTTCTGTGGAAAACTATTATTACTTAACCATCTCGCCCGCAAACGCGCCCCAAAAATCCTCACGCGCCAGATAGCCGGTGTAGCGCCCGGCCGCCGCCTTGCAAAAATCCGAGCTCCGGTCACATGAAATCAAAGTACCGGTGACACCTTCCTGCAGATACGCCACCGGCGGCGCATCCGGACTGGGGCTGCGCCGCAGCACCGCCTGCTGGGCGGTAATGAAAAACGTCCGCCGGGCGCGGATTGTCGCCATATGCACCCAGCCGGTGCCGCCGTCAGGCGCCACCACCTGGCGCCATACGTCAAATTCACCGATGATCTCCACCGGCAGCCCGTCGCGCTCATAAACCCAGCTCACAGGGTACTGAAACCCCGGCCCGGCCCGGAAATTCACCTCATTGGTGCGCAGCGAGACAAAGCGCGGCACCGGCAGCTTCGTCACCGGCCCCACCCCCGGCCCCGGCCCGCTGCCCACGGGCGCCGCGGTCCAGCCACCAAGCAACAGCAGCGCGAGGGCCGCCCCCCTCAACCACATACGGGGCATGCCGCGTCCTTCCGTAACCTGATTTTCCTGAACTCCGCCGCCAGCGCATCCCAGATCAGCAGCCAGCCGGACATGGAAGCGCCGATGCCCATGATCTCCTTCAGCACCTCGCTCGCCTGCAAACTGCCCATCACCCCGGTCACCGCACCCAGCACGCCGGCCTGCGAACAGCTCGGCACCAGCCCTTCCGGCGGCGGTTCGGGGTAGAGGCAGCGGTAGCAAGGCCCCTGCGGGTCAGCGTGCGGCTTAAAGGTGGAAAGCTGCCCCTCGAAGCGCAGCACCGCCGCGCTCACCAGCGTGCGCCGCGCCGCCACACAGGCATCGGCGAGCAGAAAGCGGGTGGCGAAATTATCCGTGCCGTCGCAAATTATATCGTAGCCTTCCACCAGCCCCGCCACGTTGGCCGCATCCAGCCGGTGGTTGTGGATGTTCACCTGCACCAGAGGGTTGATCCGGCGCATCGACTCCGCGGCCGACTCGACCTTCGCCCGGCCCAGATTTTCCATGCCGTGGGCAATCTGGCGCTGCAGGTTGGAGAGCTCCAGCACATCGCCATCCACCAGCCCAATGCAGCCCACCCCGGCGGCGGCCAGATACAAGGCCAGGGGCGAACCGAGCCCGCCTGCCCCCACGATGAGCACACGGGCGGCCTTCAGCCGCGCCTGGCCCGCACCGCCGACCTCGCGCAACAGAATATGCCGCGCATAGCGTTGAATTTCGTCCTCGGAAAAATCTAAATCCATGCGCCTTTATAGAATACCCGTCAGCGGTGGCCAAATGCCCCCGCCCGGACTGCTGTTTTAGCTCCCGTTTTTAATCGGCGCTTAAGTTCCCCGCAGCACAGTGAAGCAACTTTTCCCATCCGCCCAAAGGATCCATATAATGCCGGACGTGAACCCACTGGCCGACCGTCTCAATTTCATTAATTTGAACACAAAGGCACTGGCGCGGCTGCGGGGGATGAAATCCATCATCTGGCAGGCGCTGCCCGGGGCGCTCAGCGCGCTCTACGCCAAAATTGGCGCGGAGCCGCGAACCAGCCGTTTTTTTGCCACCCCCGCGATGATGGAACATGCGCAGGCCCGGCAGTCGCAGCATTGGAGCACCATCCTGGAAGGTGATTTCGGCCAGGAATATCTCGATGGGGTCACTAAGGTGGGGGAGGTTCACGCCCGCATCGGGCTGGAACCGCGCTGGTACATCGGCGGTTATGCGCTGATGCTTGAATCCCTCACGGCCGCCGTGGTCGCCGCGCGCTGGCCCAAACCCGTATTTTGGCGGCGCCAGAACAACGCCGGGGAGCTGGGCGAGGAAATCGGCGTGCTGCTGAAGGCGGTTTTCCTGGATATGGACCTGGCGATTTCGGTTTATCTGCAAGCCGCGGAGGCCGCGCGCCAGGCCGCGGAGAACCTTGCCGCAACAACCAGCGCAAAAGTAATGAAGACGGTGACCGAGGCGATGAGCGCGCTCGCCGCGGGGGATCTCACGCACCGCATCGGCGATACGCTGCCCGTTGAATACGCGCGGCTGCGCGAGGATTTCAACAATGCGCTGGAGCGCCTGGCGGGCACACTCTCCGGGATTCAGGTGGCGACCGGGGTGATCAACGACGGTATAGACGAAATCTCCCAGGCCACCGATGACCTGGCGCGGCGGACCGAGCAGCAGGCCGCCAACCTGCTGGAAACGACCACCGCGCTCACCGAGTTGACCGAAGGGGTGAAGCGCACGGCAGCAGGCGCGGCGCAGGCGAATGTCGCGGTGGGGGGTGCCAACTCTGGCGCGGCCAATTCGCGCAACGTGGTGAGCGAGGCTGGTGATGCGATGAACAAGATCGAGGCATCCTCGCTGGAAATCAGCCAGATTATCGGGCTGATCGACGATATCGCCTTCCAGACGAATCTCCTGGCGCTGAACGCCGGTGTGGAGGCGGCGCGCGCCGGTGATGCGGGACGCGGCTTCGCGGTTGTGGCATCCGAAGTCCGGGCGTTGGCGCAGCGCTCAGCGGAGGCGGCGAAGGCGATCAAATCGCTCATCTCAACCTCATCGTCCCAGGTTGTCCAGGGAGTGGAGCTGGTGCGCAAGACCGGGCAGTCGCTGGAGACCATCGGCACCAATATGGGAGAGATCGAGGGGCTGGTTTCGGATATCGCCAATGCGGCACAGCAACAGTCCGGCGGGTTGAACCAGGTGAGCGAGGCGGTGAACCAGATGAACATGGTGGCGCAGCAGAATGCCGCCATGGTTGAGGAAGCCTCGGCGGCGGTGCATTCGCTGAAAAACGAAATCAACGAGCTAAACCGCTCGATTTCCTCATTCAAGATCAACCGTGGACGGGCGAGCCCGCCGGGCGGTTACAACCCGGCGGCACGGCGGCGGCTGGCGGCGGTGGATTAGATTTTTTTAATGTTGGGTCCGTAGACTTCGGAGAATTGCGTGAGCGCGGCGGCCACTTGCGCATCGGTAAGCAGCACCGGCCCGCCGGCGGCAAGCGAGAGCAGATATTGTTGCGCCAAGGTCTCCAACTCGGCAGCGGCACTCAGCGCGGCCTCGATGGTTCTGCCGGTGGCAATGGCGCCGTGGTTTGCCATCAGGCAGGCGGTGCGTTCTTCCAGGGCGCGCAGCACGTGGGCTGAAAGCGCCGCCGTGCCAAACAGGGCATAAGGCGCGCAATGCACCGGCGCGCCGCCGAAGCGGGCGATCATGTAATGGCAGGCGGGGATCTCGCGCCGGGCCATGGAGAGCGCCGTACAGTAAGGCGCATGGTGATGCACCACGGCGCCGGTCTGCGGTCTGGCGAGATAAATATCCAGATGAAACCGCCATTCCGAGGAGGGGCGGTAATCGCCCTCATAAGCGCCGTATTCACCGTCCAGCTTGATCAGGGGGAGCATTTCTGGCGTGAGCTGCTCATAGGGGATGGCCGAAGGGGTGATGAGAATGCCTTGCGCCGTGCGGCAGGAGAGGTTGCCGGAGGTGCCTTGGGCCAAGCCGCGCGCGGACATGGCGCGGGCGGCGGCGATGAGGGCGGTGCGGTCTTGCATCATGCGCGTTGGTAACATGGGAAGCGGCGGGGTCAATCTGGCGCTGTGCCGGGCTGTGCCGCAAAGAGCTGCTTGGCGCCAAGGGCGAAGGTGCCATACCCTCCGGGCATGACTGTTCTGACCGCAATTTCCATCGCGGGTGGCTTCACCTAGCGGGGCGAGCAAGGCTATGCGGGAGTTACATGCGAGAAGGACACAGTTGCGTCCCGTATCGCGCCCCTCTGTTTGCATTGGCGCAGCCTGACGATGTCATCACTGTCTACGAGCGAAGGTTCCAGTGTGCGCCTGAATATCGCGGCATTTGCCGGCGGTTTTGCCACGTTCATCAACATGTGGTGCACGCAGGCGCTGCTGCCGGTGCTGGCGGCGGCGTTTCACGTCTCCGAGGCAAGGACGGGGCTGACGGTAACGGCCCCGCTGGTGGCAACCGCGGTGACCGCTCCGGTGGTGGGGCTGATCTCCGACCGGTTCGGGCGCAAGAAATTCATTGTGGGGGCGGCGCTCCTGCTGCTGGTGCCGACCATTCTGGCGGCCACTTCATGGAGTTTCAACGAGCTTGTGCTGTGCCGCTTCGTGCAAGGGCTGATGCTTCCATTCATTTTTACCATCACCATTGCCTACATCGGTGAGGAGACCAGCGGCGCCACGGCGGCGCGGCTGGCGGGGACTTATCTCTCTGGTGCGATTTTTGGCGGGTTCTTCGGACGGTTTCTGGCTGGGTTGATGACCGCGAATTTTGGCTGGCGGGCGGCTTTCTGGGCGATTGCGGCGCTGACGCTGGCGTTGGCGGGGATTATCGCCGCGACCTTGCCGAAGGAGAAATTATTCCAGCCGATACACGGGCTGCGCCGCGCGCTGGGGGCGTTTGCGCTGCATCTGGGCAATGTGCGGCTGATGGCGACATGCGCGGTGGGGTTTGGCGTTTTGTTCAACCTCGTGGCGACATTTACATTCATCAATTTCCGGCTGGCGGCGGCACCCTATTTTCTGGGCCCGGCGGCGCTGGGAGGAATTTTCGTGGTGTATCTGGGCGGGGTGGTGATGAGCCCGGTTTCGGCACGGCTGGCCAACCGGTTTGGACGGCGCCGGGTGATGGCGGTGGCCGCGCCGCTGGCATGGGCGGGGCTCGGGCTGACGCTGGCATCGCCGCTTTGGTTGATCGGGATTGGCTTGTTGCTGATGTGCTCTGGAATTTTCATGCAGCAGACGCTGGCGACGGCGTTTGTGAGCGTGGCGGCGCGGGAGGCGAAATCCACCGCTGTGGGGCTGTATGTGGCGATTTATTACGTCGGCGGGAGCGCGGGCGGCGTGGTGCCGGGCGAACTCTGGCATGAATATGGCTGGCCGGGATGTGTGGCGGTTGTGTGCGCGATGCAACTGGCGATGCTGGCGGCGGCGTTGCGGTTTTGGACGCCCCTGCCAGCGCTCCACGTGGAGCGCGTGTGAAGGACTTCTTATAACATATTGTTAGTAAATTTTAATTTTTTACTTGCACCCCAATTTGTGCGGGTTTGGTGCGAAAAAACAACGATTAACCCAGCCATGCCAATTGATGCAAAGCATGCAAGACCAGCGAGGCCGCAAGCGCCAGCATGACGGTGCCGGTCAGGGCATCGAGCACGCGCCAGGCGGCCGGGCGCGTGAACACGGGCTTGAGCAGCCGCGCGCCAAAGCCCAGCGCGGAAAACCATAGGAAGCTGGCCGTGGCCGCGCCCGCCGCGAAAAACGGGCGCAGGTGCGAAGGTTGAGCCGAGCCGACCATGCCCAGAAGCAAAACGGTATCAAGATACACATGCGGGTTGAGAAAGGTGAACCCCGCGGTTGCCGCCAGCGCCTGGCCAAGAGTTAGCCGGGCGGCATCACCCAAGACAACCGAATTAGGGCCGCCGATGCGGCGGTAGGCCATGATGCCATGCCAGCCCAGGAACGCCGCGCCGCCAACCGTGAGCAACAGGGTTAACTGCGGGGCGGCGGAGAGGAACACGCCAACGCCGCTCACCCCTGCCACGATCAGCAGTGCGTCAGCGCCGCTGCAGAAGAGAACGATGGCGCCGACATGCTCATGGCGCAGCCCCTGACGCAGAACAAAGAGATTTTGCGCGCCGATGGCGATGATCAGCGCGGCGGAGGTGGCAAAGCCGGTGGCGAAGGGGGGGATGAAGGTTTCCATGGCTGAGAGCTATGGCTGCCGGTTTTGCATTAGAAAAGCTTGTTTTTCTAATGTTGATTAAGCATTACTTATTTATGTTGGATTATGCGTCTCTGGCCGCGGTGGGTGCGGTGATCCGTGAAGGCAGCTTTGAGCGGGCGGCGGCTGTTCTCGGCATGACGGCTTCGGCTGTTTCTCAGCGGGTGCGCGGGTTGGAGGAGCGGCTGGGTGCGGTGTTGATCGTGCGCGGGCAGCCTTGTCTGCCCACCGATCTGGGCCGGGAGCTTTGCGCGCATCTGGACCGGGTGCAATTGCTGGAGGTTGATCTGGCCCCGGCACTGGCCGGGAGAGACGGCAAGACCGGCATGCCGCTCACGTTACGGCTTGCGGTGAATGCGGATAGTTTGGCGACGTGGTTTCCGCAGGCTGCCGCCGCTTTTGGGCGCGAGACGGGGATTTTGCTCGACCTGATTCTGGATGACGAGGCCCATACGGCCGCCCGGTTGCGTTCCGGCGAGGTTCTGGCCGCGGTGACGGCGGACCCCGACCCGGTGCAGGGCTGCCGGACGGTGGCGCTGGGGGCATTGCGCTATGTGGCGTGCGCCAGCCCGGATTTCATGTCCAGGCATTTTGGCGCGGGGGTGGATGGCGCAACACTGGCAAAGGCGCCCTGCATGCGCTTTGACCGGCGCGACATGTTGCAGGCGCGCTGGGCGGGCGAGGCGTATGGACTGGGCCTGCCGGCGCGGGCCAACTGGGTGCCTTCCACGCAGGGGTTTCTCGACCTTGCGCTCGCCGGGCTGGCCTGGGGGCTGCACCCGCTGGAGCTGGCGCGCCCGCATATCGCCGCGGGCCGCCTGATTGAGCTGCCGCCATATTTAAGGCTGGATGTGAAGCTTTATTGGACCGTTGTGCGCCTGCACGCGGCGGCTTTAAGCCATTTGACCAGGGCCGTTTGCACGGCCGCAAGCCAGAGCCTGGGAGGGGATGCTTGATGCATCAGGCCGGTTTGCGCAGGCGGGCTGCGAAAATTTTGCGGAGTTTGGTGATTTTGGGCGTGATGACGGCGTTGCAGTACCCGGAATAAGGATTGCGTGCGAAATATTGGTCATGCTCCGGCTCAGCGCGGTAGAAAACCGGCGGGGGGGAGAGTTCGGTAACGATTTTGCCCCCCCAGGCGCCGGAGGTTTCAAATTCAGCGATGATTTTTTCAGCCGCGGCTTGCTGGGCGGGGCTTTGGTAGAAAATGACGGAGCGGTACTGGCTGCCGATGTCCGCCCCCTGGCGGTTGAGGGTTGTGGGGTCGTGAATGGTGAAAAAGACGCGCAGAAGATCCTCGAAAGCGAGGATTGCGGGGTCAAAAACGACCTGGACGACCTCGGCATGGCCGGTGGCGCCGGTGCAGACCTGTTTGTAGCTGGGGTTTGCCGTCTGGCCGCCGGCGTAGCCCGATTGCACGGCGGTGACGCCCTGAAGCTCGGAGAAGGCGGCCTCGGTGCACCAGAAGCAGCCGCCGCCCAGGATTACGGTTTCAGTCATTTCACGCCCCCTAATTCACACAACTCTGCCCAGTGTTGCGCGCTCACCGGGGCGACGGAAAGCCGGGAGAGACGGACCAGGGCGAGGTCTTTGAACCTGGGGTCTGATTTGATGGTTGCAAGGGAGATGGGGCGGGGAAGTGGTTTGAGGGCCTGCATGTCAACACAGACCCAGGCGCCGCTTGCGGCGGTGGGGTCCGGGTAGGCCTCGGCGGCAACCTGCACGATTCCCACGATCTCCTTGCCGATGTTGGAGTGGTAGAAAAAGGCCAGATCGCCCTTGCGCATGGCCATGAGGTTGAGCTTGGCGCTGTGGTTGCGCACGCCGGTCCAGGGTTCCACGCGGTTTTGCACCTGTTGATCCCAGGAGAAGGAATCGGGTTCGGATTTTACCAGCCAATAGTTTGTCATGACATTACTGTAATCGGATTTCCTGGCGCTTCAAATCCTGGCCGCACTGGCCTATTAGACGCGCATGAATGAAAACGTGATGATGGCCGCGCGCATGAGCAAGACCGGGGCCTGGTTGCATTACTTCGCCAATCCCGGGCGGTTTTTAAGGTTTGTGCGCCCTGCCCTGCCTTGGGCCGCGGCCATTTCCATCGCGCTGACGGTGATTGGCATTGTGTGGGGCTATGCCTTTGCCCCCGCGGACTGGCAGCAGGGGGATGCGGCGCGGATCATGTATGTGCATGTGCCGGCGGCGTGGGTTTCGATGTCGGGCTATGCGATGCTGGCGGGGGTTTCGTTCTTCTCCATTGTGTGGCGCCATCCGCTGGCGGACCTGGCGGCCGAGGAGATCGGCCCGGTGGGGGCTGGGTTCACATTTGTCTGCCTGGTCTCCGGTGCGCTGTGGGGCAAGCCGATGTGGGGCGCTTACTGGGTGTGGGATGCGCGGCTGACATCGGTGCTGGTGCTGTTCTTTTTGTATCTGGGGCATATCGCGCTGATACGGGCGTTTGATAACCCGGCGCATGGGCACAGGGCGGCGGCGATTCTGGCGATGGTTGGGGCGATCAATCTGCCGATCATCGTGTTCTCCGTGCAGTGGTGGAATACGCTGCACCAGGGCAATACGATCTCGTTTACCGGCGGCTCGAAGATTTATATCACCATGCTGTATCCGCTGCTGATCTCAACGGTTGCGTTTTATCTGAGTTTTCTGACTTTGGTGTGCGCGCGGATGTGCGCTGCGATCATGGAACGGCGGACACGAACGCTCCTGGTGGCGGCCGCGGAGCGCGAATCATGAAATTCGCGGTATTTATCAACGGCAGTTATGGTGTGACCGTGGCGTTTTTGCTCGGCGTGGGGTGGCTGACCTTTGCGCGCTACCGCCGCGCCGTGCGGCGCCTGCGCGCGGTGGAGACACGCTGATGCGCGGCGCGAAGAAGCGGCGGCTGTATCTGGTGTTGGCGATCGGGCTTTGCTTGAGCGCGGCGGTTGGGCTTTCACTGGCGGCGTTCTCCTCGGCGCTGACGTTTTTCCTCTCGCCGCGCGCGGTGGTGGCAAAGCATCCGGCACCGGGGTTGAACTTCAGACTCGGCGGCATTGTGCAGGTGGGAACTGTGAAGACAGTGATTAACGCCGGCACGCCGACGACAAGTTTCCGGGTGACCGACGGGCAGGCCTCCGTGCCGGTGGTGTATACCGGGCTGCTGCCGGATCTGTTCCGCGAGGGACAGGGGATTGTGGCGATCGGCGCGATGAATGCCAGCGGGCAGTTTGCCGCCGATGAAGTGCTGGCCAAGCACGGGTCCACCTATATGCCCAAGGATGTTGAAGAGTCTCTGAAAAATGCAGGCAAATGGAATCCGGCCTTTGGCCCGGCCCCGGCCGCCGATACGTGGAACACCATGAAAGTGAAGGGGAGCGGATCGTGATACCGGAACTTGGACATTTCGCGCTGGCGCTGGCGGTGGCCTTGGCTTTCGCCCAGGGGGTCATTGGCATTTTTGCGCCGGGGTTGCGCGATCCGCGTGCGATGCGCGGGACGCCCGCCTTGGCGCTGAGCCATTTTCTGGCGATCGGGGCGGCGTTTCTCGCGTTGATTTATGCCGGGGTGGTCTCGGATTTCACCGTGGAGAATGTTGCGAATTTTTCATCCGCGGCGGTGCCGCTGCTGTACCGGATTACCGGCACCTGGGGGAACCATGATGGCTCCATGCTGCTGTGGTGCTTCATCCTCTCGCTCTGCGGGGCAACCGTGGCGGCATTCGGGAACGGGCTGCCAGCCTCGCTGAGAGCGCGCGTGCTGGGCGTGCTGGGCCTGGTTTCCGGCGGGTTTTTGTTGTTCACGCTGACAGTGTCTGATCCGTTCACGCGGCTGTGGCCGCCGCCGCTGGATGGCGCCGGGGTTAACCCGATTTTGCAGGATCCCGGCTTGGCGTTTCATCCGCCGGTTTTATATACCGGCTATGTCGGGTTCTCGGTGGCGTTCGCGTTTGCCATCGCGGCGTTGATCGAGGGGCGCATTGATGCCGCATGGGGCCGCTGGGTGCGCCCGTGGGCGCTGATCTCCTGGTGTTTTCTGACCGCGGGAATCGCGCTTGGGAGCTGGTGGAGTTATTACACGCTCGGCTGGGGCGGGTATTGGTTCTGGGACCCGGTGGAGAACGCGGCGCTGCTGCCCTGGCTGACCGGCACCGCGCTGTTGCATTGCGCGATTGTGGTGGAGAAGCGCGAGGCGCTGAAGGCGTGGACGGTATTGCTGGCGATTGCCACGTTCTCGCTGAGTTTGTCAGGCACGTTTCTGGTGCGATCAGGAATTTTGAACTCGGTGCATTCGTTCGCGGCGGCGCCGGACCAGGGATTGTTTATTCTGGGGCTGCTGGCGATCACCATTGGCGGCTCGTTGCTGCTGTTTGCCATCAGGGCGCCGATTTTGGCGGCGACGGGGATTTATGCGCCGCTCTCGCGCGAGAGCGCGCTGGTGCTGAACAACATATTCCTCTGCTCGATCGCGACGGTGGTGTTTGTCGGCACGTTGTATCCGCCGTTCGTGAATCTGCTGTTTGGCATTCAGCTTTCCATCGGCGCGCCGTTTTTCAATGAGACGGTGCTGCCGCTGGCGGGGCCGATCATCCTGGCGATGGGCGTGGGGCCGATGATGGCCTGGAAGCGCGCGGCATTGTTGCCGGTGTTGCGGCAATTGTGGCTGGCGGCGGCGGTGGGGCTGCTGGTGTTTCTGGTGATGGCGGCGAACCGGCATGTGATCGCGGCGGTGGGCCTGGCGGGCGGCGCCTGGGTGGTGATGGCGGCGCTTACAGATATTGCAGGGCGGATCAGGTTGTTTCGGGTTTCACCCGGAAGCTCCCTGGCGCGGCTGTGGGCGCTGCCGCGCGCGGCGGTAGGCGCGACGCTCGGGCATATCGGCTTTGGCATGATGGTGCTTGGAATCGCGGGGATGACGCTGGCGACGCAGAAGGTGATTGTGCTGAAGCCTGGACAATCGACCCAGCTTGGCGGCTACACCTGGACGCTGGATGACATTCATGATGCGCCGGGGCCCAATTTTTCGCAGCGGGTGGCTGATATCTCCTTGAGCGAAAACGGCAAGGTGTTCATGACGCTGCATCCGGCGCGGCGGTTTTTCAGCGCGCAGAAAGTGATTACCAACACCGCCGCGATACGGACCAACGGGTTCCAGGATATATATGCGGTATTTGCGGCTGAGCCGGCGGGCTCGGGCGGGGCGGAGCTGCGGTTGAACCGGCATCCGCTGGCGCCCGAGATATGGCTGGGCGGGTTGGTGATGGCGCTGGGGGGTGGGATTTCACTCTCTGACCGGCGCTTGCGGGTGGGTGCGCCGGCGCGCAAAAAGCCAGCGGGGGCTGTGGCCTGATGTCGCCTTTGCGTAGACGGTTGTTGTTTGGAATTCCGCTCGCGCTGGCCGTGGCCGGTGGCGAGGGGTTTTATATTATCCTGAGGCGGATGCAGCAAAATGATTACGACCCGCATGCCCTGCCCTCGCCGCTGATCGGCAAGCGGCCGCCTGCGTTCAATCTGCCCGGCGCCGATGGGATGCAGGGTTTCAGCAATACCGATTTGTTGGCGCCGCCCAAGCCGATGCTGGTGAACTGGTTTGCCTCCTGGTGCGTGCCCTGCCTGCAGGAAGCGCCGATGCTGATGAAACTTGCCAAGACGGGGCTGGAAATTTGGGGGATCGCCTATCAGGATCATCCGAAGGATCTGGCTAATTTCATCAGCACGAACGGCAACCCTTATACACGGCTGGCGGCGGATGCCTCGGGGCTGACGGCCATCAACTGGGGGGTTTACGGCGTGCCGGAGACATATTTCATCGACAAGCAGGGGATTGTGCGGTGGCGCTACGCCGGGGCCCTGACCGATGATGTGGTGAGCGGCACGTTGCAGCCATTGTTGCAGAAATACGCATGAGAAAATTACTTTTTGTGCTCGCCTTGGTGCCCGCGCTGGCCTATGCCCAGACATTGACGCGCGATGGCGTGACGCTGACCCCGGCGCAGGAGGCACGGGCCGAGGATATCGGCAGCCAGCTGCGCTGCCTGGTGTGCCAGAATGAAAGTATCGAGGGTTCCTCAGCCGATTTGGCGAAGCAGCTGCGCACGATCATCCGCCAGCATGTGGTGGCCGGAGATTCCAGCAAGCACATCATGAATTACATGGTGCAGCGCTATGGGATTTTCGTGCTGTTGAAGCCGCCCTTCATGCGGCTGACCTGGGCGCTGTATGCCTCGCCGTTTATTGGCATCATACTTGGATTTTTTGGATTTTGGCTGATGCGGCGCACAAAAGCGGAGGCCCCTGCCCCGCTCACTGACGCCGATGCCAGACGGTTGGATGAATTATTGAAATGATATTTTTGATGATGCTGGGGCTGGCCCTGGTGCTGATGCTGCCGCTGGCCGTGATGTTCGTCTCACCGCGGCAGACACAAGGAAGGCGCGAGGTGGCGCTCGCGCTGCATAAGGCGCAGCTTGTGGAATTGACGCGCGATCTGGCCGATGGACGGATTGGCGAGGCGGAATATGCGGCGGCGAAGCTGGAGGTGGAACGCCGCCTGCTCACCGCGGATGGCAGCGTGGAGCCGGTGTGGAACGGCAATGCGAAATTGCTGCTGATCGCGACCGTGGTGGCCGTGCCGGTGGCGGCGTTCGCGCTGTATCTGCCGGGGAGTACGCCTGGTGTTCCCTCCGAGCCGCATACGCAGTGGCTGGCACGCGAACAGGCGGCGCAGGCAAAATTGGCGGTGTTCGTGACGGAGTTGCGGGCGCGGCTGGCGGCGGAAGATCCCAATTCGGCGGATGCCAGCCAGGGCGAGGCGTATCTGGGTGAGGCGCTGGCGGAACAGGCGGGGGAAATTACGCCCGAGGCGCTGGGATATTTCAAGCAATCGCTGGCGAATGCGCCGCAAAATTCTTCGTGGCGGCCGCTGGATGTGCAGCGGATCGGCGAGGCCGCGCAGGCAGCTTCACAGTAAGCGATTTAAGTTTATGGTGGGGATATGGATACAGATAAAAAACCTGAGACGGAAAACTTGCAGCAAGCGCCCGCAAAGCCGCAGACGATAAAGCTGCCGCCGGAGATTGGCGGACAGAAAGGCCCCGAGCCGACACGCTATGGAGATTGGGAAAAAAACGGCCGCTGCACTGATTTTTGAATACAGGAGTGATTGCCGTGAAGTCTGTTGCGGGTATTATCGGGATTCCGCTCGTGGTGGCAGGGGCCGTGTTGTTTTTCACGGTGCCGCTGATCGCGGAAAATACGGGAAATGAGTGCCAGGCGCTGGAAAAATACAATGCCAGCAATGCCGCGCGCAGCGTCACGGGCTCAACCACGGGGCCGATTTATGGCATGCTCAACGGGTTGGCGCGCTCGGTTGCAACCGGCGAGGCGACGAGTGCCGCGGAGGCCAACGCGCATCCGAATATTCCGGTAAGTGTAAGCTGCGCCTATGATTTCTGGAAGGCCTTCTAGGGTGCTCCGGGGCTTGTATGGCAAGCCGGCGATGGTTTTCATGGTGCTGGCGCTGCTGGATTTTGGCTTGCGGCCGGCAGTGGCGGCGCAGCTTGCGGGCGTGAGCCTGCCGGACACGCAAACCGTGGGGACCACGCAGCTGGTACTGAACGGCATCGGGCTGCGCACGTATTCAATGCTGGGCATCCATATCTATGTTGCGGGTTTGTATTTGCAGCAGCCGAGCCATGATGCTGAAGCGATTTTGGCCTCACCCGGGATAAAACTGGTGCAGATGCATTTTGTGCATGGTGTTGGTGTGAGCGCGATGCGCGGCGCCTGGCGCAGAGGCTTAACGAAGAACTGCATTGCGCCGTGTGTGCTCTCGCAAGCGCGGCTGGCGCAGTTTTTGGCGGCGTTGCGGCCGGTAAAAGCCGGTGAAGATGTGAGCATCGAATTTCAGCCCTGGGGCGCTGAAGCGTTTTACGACGGGGTTTCGGTGGGGAGGATCGACGATCCGGGATTCGCGCGGCTGATGCTGGAAGTTTTTATCGGGCAAAATACCACGGTGCCGCAATTGAAGCGGCAACTGCTCGGAGATGGGCCCGCGGCAGGCTAGATCGCGATAGGTTTGGTTTGACGCACGAGCGCCCCCCGAACGCGATCTAACTCTCTGATAAGAGGCTGATTCACGCTTTCGGTTGCCACGCTGGCGCGCGTCAACCTCAAGCGATCAGACTCTAGTGGGACACGCCCTTGAAAATGCGTGCCCCATTAACAGGCTGCTCTAAGCGGCGTTTTCCAGCCCGGCCAGTTTCACCAAATTGCCCAGTACATCGCGCGCGATGCCAACGCGGGCGGCGACATCCATATCGCGGGCGACGACGAGTTTCTGGTCCGGGCGGACCTTGAGCGTGCCGCCGCGTGAGGAAATCCAGGCGATGAGACCGGCGGGGTTGGCGAAATCGTTTTTACGGAAGGAGATGACCATGCCTTTGGGCCCGGCGTCCAGTTTTTCGACGCCCGCGGTGCGGCAGGCGCGTTTGAGCGCAACGGTCTCCAGCAGGTTCTCGACTTCGGCGGGAAGTTTGCCGAAACGATCAACGAGTTCGGCGGCGAGCGCTTCGCTCTCGGCATCCGAGGTGAGCGCGCCGATGCGCCGGTAGAGGCCGAGGCGAACCGGGAGATCGGAGACATAGGCTTCGGGGATGAGGACCGGCAGGCCGAGGTTGATGTTGGGGGTCCAGTCGCGGTCCTCGGGTTTTTTGCCCCGGCCTTCGGCGCGGATGGCGTTGACCGCGTCTTCCAGCATCTGCTGGTAAAGCTCGATGCCGACTTCGCGGATGTGGCCCGATTGTTCATCGCCCAGCAGATTGCCCGCACCGCGCAGGTCGAGATCATGCGAGGCGAGGGTGAAGCCGGCCCCCAGCTGGTCGAGTGTTTGCATCACCTCCAGGCGCTTTTGCGCGGCGGCGGAGAGCTGGTGGTGGACCGGCCAGGTGAGATAGGCGTAGCCGCGCTGCTTGCCGCGTCCCACGCGCCCGCGCAGCTGATAGAGCCCGGCGAGGCCGAACATATCGGCCCGGTAGATGATGAGGGTGTTGACGGCGGGCATGTCCAGCCCGCTCTCAACGATGTTGGTGGCAAGCAGGATGTCGTATTTCCCTTCGCCGAACTCGGTCATCACGCGCTCCAGCTCGGTGGGGGCGAGGCGGCCGTGGGCGGTGACGGTGCGGATGTCTGGCACAATGTCACGCAGGCGGGCGGCCATGGGCTCCAGATCGTCCAGCCGGGGGACGACGCAGAAAATCTGGCCGCCGCGGAATTTTTCGCGGGCGATGGCTTCCTTTATGATCAGGCTGTCAAACGGCATGATGAAGGTGCGCACGGCCAGACGGTCAACCGGCGGGGTGGTGATGAGCGAGAGGTCGCGCACGCCGGTGAGGGCCAGTTGCAGGGTGCGCGGGATGGGCGTGGCGGTGAGGGTGAGGACGTGAACATCGGCCTTGAGCTGCTTCAGCCGCTCCTTATGGGCAACACCGAAATGCTGTTCCTCATCGACGATGAGCAGGCCGAGATCCGCGAAGGTGACCGATTTGGCCATGATGGCATGGGTGCCGATGACGATGCTTATGCTGCCGTCAGCCAGGCCCGCGCGCACGGCGGTGGCCTCCTTGGCGGTGACCATGCGCGAGAGCTGCGCGACTTTGACCGGCAGCCCCTCAAAACGGGTGGAGAACACCCGGAAATGCTGGCGGGCAAGCAAAGTGGTGGGGACCACCACGGCGACCTGGGTGCCCGCGATGGCGGCGACGAAGGCGGCGCGCAGGGCGACCTCGGTTTTGCCAAAGCCGACATCGCCGCAGACCAGACGGTCCATCGGGCGGCCGGCTGCGAAATCTTCTAGCACATCGGCGATGGCTTTGGCCTGGTCCTCGGTCTCCGCATAGGGGAAGCGGGCGCAGAACTCGGCGAAGGCGCCTTCATCGGCGCTGAGCAGCGGGGCCTCGTGCATCTGGCGCTCGGCGGCGAGGCGGATGAGACCGGCTGCCATGTCCTGGATGCGGTTTTTGGCCTTGGCCTTGCGGGCCTGCCAGGAGGTGCTGCCGAGCTTGTCCAGCGAGACGCCATCGCCCTCCTGGCCGAAGCGTGAGAGCAGGTCGATATTCTCGACGGGGAGGAAGAGTTTGTCGCCGCCATCGTAGATGATGCGCAGGCAATCATGCGCGGCGGCGTTGACGGTGACGGTCTCCAGGCCGTCGTAACGGCCGATGCCGTGGTCCTGATGGACGACGAGATCACCGGCGGCGATTTCGGTGGCGTCGGCGATGAACTGGTCGGCACGTTTGCGGCGCTTGGGCGGGCGGGCGATGCGTTGCCCGAGGAGGTCCTGCTCGGCGGCCAGGGCCAGGCGGTCCATGATAAAACCGCGCTCGATGCCAAGCACCGCGAGGGCAACGGTGCCTTTGGGCAGGGCGCGGGCTTCATCGGCGCTGGCGACGGGGCGGATGTCCTTGATGCCGTGTTCGCGCAGCATGAGGGTGAGGCGCTCACGCGAACCGGCACTCCAGGCGGCGAGGATGATGGTGCGCCCGGAGGCGGCCCATTTGGCGCGCAGCTCGGCGAAGCCCTCGAACGCGGCGAGGGGCTGGCCGGCGAGGATGGGTCCGGGGCGGCCGCCGATGTCCAGCCCCTCGGCGCCGTCCGGCTTGGCGAAGGGGGAGAATTCGAAACAAGGGGCGCGGGCTAGCTCTGCGTCGAAGGCTTCGCGGTCTAGGTAGAGCATCCCCGGCGGGATGGGGCGGTAGGGCTGCTCGCCCGCGCGGGCGGGGCCGCGGCGCTCGGCGTAATGGTCGGCGATCAGCTCGAGCCGGGCTTCAATCGCGCCTTCGGCCTGGTGGTCCAGGCTGATGGAGGCGCCGGGGAGATAATCGAAGATGGTTTCCATGCCCGCGGCGAACAAAGGCGCGTAATGCTCGATGCCGGGGTGGCGGTGGCCCGCGGTGACGGAGAGATAGAGCGGGTCTTCGACCGCTTTGGCGCCGAAGATCTCGCGCCAGTTGGTGCGGAAGCGGGCGGTGGAGTTATTGTCGAAGGCGACCTCGGAGGCGGGATGGAAGGCCAGCACCTGGACGGACTCGCCGCTGCGCTGGGTTTCGGGGTCGAAGCGGCGGATGCTCTCGATGGTGTCGCCAAAGAGGTCCAGCCGGACGGGCTGCGCGTCTCCGGCGGGAAAGACATCGATAATGCCGCCGCGCATGGCGAATTCGCCCGGCTCCATAACGGTGGCGGTGCGGTTGTAGCCGTCGGCATCCAAAAACGCGGCCAGCTCGCCGGGCGCGATGTTCTCGCCCACGCGCAGCAGCATGCCGCCGCCCGAGAGCGCGGCGCGGGGCGTGACCTTTTGCAGCGCGGCGTTGACCGTGGTGAGCACGATGCGCTTTTTGCCGGGCTCGGATTGCAGCCGGCTGAGCGCGGCGATGCGCTCGGCGATGACCGCGCCGTTGGGGGAGACGCGGTCATAGGGCAGGCAATCCCACGCCGGGAAGGCGATGACCTCAACCTCCGGGCCGAAAAACGCGATGGCTTCGGCGAGG
>JAJZCG010000013.1 GCA_021846225.1 Pseudomonadota bacterium | reverse complement strand
CGATGAGGGGAGTTTGAACGGCTTCAGCTTTGCTGGGCGGCCCCTGTCCTTCGACAGCGTGCGGGCGGCTGGCATGCTGGGGCGGCGCGACCAGATTTTTGCCGTCGGCGTGACGGTGCTGGCGGCTAAGCTGGCGAAATGCGACGGGCCGGTGGGGCGGGTGGAGATAGATGCGTTCCGGCGCAGTTTTGCCATCCCCGAGGGCAGCGTGGCCGAGGTGGGCCGCCTGTTTGACAGCGCGCGCGAGTCGGCTGCTGGGTTTGAGAGTTATGCCGTGCAGCTCGGCCAGGCGTTCTCGGATAGCCCGGGCATATTGGAGCAGGTGCTGGGCGGGTTGTACCAGATCGCGCGGGCGGATGGCCCGGTGAACGGGGCGGAGGCGGCGTTTCTCGCCAGCGTGGCGCATGGGTTCGGGCTGGATATGGATGCGGCGCGGCGTGCTTCACGCGGCGGCGCGATGGCCCCGCCGCCGGTTGAGGATTCCTACGCCGTGCTGGGGTTGAAGCCGCAAGCCACGAAAGAGGAGATCCGCGCGCGGTGGAAGACTTTGATGCGCGAGAACCATCCGGATACGCTGGCGGCCAAGGCGATGCCCGCCGAGGCGGTGAAGAAAGCCTCCGACCGGGTGGCGCGGATTAACGCGGCGTATGACACCATCAAGCGCGAGCGGCAGATTTGATCCCAGCCGCTTCGCCGAATTTTGACGAACGGCCGGGCGGGGTTGCGTTTCTGCTGTTGCATTATACCGGCATGCGGACCGCCGGGGCGGCGATTGCCCGGTTGCGTGACCCGGCGGCCAAGGTTTCAGCGCATTATGTGGTGGATGAGGATGGCACGGTGTTTCGCCTGGTGGCCGAGGAGAAGCGCGCCTGGCACGCGGGGGTGAGTTTCTGGCGCGGGGTGAGCGGGCTGAATGATGCCTCGATCGGCATCGAGATCGTCAACCCGGGGCATGAATTTGGCTATCGCGCGTTTCCTGAGCGCCAGATGGCGGCGGTGACGGCGCTGTGCCGTGATATCCTGGGGCGCTGGCCGGGGATTTCGCCGCGCGATGTGGTGGGGCATTCCGATATCGCGCCGGACCGCAAGCAGGACCCTGGCGAATTGTTCGGCTGGCGCGCGCTGGCGGCGGCGGGGGTTGGGCTGTGGAGCGAGGCGCCCGCGCCGCCGGGGGATTTGCTCGCGGATCTGGCGGCGATCGGCTACGATACGCGCCTTGCCGCGCGCGATGTGATCATCGCGTTCCAACGGCATTTTCTGCCGGAGCATCTGAGCGGCGCGGCGGACCGGGTGACCGCGGCGCGGGCGGCGGGGTTGCGGGCGCTGATTGACGCGCAGGGCTGAAAAGGTGCTATGAGCGCGCATCCAGACGGTTGGACGGCCGCTGGCGGGGCAACCCGCTGGAGGAAAGTCCGGGCTCCACGGAAATACGGTGCCGGCTAACAGCCGGCGGGGGCGACCCCAGGGACAGTGCCACAGAAAACAAACCGCCGCGGCTTGTCCGGGGTAAGGGTGAAACGGTGCGGTAAGAGCGCACCGCAACCCTGGTGACAGGGTTGGCAGGGTAAACCCCACCGGGAGCAAGACCGAATAGGGGCGGCCGGCGTTGTATCTCAGGATATGAACGCGGGGGTGTTTTCGACCCGCCGCCCGGGTTGGTCGCGTTGAGGCGGGCTGCAAGGTCCGTCCCAGAGGAATGGCCGTCCAGCATCGTTAAAGATGTGGACAGAACCCGGCTTACAGACCGTCTGGATAGTCTCTGCCGTGGGGTTCGATGCCGGCAGGAAATGAGAACAAAACGGAAACATTGAGTCTGAAACTTTGCAGGCGGGGCCGTGGTGAATCGGGTCGGATCGAGGTCGTACCGGCTTGATTGTCTTTGACGTGGGGGTGTGGAACATGATAGTGGGAAGAAATCCCATATGATCCCATGCGGGATGTATGAATGCCCAATGAGAACCCCCAATGTCGCTGTTTTTTGGCAAGCACGAGAATCGATTGGACGTGAAGGGGCGGGTTTCCATTCCGGCGCCTTTCCGCGCGATTCTGAAAAGCGAGCCGGGGGCGATTCCGCTGGTTTTGTGCCCCTCGCATATCAAGGGCTGTATCGAGGCCTGGGCGCCTTCGGCTTATGCGGAGATGGCGCGCACGGAACTCAGCAAATACGACCGGCTGGACGCGGCTTATGACGAGACCGTCTCCCGGCTGTTTACTGACGCGTGGCAGTTGGAGACCGATAAGGAGGGGCGGATTGCGCTGCCCTCCGGCGCGCTGACGCTGACCGGGATTAAAGATGCGGTGGCGTTTTTCGGCCGGGGCGATAATTTTCATATCTGGGAGCCGGCGGCGGGGGCGGCGCATTTGGCGGCCGCGCGAGCGGCCGTTGCGGGGGCGCGCGCGGCGGTTCCTGGGGCGCGCGCATGAGCGGGTTTTCCCACGTTCCGGTGCTGCGCGATGAGGCGGTGGCGATGCTGCGCCCGCGCGATGGCGGTGTTTATCTGGACGGCACGTTTGGCGGCGGCGGCTATGCGCGGGCGATTCTCGATGCCGCCGATTGCCGCCTGTTTGCCATCGACCGCGACCCGGCGGCGGTGGCGCGCGCGCGCGAGGTGGCCCGGGATTACCCTGGCCGTTTTGAAGTTTACCAAGGCAGAATCAGTGAACTTTTGAACTTGCTGGGCGAGGCGGGGGTTGGCTCGCTGGATGGCGCGGTGTTCGATTTGGGGGTTTCGTCCTTCCAGATTGATGATGCGGCGCGCGGGTTTTCGTTTCGCCAGAACGGACCTTTGGACATGCAGATGGGCAGTGCGCAGGCAACGGCGGCGGTGCTGGTTAATACGCTACCCGAATCCGAACTCGCTGATATACTCTATGAATTCGGGGATGAAAAAGCGTCCCGCCGGATTGCGAAAGCCGTTGTCGAGCGGCGGAAAGTGGAGAAATTTGTGACAACGGCGGATCTTGCCGGGGTGATACGCAGCGTGGTGCGGCCGGATAAGTCAGGGATCGATCCCGCCACCAGGAGTTTTCAGGCGTTGCGCATTGCGGTGAATGATGAGCTTGGCGATATTGCGGCGGCGCTGGAACAGGCGGCGGCGTTGCTGGCG
Source organism: Pseudomonadota bacterium (assembly GCA_021846225.1). Taxonomy (GTDB): domain Bacteria; phylum Pseudomonadota; class Alphaproteobacteria; order Acetobacterales; family Acetobacteraceae; genus Acidocella. Next base: position 37,409 of record JAJZCG010000013.1, on the reverse strand, counting down.
CCTGGCGGGCGGCTGGTGGTGGTGAGCTTCCATTCGCTGGAAGACCGCATTGTGAAGAAATTTTTCGCGCAGGAGAGCGGGCGCGCGCCAGGGGCTTCGCGCCATGATCCGGCGGCGATGCAGGGCGGCGCGGCGGCGCGCTTCAGGCTGTTGACGGGCAGCGCGGTGGTGCCGGGGGCGGCGGAGGTGAAGGCCAATCCGCGGGCGCGCAGCGCCAAGCTGCGGGCGATGGAAAGGCTGGCGGCATGATCCGGCCGATCACCCTGCTCAGCGCCATCCTGTTTGTGGTTTCCGGCGCGTATCTGTTTTTGGTGAAGCATCATGCGCAGATGCTGGATGACCAGATTGCCGCGGTAACGCAGGCGACCCGGCTGGACCAGCAGCGCATCCGCGTGTTGCATGCGCAGTGGGCGCTGGAGGCTGATCCCTCGCGGCTGGCCCAGCTTTCAACGCAGTTCACCGCCCTGCAGCCGATGAAGCCGAGCCAGCTGGTGACGTTGGCCTCGCTGGGCAGCGTGTTGCCCGCGCCCGGCAGCGCGGCGCCAGGGCCCAACCCGTTGGATGCGGCGCCGGTGTTGCCGGTGCCAGTGCCGATGCCCGCGGCTGTGGCGTCTGTGGCGCAACCGGCCACGGTGCAAGCGGCGGCGGTGCAGACGGCGGCGGTGAAACCGGCGCAACAGGTGGTGCAACCCGTAAGGCGCGCGGTGGTGCATCTGGCCCGCGCTGCCCAGCCTCCCCGCAGAGTGGACAAGGCCGTGGTGCATCTGGCCAGCGCCGATGTGCAGCCGCGCAGCCTGCTGGGCCAGGCGCATATGCCGCACATGCGCCGCAACCCGGCCGTGGCGCATGAATATGCCGATAATCGCCCCGCATACAGCCCGCAGCCGCTGGTGCCGGCGCGGCCGCCGATGGGGGCGCAGGTGATGTCCGTGCGCGCGGTGGCGCAGGCGGCGCCGATGATCGCGCCGCAGGATGATGGGGGCTCGCTGCTGGGGATGGCGCAGAGCGGGAGCGGTAATTGACATTGACTTTGCGGCCTGAGCCGCCGCCGTCGCGCCGCAAGGGTGCGCCGGAGCGCGGCGCTGTGCCGATGATGGAGCATGTGCGGGTCACCTCGCCGGATTTGGACCAGCGGGCGGCGCTGGAGAAGGCGCATGGGCGCTTGCTGCTGGGGGCGCTGATGTTTGCCCTGCTGTTTGGTGTGCTGGCGCTGCGGCTGACCTACGCCACCATCTGGCACCCGATTTTGCCGAGCCAGGCGCAGCTGGCGGCGATGCAGCCGGAGCTGGATGTAACCCCGCCGCCGCCGGGGCGCGCCGATATAACCGACCGCAACGGCACGATTTTGGCGGTCTCGCTGCCTGGGGCGGAATTATACGCCGACCCGCGCCAGGTGACGGACCCGGCCGGGGCGGCGGCGCGGCTGGCCACGGTGCTGACCGGGCTGGACGTGCCGGAGACGGAGAAGAAGCTCGCCTCGGGCAAGGACTTTGTGTACCTGGACCGCAAGCTGACGCCGCCGGAGGAGCTGGCGGTGAATCAGCTCGGCATTCCGGGCGTTTATTTTGAGAACAGCGAGAAACGGCATTACCCTGATGGTGATCTGGCCTCGCATATTTTGGGCGGGGTGACTGTCGGCGGGACTGGCATTGCGGGGGTGGAGGAGTATTTCAATAAGCGCCTGACCAGCGATCCGGCGCCGCTGGCGCTCTCCATCGATGCGGGGATTCAGAGCATCGTGCATGACGAGCTGGCCTCGGCGGTGAAGGAGTTCAAGGCGCCGGGGGGCTGCGCGATTGTGATGAATGCGCGCACCGGCGAGATTCTGGCGATGTCCAGCCTGCCGGATTACGATGTCAACAATTTTGGCGCGGCGAGCCACGACAGCCAGTTCGACAAATGCGTCAACGGTGATTACGAGCCGGGCAGCGTGTTCAAGCTGCAGACCATCTCCATGGCGCTGGATTCGGGGATGATCCATTACTGGGATTACTTCGATACCACGCATCCGCTGCGGGTAGGGCGCTTTACCATAACGGATTTTGAGCCGGCGCATGTGTGGATGGCGGTGCCGCAGATTCTGAATGTGTCGTCGAACATCGGCGCGTCGCGGATCGCCACGATACTGGGGCCGAAGGTAGAGCAGGCGTGGCTGGCCAAGCAGGGCTTCCTCAAGCCGCTGGACGTGCAGCTGCCGGGACCGCCGATGCCGCAATATCCGCCGCTGAACCAGTGGGGGCTGGCGACAACGATGACGGTTTCCTTTGGCGCGGGCATCGCGGTGAGCCCGCTGGCGCTGGTGACCGGGGTGCTGCCGATTGTGAACGGCGGAATCAGGTATAATCCGACATTGCTGGCGGTGCCCCCGAACGGGCCGCAGCCGCAGGGCGTGCGGGTGATGCAGCAGAGCACTTCGGACATGATGCGCAAGCTGATGACCAATGTGGTGCTCTCGGGCACGGGCACCTATGCCTCGGTGCCGGGCTATGTGGTGGGCGGCAAGACCGGGACCGCGCAGGTGGTGGGGCCGAACGGGCGGTATCTGCTGCATACCAATAACGCCTCGTTCATGGCGGCGTTTCCGATGCAGGACCCGCAATATGTGATCTATGTGCTGGTGTTGCAGCCGCATCCTGACGCGACGACGCATGGGTTTACGACGGGCGGGTATATCGCCGCGCCGGCGGTGGCGCGGATTATCGCGCGGATTGGGCCGATGCTGGGTATTTTGCCGGCGGCGGGCGACCAGCTGGCGGCGCTGGATGCCGCTTGGACCGTGCCCCTGCAGCCCACGCCGCCGCCGGGCAAGAGCGGCCTGGGGCCGGGTAACCCGCTGCCGCCGGGTGCCAATGCGTTTGCCTATGAGCTGATGGGCAAGAAGCCGCCGCCAGCGCCCGCGCAGCCTGCGCCAGGGAAGGTGGCCAAAGGCCCGGCGCCGTTGCTCTCGGCCTCGCACGCCAGGCGCCGCGCGCATAACGGCGTGATGGCCCCGGTGTATCCATTGCCGGGCAGCCATATGACTGAGCTTGAGAGCGGAGCCGGGCATGAGGAGTCCTGAATTGAAGGGTGTGAGCGGCATTACGGCCGACAGCCGGGCAGTGCGGCCGGGGTTTTTATTCGTGGCGCTGCCGGGGGTGAAGGCCGATGGACGGCGCTTTATCGCCGAGGCGGTGGCGCGCGGCGCCGTGGCTGTATTGGCGCCGCAGGGGACGCACTGGCCGCCCGGCGTGCCGCCGCGCCCGCTGTATTGCGCCGAGGCGCCGCGCGCGCGGCTGGCGGAGCTGGCGGTGGAGCTGGCGGGCAAGATGCCCGAACGGCTGGTGGCGGTGACGGGGACCAACGGCAAGACCAGCACGGTGGATTTCCTGCGCCAGATTTGCGCCGCCGCCGGGCGCCAGGCGGCCTCGCTGGGGACGCTGGGCGTCATCGCGCCGGGGGTGCCGCTTACCGGCTCGTTGACGACGCCGGACCCGGTGACGCTGGCGAACACGCTGGCGATGCTGGCGGGGCGGAATTTTACGGATGTGGCGCTGGAGGCGTCCAGCCACGGGATCGAGCAGAGCCGGTTGGATGGGCTGCGTTTTGCCGCCGCTGGGTTCACGAACCTGACGCGCGACCATCTGGATTATCACGGCTCGATGGAGGCCTACCGGGCGGCAAAGCTGCGGCTGTTCGAGGTGCTGCTGCCGCGCGGGGCGGCAGTGCGGGCGATGGCGGATATGGATGGGGAGACGCTGGCGCGGCTGCGCGAGATCGCGGCGCGGCGGGGGTTGGATTTTGCGCCCGTGGAGGTTACGCGGGTTGCCGCGCGCCCGGATGGGCAGGAGGTTTTTGCCGGCGGGCGGCAGGTGAGCCTGCATCTGCCGGGCCGGTTTCAGGCGGATAACGCGCTGCTGGCGGCGGCCTTGGCCGAGACCATGGGGGTGGCGCAGGCGCTTGAGTATTTGCCGCAGTTGCAGGGGGTTAGAGGGAGGCTTGAACGCGCCCTGGTGCTGGATAACGGCGCGGCGGCCTATGTGGATTACGCGCATACGCCCGATGCGATCGCGCGGGTGCTGAGCGCGCTGCGCCCGCATGCTTTGGGCCGGCTGGTGATCGTGTTTGGCGCGGGCGGCGACCGGGATGCGGGCAAGCGCCCGCTGATGGGCGAGCAGGCGGCGCGGCTGGCGGATGTGGCGATTGTGACCGACGACAATCCGCGCAGCGAGGACCCGGCGCTGATCCGCGCGGCGATTATGGCGGCGTGCCCCGGCGGGATTGAGATTGGCGACCGGCGGGCGGCGATTGCCGCCGGGCTGAGTGAGCTGCGCGCGGGGGATGTTCTGGTGGTGGCCGGAAAAGGCCATGAGCAGGGGCAGATTGTGCAGGGGGAGGTGATACCTTTTGACGATGCCTCGGTGATCCGCGAGCTGGCGGCCGCGCGCGAGATGGGGGCGCGCGGGGATGGTGGGGCGGCCGCGCGCGAACAAGGAGCCTCGCCATGAGCGCGCTTTGGAGTGCCGCGGAATTGCGCGCGGTGTTCGGTGTGGACGCGGCCTGGGATGTGAGCGGGATCAGCATTGATACGCGCACGCTGGCGCCGGGGGATTTGTTCGTGGCGCTGCGCGGCGCGCGCGATGGGCATGAGTTTGTCGAAACCGCGTTTGCCAAGGGGGCGGCGGCGGCGCTGGTCTCAAAGCCTATGCCCGGCCGGGTGGTCGTGGTGGAGGACACATTGCGGGCGCTGGAGCGTTTGGGGGTTGCGGCGCGGGCGCGGGCGGGCGCGAAGATTGTGGCGGTGACGGGCAGCGTCGGCAAGACCACGGCCAAGGAGATGCTGCGCCGGGCTTTGAGCGCCTTTGGCCTGGTGCATGCGGCGGAGGCGAGCTTCAACAACCATATCGGCGTGCCGCTCACCCTGGCGCGGATGCCAAGGGATGCGGCGTTCGGGGTGTTTGAGATCGGCATGAACCATCCGGGGGAAATTGCGCCGCTGGCTGGGCTGGTGCGCCCCGATGTGGCGATCATCACTTGCGTGGACCGGGCGCATCTCGGGTTGATGGGCTCGCAGGAGGCCATCGCGCATGAGAAGGCGGCGGTTTACGGCGGGCTGGTGCCGGGCGGGGTGGCGGTGCTGCCGGGGGATTCGATGTTTTTGCCCTTGCTGCGCGCGGCGGTGCCGCGGGGGTGCGAGGCGCTGGTGTTTGGCGAGGGTGCTGTGGATGCGCGCCTGGTTGAACTGCGGAATGCCGCACAAGCATCTGAAATTACGGCTGAAATTAACGGCGTTCCGGTGTGGTTCGCGCTGGCGGCGCCGGGGCGGCATATGGCGATGAACGCGCTCGCGGTGCTGGCGGCGGCGGCGGGGCTGGGGCTGGACGTGGCGCGCACGGCGGCGGCGCTGGATGGATTCGCGCCGGTTTCCGGCCGGGGGTCGCGGCGGGAGATTGCCGTGGCGGGCGGGGCGGCGGTTTTGCTCGATGAGAGCTACAATGCGTCCGGCGCCTCGGTGCGGGCCGCGTTGGGGGTGCTGGCGTTGCAGCCGGGGCGGCATGTGGCCGTGCTGGGGGATATGCTGGAGCTGGGCGAACACGCGCAAGCGGAGCATCTGGGGTTGTTGCCCGCGGTTGTGGCGGGGGCGGATGTCGTTTTTACCTGCGGGGCGCAGTGTAAAGCTTTGTTCGACTCGCTGCCGCGGTCCAAGCAGGGCGCGCATGCAGCTGACGCAGCCACCCTGGCGCCGCTGGTGAAAGCCGCGCTGCGCGCGGGGGACACCGTGCTGGTGAAAGGCAGTTACGGCAGCCGCATGCGTGATGTTGTCTCGGTTCTGGAAAGCCCCGCCTGATGTTGTATGCGATTCTCTTCCCTCTGGCTGGGCATGTGCATGTGTTCAACCTGTTCCGCTACATTACGTTCCGGGCGGGCGGGGCGTGCCTGACGGCGCTGATCATCAGCTTCTGGGCCGGGCCGAGGGTGATCCGTTACTTGAAATCCGTGCAGCGCTACGGGCAACCGATTCGCACCGATGGGCCGGAGCGGCATCTGATCGAGAAAAAGGGCACGCCGACGATGGGCGGGGTGCTGATTCTGATCGCGATGGGGCTCTCGACGCTGATCTGGGCGGACCTGCACAACGGCTACATCTGGGGGGTGCTGCTGGTGACCTTCGGCTATGGCGCCATTGGCTTCGCTGATGATTTCCTGAAGCTGACCAAGCGCAACACCAAGGGGGTTCCCGGCCGGGTGAAGCTGGTGGCGCAGGCGGCAATCGGGCTGGTGGCCGCGGTGTGGATGACGCGGCTGATGCCAGCGCCGCTGGGCAGCGAGCTGGCGCTGCCGATGCTCAAGAACGTGCTGATACCGTTTGGGATTTTCTTTCCCCTGGTGGCGATGTTCGTGATGATGGGGGCATCCAACGCGGTGAATCTGACTGACGGGCTGGACGGGCTGGCGATTGTGCCGGCGATGATTGCGGCGGCGGTTTTCGGGTTGATCGCGTATCTGGTGGGCAATAAGATTTTCGCCGGGTATCTGGAAATTAATTTTATTCCAGGTTCGGGCGAGTTGACCGTGTTTCTCTCCGCGCTGATTGGCGCGGGGCTGGGGTTTTTGTGGTTCAACGCGCCGCCGGCGGCGGTGTTCATGGGCGATACGGGCTCGCTCTCCTTGGGCGGGGCGCTCGGCGCGGTTTCGGTTGCCACCAAAAACGAGATCGTGCTGGCGATTGTCGGCGGGTTGTTCGTGGTGGAGACGGTTTCGGTCATCGTGCAGGTGTTCTGGTACAAGCGCACGGGGCGGCGGGTGTTTCTGATGGCGCCGCTGCACCACCATTTTGAGAAGAAGGGCTGGGCGGAGCCGACGATTGTGATCCGGTTCTGGATTATCGCCATGATTTTGGGCTTGGTGGGTCTGGCCACCCTGAAGATAAGATGAAATTTTCTCCGGTATTTGCTGGGATGCGCTTTGCCGTGCTCGGGCTGGGGAAGGCCGGGATGCCCGCGGCTTGCGCGTTGCGCGACATGGGCGCGCAGGTGTTCGTGTGGGATGACGCGCCGGGCGCGCGCGCGGCGGCGGCGGGGTTCGTGGTGGAGAAGCCCTCGGCGGTTGCGGGGCGGCTGGATGGGCTGGTGCTCTCGCCCGGAATTGCGCACAAATTGCCCAAGGCGCATGAGCAGGCCGCCTGGGCGCTGGCGCATGGCGTGCCGGTACTCACCGATGCGGAGCTGCTGTTCCGCGCGGTGCGGGGCAGCGCGAGCAAGGCGCGGTTTGCCGGGATTACCGGGACGAACGGGAAATCCACTACAACGGCGCTGCTGGCGCATATTCTCGATGCGGCGGGCGTGCCCAACGCGGCGGGGGCAAATCTGGGCCCGGCGGCGCTGAGCCTGCCGCTGCTGCCCGACAACGGCGTTTATGTGCTCGAGATGTCCAGCTATATGTTGGAGAGACTCGCCAGCCTGCGCTTCGATGTCGCGGTTATGCTGAATTTGTCCCCCGACCATCTGGACCGCCATGGCGACATGGCAGGCTACGCGGCCGCCAAGCGTGCGATTTTCGCGCGCCAGGATGCGGGCTGCGTGGCGGTGGTTGGCGTGGATGACGCCCCCTCACGCGAGATGGCGGGCTGGCTGGATGAGCAAGCGGCGCGCGTGGTGCGGATTTCCGGCGTGGGCGGGGCAACCGGGGCAAGGGCGCTGCCGGGCGAGCACAACGCGCAGAATGCGGCGGCGGCGGCCGCGGCGGCGCGGGCACTGGGTGTGGCCGAGGCGGCGATTGCGCGCGCGATTGCGAGTTTCCCCGGCCTGGCGCACCGCCAGCAGGAGGTCGCGCAGCGCGAGGGTGTGCGTTTTATCAATGACAGCAAGGCGACCAATGCCGACGCGGCGGCCCGGGCCATGGGCTGCTATGCGCGCTTCGTGTGGATTGCAGGCGGCGTCGCCAAGGCCGGGGGGATTGATGATCTGGCGCCGTATTTCCTGCGGATCGAGAAGGCGTTTTTGATTGGGCGCGATGGGCCGGCGTTTGCCGCCACGCTGAGCGCGCACGGGGTGGAGAACGATGTGGCGGGGACGCTGGAGACGGCGGTGCCGCTGGCGTTCGAGGCTGCCAAGGCGAGCGGCGCGGGGGTGGTATTGTTCTCGCCCGCGGCCGCGAGCTTTGACCAGTTCACGAATTTTGAGGCGCGCGGCGCGCGGTTTGCCGCGCTGGCGAAAGGGGGCGTGTGATGCCGCCGCTCTCACGCGCGGATACATCGGTGATCGGCCGCTGGTGGTGGAGTGTGGACCGGGTGACGCTGGTTGCGCTCGCGGTGCTGATCGGCATTGGCTATGTGCTGGCGCTGGCGGCGACGCCGGGGATCTCCATGCGGCTGACCGATCCGCATATGATGGCGATGCTGCGGCAGATTTTCTTTCTCGCCGTGGGCGGGGTGGTGATGCTGGGCATGTCCATGCTTTCGCTGCGGCAGGTGAAGCTGAGTGCGCTGGGGCTTGGGATTGTGTTCTTCTTCCTCACCGGCTTCACGCTGGTGCATGGCGTGGAGGTGGATGGCGCGCACCGGTGGATTTCACTGCCCGGCTTCACCATTCAGCCGAGCGAGTTTCTGCGTCCCGGATTTATCATCATCATCGCCTGGCTGATTGCGGAATCGCGGCGCACACCGGGGTTTCCCGGCAAGCGGGCGGCGCTGGGGGTGTTTTTGATCGCGGCGCTGATGCTGAAAATGCAGCCCGATATCGGCATGACATTTTTGTTCACCATGGTGGTGTTCTCGCAGTTTTATCTCGACGGCATGGAGATGAAATGGGTGGGCGTGGCGGCGGGGCTGGTGGTGCTCGCGTTCATCGGGGCATTTTTCTTTATTTCGCATGTGCATACGCGCGTGGAATTGTTCCTGCATCCAACAAAGACTTCGGCTTATCAGGCGCTTACCGCGCTCTCGGCGTTTGGCAACGGCGGGATGTTCGGCCTGGGGCCGGGCGAGGGGCAGGTTAAGCATTATTTGCCAGATGCGCGGGCGGATTTCGTGTTTGCCGTGGCGGGCGAGGAGTTCGGGCTGTTTTTCTGCGGGTTCATTATTTTTGTGTTCGCGGCAATTGTGATGCGCGCGCTGGTGCGCTTGCTGGCGGAGCCGAATTTGTTCGTGGTGCTGGCGGCGGGCGGGTTGATCGTGGGTTTTGGTCTGCAGGCGTTTGTGAACATGGCCTCGTCGCTTTCGCTGATTCCGACCAAGGGGATGACGCTGCCGTTCATATCCTATGGTGGCAGCTCGGTGCTGGCGATATCGATTCAGATGGGATATTTGCTCGCGCTGACGCGAAAACGCCACCAGGGAGAGTATTCATGAGCGCGCCGGTGGTGATCGCGGCCGGCGGCACGGGGGGGCATTTTTTCCCGGCTGAGGCGCTTGCGGCGGCGTTGCTGGCGCGCGGCGTGCGCGTGGTGCTGCTGACCGATGCGCGCTCGGGCGGATTGTCCTCGGCGGTGTTTGCCAAGGCGGAACGGCATGTGATCGCGGGGGCGGGGCTGTCTGGCCGGAGTTTGCGCAGTGCGCTGGAGGGCGCCGCGGCCTTGGCGCGGGGCGTGTTCCAGGCACGGAAAATTTTGCGGACGCTGCAGCCGGGCGTGGTGGTGGCGTTTGGCGGATATCCGGCGGTGCCGCCGGTGGTGGCGGCTGTTTTGCTGGGGCGGCGGCCAAGGATTTTTCTGCATGAACAGAACGCGGTGCTGGGGCGGGCGAACCGGCTGCTGGCGCGCCTCGCCGATGTGCTGGTGCTGAGTTTTGAGAAAACCTCGGCGGTGCCTGCGGGGGTTAAAACCGTGCTGCTTGGCAATCCGGTGCGCCCGGCGGTGGCGGCGCTGCATGGGCAGGGATATGCGCCGCCGGATGGGAAAATTGAGCTGTTGATTTTGGGCGGCTCGCTGGGGGCGAAGGTTTTCGGCTCGTTGATGCCCCAAGCGCTGGCTTTGCTGCCGGCGGCGTTGCGGGCGCGGCTGGTGGTGAGCCAGCAGTGCCGGACGGAAGAACTGGGTGCGGCGCGGGTGGCGCTGAAGGATGCGGGGATTGAGGCGGAGCTGGCGCCGTTTTTCAACGATGTGGCAACGCGCTTGCAGCGCGCGCATCTGGTGATTGCGCGTGCCGGGGCTTCGAGCGTGGCGGAAATCGCGGTGGCGGGGCGTCCGGCCATTTTCATTCCGCTGCCCAGCGCCATTGATGACCACCAGCGTGCCAATGCGGATGCGCTGGTGGATGCCCAGGCCGCGTGGCGGCTGGACCAGGCCGGGCTGAGCGCCCAGGCGCTGGCTGATAAAATTGAAAGTATTCTGATGAAGCCTGAGGATTTGGTGAAAGCGGCGCAAGCGGCCACGAAGGCGGGGCGTGCGGATGCGGCGGCGCGGCTGGCGGGGTTGGTAATGGAAGGTGCGGGCGCATGAGGGCGTTGCCGCTTTCCATCGGGACGATTCATTTTGTCGGCATCGGCGGGATTGGCATGTCCGGCATTGCCGAGGTGCTGCATGAGCTGGGCTATGCCGTGCAGGGCAGCGATATCGCCGAGAACGCGAATGTGGCGCGGCTGCGCGCGGCGGGGATCAGGGTTGCGGTGGGGCATGATGCGAAGAACCTGGGCGATGCCCAGGTGGTGGTGATTTCCACAGCCGTGCCCAAGGACAATCCCGAAGTGCTGGCCGCGCGGCGCAAGCTGATCCCGGTGGTGCGGCGCGCGGAGATGCTGGCTGAGCTGATGCGGCTGAAATGGGCCGTGGCAATCGGCGGCACGCACGGCAAGACGACGACGACCTCGCTGGTGGCGGCGGTGCTCGAGGGCGCCGGGTTTGACCCCACCGTGATCAACGGCGGCATCATCAACGCCTATGGCAGCAACACGCGCCTGGGGGCGGGTGACTGGATGGTGGTGGAGGCCGATGAATCCGACGGGAGTTTCCTGCGGCTTCCCGCGGTGATCACGATCGTGACGAACATGGACCCGGAGCATCTGGACCATTGGGGCACGCGCGAGGCGATGGAGGCGGGCTACCGGCAGTTTGTCTCGAACATTCCCTTCTACGGCTTTGCGGTTCTGTGCATCGACCATCCGGCGGTGCAGCAGATGATCCCGGCGCTTTCGGATCATCGGGTGATTACCTATGGGTTTTCGCCGCAGGCGGATGTGCGCGCGGAACGGATCATCTCGAGCAAGGATGGCGCGACGTTCGAGGTGAGGTTCTCCGACCGGATTTCCGAGCGGGCGCGCCGTATGGGGCCGTTCCGGCTGCCGATGCTGGGCAACCACAATGTCTCCAACGCGGTGGCGGCGATCGCGGTGGCGGCCGAGATGGATGTTCCCGAGGCGCAGATCAAGGCGGCGCTGGCGAATTTCGCAGGGGTGAAGCGGCGCTTCTCCAAGACCGGCGAGGCCGGGGGGATTACGGTGATCGATGACTACGGGCATCATCCGGTGGAGATCGCCGCGGTGCTGAAGGCGGCGCGGCAGGCGGGCGCGCGCGATGTGGTGGCCGTGGTGCAGCCGCACCGCTTCACGCGGTTGCAGTCGCTGTTTGAGGAGTTTTGCACCTGCATGAATGATGCGGGGACGGTGATCGTGGCGGATGTGTATGCCGCGGGCGAGGCGCCGATCGAGGGTGTGGACCGCGATGCGCTGGTTGAGGGGTTGCGCGCGCGCGGGCACCGCCAGGTGGTGGCGCTGACTGATCCCTCGCATCTGGCGGAGATGGTGCATGCCATCGCGCGGCATGGCGATTTCGTGGTCTGCCTTGGCGCGGGCAGCATCACGCATTGGGCGGCGGCGCTGCCTGCGCAGTTGCAGGGGTTGCAGGATGCGGCGCGTCCACGGGGGCGGCTGTGATGATGAGCCTGGTCCTGCCTGAAATGCGCGGGCGGGTGGCGCCGGGGGCGGTGCTGGCGCCGATGACGTGGTTTCGTGTCGGCGGGCCGGCGGAGTTTCTGGTGCGCCCGGCGGATGTGGCGGATTTATGCGCGTTTTTGCGGGAGTTGCCGCTGGAAATGCCGGTGACGGTGATAGGCGCCGCCTCCAACCTGATTGTGCGCGATGGCGGGATCAACGGCGTTGTGATCAAGCTGGCGCGCGGGTTTGGCGAGATCGTGGTCGAGGACGGCGGGATGATCGCCGGGGCGGCGGCGCTGGATGTGACGGTGGCGGAACATGCGGCGGCGGCGGGGCTGGCGGGGCTGGAGTTTCTCTCCGGCATTCCGGGGACCATCGGCGGCGCGGTGGCGATGAACGCGGGCGCGTACGGCGGGGATATGGCGCAGGTGCTCGACTGGGTGGAGATTGTGACGCGCGCGGGTGAGCTGGTGCGCGTGGAGGCGCATGAGCTGGGCCTGAGCTATCGCCATGCGAATTTGCCGGCCGATGCGGTGGTGGTGCGGGCCAGGCTGCGTGCGCGCAAGGGCGATGCGCAGGCGATTGCCGCGAAGATGGCGCAGATAAAGACCAGCCGTGAAGCGAGCCAGCCGGTGCGCGCACGCACGGGAGGCTCGACCTTCGCCAATCCGCCCGACCAGAAGGCCTGGGAGCTGATTGATGCCGCCGGGTGCCGGGGGTTGCGCCGCGGCGGCGCGCAGGTATCTGAACTTCATTGCAATTTCCTCATTAACACCGGAGAGGCCACGGCGGCGGATCTGGAGGGGCTGGGCGAGGATGTGCGCGCGCGCGTGCAGCGCAACGCGGGCGTTTCGCTGCGCTGGGAAATTAAACGGATTGGAGTGCCCGCATGATGCGTGTCGCGGTTTTGCTGGGGGGCATGTCCGCCGAGCGTGAGGTTTCGTTACGCTCGGGCGCGCAGGTGATCGCGGCGCTGCGCAGTGCCGGGTTCGAGGTGCTGCCGGTGGAAGTGGGCGAGGATTTGCGCGCGGTGATCGCAGCGCTCACCCCCGCGCCGGATGTGGTGTTCAACGCCCTGCACGGGCGTTTCGGCGAGGATGGCACGATTCAGGGCGTGCTGGATTACCTGGGGATTCCCTACACGCATTCGGGCGTGCGGGCCTCCGCGCTGGCGATGGACAAGGCCGCGGCCAAGGCGGTGTTCGCGCATGCCGGGTTGCCGGTGGCGCCGCATCGGGTGATCGATATCGCGGAGCTGGCCGAGCATGACCCGCTGCCGCCGCCCTATGTGGTGAAGCCGGTGAATGAAGGCTCCTCGGTGGGGGTTTATATTGTGCAGCCGGGCGGCAACAACCGGGCGCAAATTGTGAAGGAATGGCATTACGGCCCGGCGATGGCCGAGCAGTTCGTGCCCGGGCGGGAGCTGACCGTGGGCGTGCTGGAGGACCGCGCGCTGGTGGTGACGGAAATACTCTCCGAAGAGAGTTTTTACGATTACCACGCGAAATATGCGGCCGGCGGCTCGCGCCATGTGGTGCCCGCGGATATTCCCGCCGAGGTGGCGCAGCGGGCGCGCGATGTGGCGCTTGCGGCGCACCGGGCGCTGGGGTGCCGCGGCGCGAGCCGGGCGGATTTGCGCTACGACGATGCGAGCGGGCGGCTGGTGCTGCTGGAGGTGAACACGCAGCCGGGGATGACGCCCACCTCGCTGCTGCCCGAGCAGGCGGCCTATGTGGGCATGGATTTCCGCGCACTTTGCGCCTGGATGGTGGAGCGGGCGGCATGCCGCGTGTAGGCGCCACCGCACGGACGGCGATTTCTGCCGCGCCGCCGCGCGCGCGGACGAAAAAAGCTGCCGCGCCGCAGGACCGGCTGAGCACGCGCAAGCTCTATTTCCGGCGGGTGAAGCGCAGCCTGAAGCCAGGGCTATGGGTGCTGGGCGCGGTTTCGGTGCTGATCGTGGGGGGGGAGCTGGTGCGCTCGCTGCCCTCCATCGCATCCGCGCCGGCGCCCGCGCGGGTGAGCGCGCATCATGGCGGTTTTGGCCTGGCGGCGCTGGGGGCCGATGTGGGGCTGAGGATTTCAAAAATCGAGGTGCAAGGCGCGCAGACGCTAGACCCGGCGGTGTTGCGGGCGGCCATCGGCGTGCAGCCGGGCGAGCCTGCGCTGGGGTTTTCGCTGGGCGCGGTGCAGGCCCGCGTGGAACAGCTGGGGCCGGTGCAGAGCGCCACGGTGGAGCGCGTGTTGCCCGGAACGCTGATCGTGAACATCACCGAGCGGAATGCCTTTGCCATCTGGCAGACCGGCGGCGCCAACGGCGCGCCGCCGCAGTTTGTGCTGATCGACAAAAACGGCAAGGTGATCGCCGGACAGGATGCGGCGGCGGCGAAACGCCGGGAACCCTCGCTGTTGCTGCTCACGGGGGCGGATGCGCCGCAATATGCGGCGGCGCTGATGAGCGAGCTGAAGGCCGTGCCAGCGCTGGCTTCGCGGGTGACTGCGGCGGAGCGGGTGGATGGGCTGCGCTGGAATTTGATCCTGAAGGACCAGACGCTGGTGAAGCTGCCGGTTGAGGGTGAGAAGGAGGCGGTCAACCAGCTTGGCGCCCTGCAGACCAGCATGCAGCTGCTCGACCGGCCGGTTGAGGTGATCGACCTGCGCCAGGCGGGCAAATTGGTGGTGCGCCCCTATCCGGCGGCTGCGCCTGTTTCGGCCAAGGACAGCCACACATGAAAAGGGGCGGGCGCGCATGAATGATCTTTCTCGCCGGGGCGCGCAGGAGCGCGCGATGAAGCCGCAGCCCGAGGAGACTCTGCGTGGCAAGGTGCTTCGATCGGGACCGTTTGGCGTGCTGGATATCGGTTCGACGAAAATCACCTGCCTGATCGGGCGGGCGGAATCCGACGGGCGGCTGCGCGCGCTGGGGTTTGGCTGGCAGAAGAGCCGGGGGATTAAATCCGGCGGCATTGTGGACCTGGAAGAGGCGGAGAAGGCGATTCGCGCGGCGGTGGGCGCGGCCGAGGAGACCGCCGATATGCGGTTGAAGTCGGTTTATGTGAACCTCTCCTGCGGGCAGCCGGAATCGCGGCTGTTCAATGTGCAATGGCCGGTGGATGGCCGCGCGGTGACCGCAGATGACATCAAGCGCGTGGTGCGCGAGGCGCGCGCGCGCGCGGCGGCGGAAGGGCGGGCGACGATCCATGCGCTGCCGTTGAGTTTTTCCACCGATGCGACCGATGGTGTGCTCGATCCGCGCGGGTTGTTTTGCGATACGCTCTCGGCGCAGCTGCATGTGGTGGATGCGGGCAACACGGCGCTGCGTACGCTCTCGGCCTGTTTGTCGCGTTGCGAGCTGGATATCGCGGCGCTGGTCTCGGCGCCGCTGGCCGCGGGGCTGGCATCGCTGGTCGGCGATGAGCGCGAGCTGGGCGCGACGGTGATCGACATGGGCGGGGGCACCACCTCGATGGCGGTGTTCTCCGAAGGGCAGGTGGTGCATACGGCGCAGATTCCGCTGGGGGGCATTCATGTCACCAATGATATCGCGCGGGGATTTTCCACCTCAGTCGTGCATGCGGAGCGGTTGAAGGCGCTGTTTGGCAACTGCCAGGGCAGCCCCGATGATGAGCGCGAGCTGCTGCCGGTGCCGCAGGTGGGCGAGGATGAGCACCAGATCGCGAAAATGCCGCGCTCCATGCTGATCAACGTAATCCGGCCGCGGATCGAGGAGATTTTCGAGCTGGTGAAGGACCGGCTGGAAACCGGCGGCTACGGCGATGCGGGCGGCACGCGTGTGGTGTTGACCGGCGGCGCCTCGCAATTGGGCGGCGTGCGCGAACTCAGCGCGCAGATACTGGAGCGTAACGTAAGGCTGGGCCGGCCGGGCGGGGTGATCGGGTTGCCCGATTCGGCGAACGCGCCCAACTTCGCGACGCTGGTGGGATTGCTGGCTTTTGCCACCGGTGAAGGCCAGACCATGCAGGATATAAATTTTGAAAATGAGCGTGGCGGCGGATGGTTCCGCGGCGTTGTCGATTTTTTAAAAAATCGTGTTTGACATGAAAACGAAGCGTTCTTTACCGATACTGCCTTGAGGAGATAACCGATGACCCTGAACCTGACGATCCAGAAGACGTCGACCACCGACTTCACGCCGCGGATTACCGTGTTCGGCGTTGGTGGCGGTGGATGTAATGCCGTTAACAATATGATCTCGCTGCAATTGCCGGGCGTGGATTTCGTGGTGGCGAATACGGACGCGCAGCAGCTGCAACGCTCGCTCGCGGAAAAGCGCATTCAGCTTGGGCCGCATCTCACCCAGGGCAACGGTGCTGGCGGGCGGCCCGAAGTTGGCAAGGCATCGGCCGATGAGGCGGCGGACGATCTGGCGCGGCATCTGGAAGATACGCATATGGTGTTCATCACCGCAGGCATGGGCGGCGGCACAGGCACGGGCGCCGCGCCGGTGATCGCGCGGATGGCACGCGAGCGTAACATTCTGACCGTTGGTGTTGTCACCAAGCCGTTTGCCTTCGAGGGCAAGAAGCGCATGCGCGCCGCCGAGGAAGGTATTGCCGAGCTGCAGGCCTATGTCGATACGCTGATCGTGATTCCCAACCAGAACCTCTTCAAGGTCGCCAATGAGCGCACTGGCTGGAAAGAGGCTTTCGAGATGGCCGATAACGTCCTCTACATGGGCGTGCGCGGCGTGACCGATCTGATGGTGCTGCCCGGCATCGTGAACCTTGACTATGCCGATATCCGCTCGGTGATGTCAGTCATGGGCAAGGCGATGATGGGCACCGGCGAGGCCGAGGGCGAGGACCGCGCGATTCGCGCGGCCGAAGCCGCGATTAGCAATCCGTTGCTGGAAGATACCAATATGCGCGGGGCGCATGGTCTGCTCATCAACATCACCGGCGGTTCGGATGTGACGCTCTTCGAGGTTGACCAGGCGGCGCACCGGATTGGCGAGGAAGTCGACAAGGATGCGAATATCATGTTCGGCATGTCGCTCGATGAGAGCATGGCGGGGCGGATCCGGGTTTCGGTCGTTGCGACCGGAATTGACAGCGAGCCGCAGCAGATGCCGAAGCTCCAGGTGGTGAATGGCGGTGCCGAGCCAGCCGCATTTCCGGCGCAGGCCGTGAGCCACAACGCCGGGCAGCCGCATCCGGGCGCGCCGCAGATGATGCAGATGCCGCAAGGCGGGAGCGTTTCCCGCCCGGCCGGCTATGTGCCCGAGCCGCCGAACGCGCCGCTGGTTTCCAAGGCTTATGGCGGCCAGGAGCTGGAGCTGGGTGAGCCGGTTGCGCCCATGCCCGTGCGCCCGGCGCCGGTGATGCGCGCAGCCGTGATGCCCGAACCCCAGCGCCCGGCCGAACCGCCGCGCAGCACGAGCATTTTCAAATCCGTGTTCGGGTTTGGCAGCTCCAAAGCGGCGGCGCCCGTGCAGCCGCACCGCCAGGAACCGGCCGTGCATACCGAAGCGCCGCGCCCTGCCGTGCGTCCGGCGCAGCTTGATGAGATCGGGTTGGACATTCCGGCGTTTTTGCGCCGGAACAACTAACCCCCGGCGGGTTCGCCGCGCCGCTATGAAGCACCGGGCCGGAGACGGCTCGGTGTTTTTTTTATTGTTTAGATTCAGAATGTTATAGCGACATAATCGGAAATAATGATTGACTGGCGGTAGCGCGCGACGGCGGCTAGATAGTAAGTTGTTATTAATGATGGACCCGAAAATGTCGTCTTTGCGTGACAGATACAGCTTTACCGGCAACGAACACGCCCTGGCCCCGCGCCGGACGTTGAAGACGGCGATTTGCGCCATCGGGCATGGGCTGCATAGCGGCGCGGATGTGACGCTGCGGCTGGTGCCGGCCGAGCCGGGGGCTGGGATTGTGTTTCATCGCACCGATCTCGACGTGCGAATTCCCGCGCGTTTTGACCATGTGAACGATACGCGGTTGTGCACGGTGGTGAGCCTGGGCGCGGCGCGGGTGGGGACCATTGAGCACCTGATGGCGGCGCTGGCGGCGAGCGGCGTGGATGATTTGGTGATTGAGGTTGACGCCGCGGAGGTGCCGATTTTTGATGGTTCGGCCGCGCCGTTTCTGCGCCTGATTGAGAGTGCCGGCGTGGTTGCGCATGAGGGCTTGCGCGAAAGCCTGGAGATTTTGCGCACCGTGCGCGTGGAGCAGGATGGCGCGTTCGCCGAGCTGCGCCCGCATGGCGCCGGTGGGGCGGGGTTTGAGCTTTCGCTGGCCATTGAGTTCGCGGCCTCTGCGATCGGCGCGCAGGCGTATAGTTTTCAGCTGACGGCGGAGAGTTTCGCCGCTGAAATCGCCGCGGCGCGGACTTTTGCGCAGGCGGCCGAGATTGAGGCGCTGCGCAAGGTTGGGTTGGCGCGCGGCGGCAGTTTGGAAAACGCGATCGTCGTGGATGGCGCGAATATTTTGAACCCCGAAGGGTTGCGGTTTGCCGATGAATTCGTGCGGCATAAGCTGCTTGACGTGGTGGGCGATCTGGCGTTGGCCGGGGCGCCGATCTGCGGCCGGTTTGTGGGCAGCCGCACCGGGCATGCGCTGAATAACCAGCTGTTGCGCGCGGTGTTCGCGGATCAGGCGAATTACCGGCTCACGCGCGGCTCGGTGGTGGTGGCGCGCCAGCTTTCGGCGGCCTGAGCCCAAACAAGGTTCGGGTACCCCAAGAACGGCCCAGGTGTTTCCCGGGCCGTTTTTTATTGCGCGGTTTTCAGGCGGCTTGCGCGGCGGTTTCCTCGGCGTGTTGGGGTTCCTTGCCGAAAAGGAAGTCGATGTCATCAGCGTTGAAGGCGAGGCCGCCGGCTTCGGAGAAGGCGATGCTGGCGAGTTCGGCCTTGCGCTGTTGCAGCTCCAGAATGCGCTCTTCCACCGTATCGACAGCGATCATCTTGTAGACGAACACGGATTTGGTCTGGCCGATACGGTGCGCGCGGTCTGATGCCTGGTTTTCCACCGCCGGGTTCCACCAGGGGTCGTAATGGATCACGGTGTCAGCGGAGGTGAGGTTGAGGCCGCGGCCGCCTGCCTTCAGTGAGATGAGGAACAGCGGGACTTCGCCAGCCTCGAAGGCGCGGACCGGCTCGGCGCGGTCGCGCGTGTCGCCGCGCAGCTCCACATAGGGAACGCCCGCTTCGACGAGGCGGGGCTTGATGAGGTCCAGCATGGAGGTGAACTGCGAGAATACCAGGATGCGCCGGCCTTCGGGGATCAGCTCGTTGATCATCTCCATCAGGTCGTCGAGCTTGGCGGAGCTTTCCGTGCCGCGGTTGCCGCCGCCGAGCTTGACCAGGCGCGGGTCGCAACAGGCCTGGCGGAGCTTGAGCAGGGCATCGAGCACGATGACGCGGCTCTGCGCCAGGGTGCGCTCGGCCATCTGGTCGCGCACGGTCTCATACAAGGTGCCGCGGATGGTCTCGTAGAGCTCGCGCTGGTCGGGCGCGAGGGAGATGCGGCGCAGGATGGTGTGCTTGGGCGGCAGCTCGGTTGCGACTTCTGATTTGGTGCGGCGCATGATGAAGGGGGCGATGCGCGAGACGAGCTGGGCGCGGCAGACCGGATCGCCGTTTTTCTCGATGGGGGTGCGGAAGCGCTTGGTGAAGCCGCGGCGGTCGCCCAGCAGGCCGGGCATGAGGAAAGCGAACTGCGACCACAGCTCATCGAGATTGTTCTCGATAGGGGTGCCCGAGAGGCAGAGCCGGTGTGTGGTGTTGAGCTGGCAGACCGAGCGGGTGGCGCGGGCATCGGGGCTCTTGATGGCCTGCGCCTCGTCGAGGGCGACGATGTGCCAGGGGATCTGCTTCATTTCCTCGATGTCGCGCGTCAGGACCGTATAGGTGGTGATGACGACGTTGGTGTCATCGAGCTGCTCGCGGCGCTCGTGGCGTTCCATGCCGTGCAGTACGGCAACTTTGAGATGCGGCGCGAATTTCGCCAGCTCGGCGGTCCAGTTGGCGACCAGGCTGGTGGGCACGACGATGAGCGCCGGGGCGGTGAGGCGGCCTTCGGCGTGGTCAACGCAGATATGGGCGATGGTCTGCGCGGTTTTGCCAAGGCCCATGTCGTCGGCCAGGAAGCCGCCGAGGCCGTGGCCGGCGAGGTGCTGCAGCCAGTCCACGCCGTGTTGCTGGTAAGGGCGCAGGTGGCCCCGGAATTCCTCGGGCACCACGACCGGGATGATCTCGGGCTCACCGCGGAAACGCTCGACATAGGCTTCGATGGTGGCGGCGTTCTGCCAGCTGGTGGTGAGGACATCCTCCAGCTCCAGCACCGTGGCCGCGGCGCCGACGGGCAGGACCAGGGCTTTTTCGGCGGTGCGGCCCGCGGCCTCGATAAGGTCGCCCATGACGGAGAGCAGGCGGCGGATGCGTTCGGCGGGGAGTTTGATGACGCGGCCGTCATCCATGCTGGTGATGATCTCATCGCCCACGATCTGCGCGGCCTCAAAGCCGCCGCGTGCCAGCAGGTGTTCGAGAATGGGCAGCAGGGGGTGGCGCACGCCATCAATCTCGATGCCGAATTCGAGGCTGAAGCTGCCTTTGGTGGCGTCTTCCACCGTGACGTCGATATTGCCGACGTTCTCAGCCAGCTGCGGGCCAAAATTGGCCTCGATGCTGCTCTGCCAGCCGAGCGCCGTGAGCGCGGGGACGCGCACGGCGACGAAATGGTGCCACTGGGCGGCGGCGGTTTCGCCACGGAAGACGAGGACGCGCTGCCCGCGGGCGGATTTGCCATCGGCCACGCGCATCTGCACGAAATTATCGGGGCGCAGAGCGTCGAGCGCGGCGGCTTCGGCGGCGGTGTCGCGCCGGATGAAGACGATATGGCCGCCGGATTTGACGCGGATGAACTGGGCATCGTCGGCGCCGTCAACGCGCACGCCGGCATAGTCGAAATCGAGCGTCAGCACGTCGATGATGCGCGGGCGGCCGAATTCATCAGGCGCTTGCAGGCGGCGCAGGCGCAGCACCGGGGTGCAGGGGCGTTCCAGCACGGTGGCGCCGGGTTCGGGGGCTTCGGGCAGGACGGCGGCGATGTTGGCGGCGCGCGGGCGGCGGCCGGTGGGGCGGATGCGGGCCGGCGGCGGCGCGAAGGGGCGCTCATGCGCGGGGATGATGGTGTCAATCAGCGATTTTGGCGCGGCCTTGCGCAGCACGGGGAAGCATTCCAGCGCCTTGAGGGCGGTGGCGGCGAGGTGCTTGCACTTGCTTTCGCCGCAGCTGCATTCGCGCTCGGCGAAGGAGATGCGCTGGCCCATGGCGATGGGGGTGATTTTGGTGGTCCACTTGGCGCCCATCTGGTTGGTGCCGGTGATGGTCTCGCCATCCAGGGTGACGTCGGTCATCTCGGCCATGAACCGGCTGCTGGTGAGAATCTTGGAATCGAATACTTTTTCAAGATCTTCAGCGGAGTACGCAACCGGCATCAAGCTAACCCTTCAATCTGTTTCGCGCTGCCAGGCTTGGCGCGCGTCCAGCCCGCCGCACGGCGGGCCAAAGGGTCTCATAGCCGATATTGTGGAAAAGGGCAGGGGGAAAAGAAAGAATTTTACGCGGGCATGGCTGAATTGTGCGGCATCTATTTTAATAAATTCGTAAACCCGTTGGTCATCGGGTAGCGGCGGTCGCGGCCGAAGGCGCGCAGCGAGATTTTAACGCCGGGGGGAGATTGGCGGCGCTTGTATTCGGCGCGGTCGAGCAGTTTCCAAATCCGCAGGACGGTGCTCCGTTCAAATCCCTCGGCGGCGACATCCTCGATGCTGGCTTCGCCCTCGATGAGGCGGTGCAGGATGCCGTCGAGAATGTCATATGGTGGCAGGGAGTCCTGGTCAGTCTGGTTTTCCCGCAGCTCGGCGCTGGGCGCCTTGGTGATGATGCGCTCTGGCATGGCCGGGGCGCGCGGGCAGAGGGTGCCCGTGGGCGTATGGTCGTTGCGCCAGCGCGAAAGCTCGAAAACCGTGGTTTTGTAAATGTCCTTGAGGACGGAGTAGCCGCCGCACATATCGCCGTAGAGGGTTGCGTAGCCGACGGACATTTCCGATTTGTTGCCGGTGGTGAGCAGCATGGGGCCGAATTTGTTGGACAGCGCCATGAGGATGATGCCGCGCGTGCGCGATTGCAGGTTTTCCTCGGTGATGCCGGGTTCACGGCCGGTGAAGGCGGGGGCGAGGGCCTGGGCGAAGGCATCCATGGCGCCGGAGATGGGGATGGTCTCGTAGGGGACGCCCAGCATCTGGGCGCAGGCGGCGGCGTCTTCCAGCGAGTGCGCGGAGGTGTAGGGGCTGGGCAGCATGACGGCGCGCACGCGTTCCGGCCCCAGCGCATCAGCCGCGACGGCGGCGGAGATGGCGGAATCAATGCCGCCCGAGAGGCCCAGGACCACGCCGGGGAAGCCGTTTTTGTTCACATAGTCGCGCAGGCCCATCATCATCGCCTGGTAGATCAGCTCCAGCCGGTGCGGCGGCGGGGGGAAGCTGGTCTGCGCGCAGCTAAGCCCGGTGGCCGTGCGGGTCCAGGTGGTGAGGCTGAGGGATTCGGCGAAATGCGGGAGCTGGGCGGCGAGGCCGCAATCGGCGTTCAGGACGAAGGAGGCGCCGTCAAAGACGATTTCATCCTGCCCGCCGGTGAGCGCGGCGAAGATATAGGGCAGGCCGGTTTCGGCAACGCGCTGCGCGGCCAGCGCAATGCGGGTATGCTGCTTGCCGTCCTCAAAGGGGGAGCCGTTGATGGAGAGCAGAAGCTCGGCCCCGGAATCGGCCAGGGTTTTGGGGACGGTTGGGAACCACCAGTCCTCGCAGATCATCAGGCCGAGGCAGACGCCGCGGAAATTGACAGGCATGGGAACGGGGCCGGGCGCGAAGACGCGCTTCTCGTCGAACACGCCGTAGTTGGGGAGTTCGTGCTTTTTGCGCCGCGCGATGATCTTGCCGCCATCGAGCACGAAGGCGGCGTTGTAGAGGCTGGTGCCCTCGCGCCAGGGGGTGCCGATGATGAGGCCGGGGCCGCCATCCGCCGTATCCGGTGCGAGGCTTTCGGCGGCGGCCTCGCAAGCGGCGACGAAGGCGGGTTTGAGCACCAGATCCTCCGGCGGGTAGCCGGAGATGGAGAGTTCGGGCGTGATGAGCAAATCCGCCCCCATGGCGGCGGCCTGGCGGCGCGCGGCGCGGATGGCGGCGGTGTTTTTATCAATGGCGCCGAGGTGCAGGTTGAGCTGGGCGATGGCGATTTTGAGTGTGGTGGTCATGGTGATGCCCGTCTGGTTGATGCGCGGAGATGCCGGCTTGCGCTGGCCACGGCGGCGTGAAGGTCAGCCGGGGTCACGTTTGTCTGGGCGGAGCAGGAATTCGCGGCCTATTTTAACCATCGGCTCGCCATCATAGGCGATGATATCAGCCGTGGCATAGGTCTCTGACCAGATTTCGGGGATGAAGCTGCCGGTGCCCACCACGTCGATCGGGGTGCTGGCGTCGGCCATGACGCTGCATTTTTCCACGCCGAAGCCCGAGCTGGCGACGATGCGCACGCGCTCGAAACCGGCCTGGTTGAGGGATTCACGCATCTTCCAGATCGCGGCGGCCGAGACGCCGGTGCCGATGAGGTAGCGCAGTTCGTTCTGGCTGCGGTAGCGGCGCAGCGCGCCGGGGGCGTGGCGTTCCAGCACGGCGTAGCTTTCCTGCGGGTCCAGCCCTTCGAGAAACCGGCCGCCGTGGGTGTCCAGCCGGACGGCCAGGCGCCCGGCATGGGCCATTGTGGAGAAATGGCGGCAGACGGCCAGCGCGTCGGTGATCTCGCGGCCAAAATAATCGACCAGCACGGTGAGATCGTCATCGGGGAAGGTCTCGGCGTACATTTCCGCGGCCCGCAGGGTGGAGCCGGCGTAGCCGATGAGGGCGTGCGGCATGGTGCCGTAGCCGGTGGGCGCGCCAAAATAATGCGCTGTCCAATCGTTGGCGTTGCCGATGAAGCCTTTGGCGCCCTCGGCCTGGGCGGCGCGCGAGCCGACGGCGGCGGCGTAAGCCATGATCTCCTGCATCTCCGCACCGGCGCAGTGGCGTGCGTCCATCGCCAGGAAAGCGGTTTTGGGCAGGGCGACGCACATCTGGAAGGCGTTGTGGGCCGCAACACAGGCGGCGCCGATTTTTTGCAGGATCAGGGTTTCAAGATTGGCGAGGGCCTGCATGCTGCCGGTGATGTAGACCAGCGGCTCGCCCGCCCCGGTCCATTCACCCTCTTTGTGCATCAGCTCTATCTCGAAGGTTTCGCCGCGCGCGGCGGCCACCGCGTTCAGCCAGCCCACCATCAGCGCCGGGGCGCACACCACCGGGCGGCGGAGAAACACCGCATAGGTGACGCGCTTGTCCCCGAAGCGGGCGACGACCGCGCGCGTGCGGTTGAAATAGGCATCCGTGCGCGCGGCGATTTCCGCCTCGTTGAGCGGGGAAAGGCTCATGCGCTTTGGCGCTTGGCCCGGCGGGTTTTTAGCTCCTCGGCGAGGAAGAAGGCGAGTTCCAGCGCCTGTTCGGCGTTCAGCCGCGGGTCGCAGGAGGTCTCATAGCGGTTGGCGAGATCGGTTTCAGAGAGGCCGCGCGCGCCGCCGGTGCATTCGGTGACGTCCTGGCCGGTCATCTCCATATGCGCGCCGCCTGCGATTGTGCCCTCGGCGGCATGGGCGGCGAAGAAGCTCCTCAGCTCCGAGACGATCGCCTCATAACGCCGGGTTTTGAGCTTCTGCGCGGTGTTGATGGTGTTGCCGTGCATGGGGTCGCACATCCAGACCGGGGTGCGCCCGGCGGCTTTGACCGCGCGCAGCAGGGCGGGGAGCTTTTCCTCCACCTTATCGGCGCCCATGCGGGCAATGAGAGAGAGCCGGCCAGGCTCGTTGCTGGGGTCCAGCCGGTCCATCAGGCGCAGCAGGTCGTCCGCCTCCATGCTGGGGCCGACCTTCATGCCGATCGGGTTGCGGATGCCGCGCATGAACTCGACATGCGCGCCGTCCAGCTGGCGGGTGCGGTCGCCGATCCACAGGTAATGCGCCGAGCAGGCGTAATAGTCGCCGGAGGTGGAATCCAGCCGGGTGAGGGCCTGCTCATAAGGCAGCAGGAGGGATTCGTGGCTGGTATAAAAATCAGTCTCGCGGATTTGCGGCGCGGAGATGCTGGTGAGGCCGCAAGCGCCCATGAAGGCCAGGGTCTCATCAATGCGCGCCGAGAGGTCGCGGTAGCGCGCGGCCAGGGGCGATTTCTCGACGAAATCAAGGTTCCAGCGGTGGACTTCATGCAGGTCGGCATAGCCGCCGGAGGCGAAGGCGCGCAGCAGGTTGAGCGTGCCTGCGGACTGGAAATAGCCGAACTCCATGCGCGTGGGGTCCGGGATGCGGGCCTGGGCGGAGAATTCCGGACCGTTGACGATGTCGCCGCGGTAGGAGGGCAGGGAGACACCGTCGATCGTCTCGGTGTCCGAGGACCGTGGCTTGGCGAACTGGCCTGCCATGCGGCCGAGTTTAACCACCGGCATGGAGCCGCCAAAGGTGAGCACCACGGCCATTTGCAGCAGGACGCGGAAGGTGTCGCGGATGATGTTGGCGGTGAAGTCGCCAAAACTTTCCGCGCAGTCACCGCCCTGGAGCACGAAGGCGTGGCCGGAGGCGGCCTGGCCGAGCTGCGCCTTCAGGCGGCGGGCCTCGCCTGCGAACACCAGGGGCGGAAAACGGGTGAGACGCGCTTCCATCGCCGCCAGCTTGGCTTCGTCGGGGTAGCTTGGCACCTGGCGGATGGGGCAGTTGCGCCAGCTCGCGGGGGTCCAGCCGGGGGTGAGATGGGCTGGGGTGATCGTGTCCATTGGGTCTCCAGAGTCCTCGTTTGGGGGTATTATCGCGCGATTTGACCGCGCTG
This sequence comes from Pseudomonadota bacterium, assembly GCA_021846225.1. Taxonomy (GTDB): domain Bacteria; phylum Pseudomonadota; class Alphaproteobacteria; order Acetobacterales; family Acetobacteraceae; genus Acidocella. The sequence continues at coordinate 11,637 of JAJZCG010000013.1, read as the reverse complement.
GCTACTTGGGGGGCGTCTTTGCTCCGGCAACCCTGGTCTGACTACGCAGGGTAACGAATTCTTCCGCCGCGGTGGGGTGGATGCCGATGGTGCGGTCAAAGTCCGCCTTGGTGGCCCCGGCGGTGATGGCGATGGCGATGCCCTGCATGATTTCCGGCGCGTCCTCGCCCAGCATATGCGCGCCGATGATGCGATCGGTGGCGGCGTCGGCCAGCAGTTTCATGATGGTTTTGCGCGGACGGCGCGAGAGGGCGTGGCGCATGGGGGTGAAGCGGGTGAGGTATACCTTGGTTTCGCCGCGCGCGGCGGCTTGCTCTTCGGTGAGGCCGACCGTGGCGGCCGGGGGGATGGAGAAGACGGCCGTGGGGACGTTCTCCAGGCTAACGCTGCGCGGGTTGTTGCCAAAGAGCGTATCGGCCAGGGCGTGGCCCTCGGCGGTGGCGACGGGGGTGAGGTTCAGACGGTCGGTCACATCGCCGATGGCGTAGATGTTGGGGGTGGAGGTGGCGAGGTTTTCGTCAACGTGGATGGCGCCGGAGGCGGCGGTTTTCACGCCCGCGGCGGCAAGGTTGAGACCCGAGACGTTGGGCGCGCGGCCGGTGGCGAAAAAGACGAGATCCACCTCCAGCACGCTGCCGTCGGAGAGGGTGACATGTTTGGCGCCGTTTTCCTCGCGGATGGATTGCGGCGTGGTGCCGGGGTGCAGGGTGACGCCGTTTTGCGCCAGCTCCAGGGCGAGGCCCTCGCGGATGTCGGCATCAAACCCGCGCAGCGGCAGGGGCTGGCGGTAGACGAGGTGGGTTTGCGCGCCCAGCCCGGCGAACACGCTGGCGAACTCCACCGCGATGTAGCCGCTGCCGGCGATGGCGACGCGCTTTGGCATGGCGGGCAGGTAGAAGGCGTCATCGGAGACGATGGCCAGCTCCGCGCCGGGGATGGGCAGGCTGGTGGGGTGGCCGCCGGTGGCGATGACGATTTTTCCGGCCGTGATGCGCTGGCCGCCGGCATCGAGGGTGTGGGCGTCGATGAAGCTGGCGCGGGCCTCGAAGATGGTGGCGCCGGCCTGGTCCAGCAGGCGCTTGTAGATGCCGTTGAGGCGGGTGATCTCGGTGTCCTTCGCGGCCAGCAGAGCGGACCAGTCATGCTTTCCTTCAGGTGTGTCCCAGCCGAAGCCGCGCGCGTCTTGCGCCAGGGCGCCGTATTCCGCCGCCATGACCAGGAATTTTTTTGGCACGCAGCCGATGTTAACGCAGGTGCCGCCCCAGAAGCGGGACTCGGCAACGCCGACGCGCGCGCCGTGCCCCGCCGCGATGCGCGCGCAGCGCACGCCAGCCGAGCCGCCGCCGATCACGAATAGGTCAAAATCCACGTGCTACTCCTTGGTTGGTGTCAGGCGCCGCGCCGGGCGGAGCGGCCAGAATGGAGGCGCCGCGCTGGCTGACGGCGAGATGACATGGCGCATGCCGCCCAGCAGCTGCGCGCCCTGCATACCGTCCACATGTCCGCCAATTGCCATCGTCGGGTCAAATCTCCAAGGCTTCGGCCAGGGTTTGGGTACCCGGGCGGGTGTGCGCCCGTTGTCTATCATCGCCTGAGTTGGCTCAAGGCCCCCAAGGCGGATTTTCCGGCAAAAGCGACTATGTTCGCATTCTAGCGCGCCACCTGCCACCCCGCGCGCCGGACGCTGCGTGATGAATGAGGCAGAGTCCTAGCTCCCAGGCGATTCCAGAACCGCGCGCAGCGCCTGCGCCGCGGCGGCATTGGTTTGCAAGCTCTGGCCGTCCAGCATGGTCAGCATCCGCACCGAGAGGGCGTTGCCAAGGCAGACGCAGGCGGCGGTTAACAGTTGCCGGGGGAGCAGCGGCGCCTCATGCGCGAGGCCGCGGGCCAGGAGGTGTGCGCGCAATGTGCCCGCCAGCGCGCCGTCACGCACCGGGGGGGTAGCCCAGATGCCTTCTTGCAGCACGAAGAGATTGGCGGCGCTCGCGGCAACGGCGTCACCCCTGGTGTTCAGCATGATCGCATCGCCCGCGCCGCGCGCCTCCGCTTCCCGCCGGGCGATGATGTTGTCCAGATAGTTCAGGGATTTGATGCGCGAGAGCGGGGAGAATTCGTTGCGGCGGGTGCTCTGGCAGATAATGGCGGAAACATCAGGCGCGGCGGCGATGAAGGGGGCGCAGGTGATGAGCAGCGCCGGCGTGGGGTTGGCCGGCGGCAACAGGCCGCGCGGCCCGCTGCCGCGTGTGAGCGTTATGCGCAGCACGGCGTTCTGGATGGCATTGGCGGCGAGCAATGCGCTGATGGCGGCATGAAACTGCGCGCCGTTGAGCGGCACGGCGAGGCCGAGTTCGCCCGCGCCCTGGCACAGCCGCGCCAGATGCAGAGACAGGTGCCGTGGCGCGCCATTGGCCACGCGGATCGTCTCGAATATGCCGTCACCCAGGGTGAAGCCGCGGTCGGCAGGGTTGATGAACGCGCGATCAACCGGACACAGCGCGCCGTTCAGCCAGGCAAACTGCTCAGCCATCGCAAACCCCAAGCATTGGAGCGGCCTTTACGCGCATTTCCTCATACTCCGCATCCGCTTGGCTGTCGGCCACGATGCCGCCGCCCGCCTGCATCAGAACATGGCTGGGGGTCACGATCAACGTACGGATGATGATGGAACTGTCCATCGCGCCGTCAAAGCCGATCCAGGCGATGATGCCGCAATAAGGCCCGCGGCGGCAGGGTTCCAGCTCGTCGATGATCTGCATGGCGCGGATTTTCGGCGCACCGGTGATCGAGCCGCCAGGCAGGGTGGCGCGCAGCAGGTCGATGGCGCCAAGCCCGGGGCGCAACCGGGCGGTGACGCTGGAGACCAGATGATGCACCGAGGCGAAGCTCTCGACTTTGCAAAGCTCCGGCACGCGCACACTGCCGATCTGTGCCGCGCGGCCGATGTCATGGCGGAGCAGATCGGCGATCATCAGGTTTTCGGCGCGGTCCTTCGGGCTTTGTGCAAGCGCGGCGGCAAGGGCTGCATCGCGCCGCGCATCGGCATGGCGCGGCCGTGTGCCTTTAATCGGCCGGGTCTCGATCTCGCCGCCGGGCGAGAGGCTGATGAAACGTTCCGGTGAGGCGCTGAGCAGCGCGAGGCCCTCGCCGCAGTCCAGATAGGCGGCGAAGGGCGCCGGGCTGGCCTGGCGCAAGGCGAGGTAGAGCGACGCGGGATCAAGCTGCGCGGGCCGCGGGGCGGTGTGGCGCAGGGTGAAGTTTGCCTGATAGATGTCCCCCGCGCGGATGTAGGCGAGGATTTTCTCCACCTGGGCGATGTAGTCGTCGCGTCTCATATCCGCCTGCCAGTGGAGTTTGGGCAATGGCGCAGGTGCTGGTTTTTGCGTCAGGCGGGCGAGGAGGGTGCGGGCTCGCTCGCTGCTGTCATCGCCCGCCCGCTCACCCACGATCAGCCAGCAGCGCCGCGCGGCATGGTCAAAGCCGAGCAGCGTATCGTAAAAACCGATGGCCATATCGGGAAGGTTCATCGGGTTGCCATGGCGTGAGGCGACCGGCTCCAGCCCCAGCCCCAGATCGTAGCTGAAAAACCCGGCCGCGCCGCCGGTGAAGGGCAGGGGGCCGGGGATTGGCGTGTGGCGGGCCAATTCTTCCGCCACCTGGGCGAGCTGCGCGCCGCGCAGGACTTTGAAGGGATCGACGCAGATATAGCTGAAACGGCTGCGGGCATCGCCTGCGGCGGCGCTGTCCAGAAAGGCGAGATGCGGCGCCGGCATCAAGGCGGCAAAGCAATCCTGCGGCGCGCGCCAGGGAATTTCGTGAATCACCGGCGGGCGGATCAGCTCACGCGGACAAAATCAAGTCCGATGTCCAGAACCTTCGCGCTATGGGTGAGCCAGCCCGCCGAGATCAGATCCACCCCGGTTTCCGCGATGGCGCCAGCGCTCGCGGGGGTGATTCTGCCGGAGGCTTCGGCGATGGCGCGGCCATTGATCATCGCCACCGCCTGGCGAAGTTGCGCTGCGTCCATATTGTCGAGCAGCACCGCGTCCACGCCTTCGTGCAGCACTTCGTGCAACTGCGCCAGCGTGTCCACTTCAATCTCGATTTTCACGAGATGCCCGGCGGCACGTTTGGCCGCGCGCAGGGCCGGGGCGATGCCGCCAGCCAGGGCGATGTGATTATCCTTGATGAGAATTGCATCATCAAGGCCGAAGCGATGGTTGGCGCCACCGCCGCACCGCACCGCGTATTTTTGCGCAAAGCGCAGCCCCGGCGTGGTTTTGCGCGTGCAGGTGATGCGTGCCTTGGTGTGGGTGATGGCATCGGCAATGCCGCGCGTGGCGGTGGCAATGCCCGAGAGCGGGCCAAGGAAATTCAGCGCCACGCGCTCGGCGGTTAAAATTCCCCGTGCCGGGCCGGAGATTTCCGCAATCACCTCGCCGGGCGTGACGCGTGAGGCATCCGGCAATCTTGCGGTGAAGATAATGCTGCGGTCGATCAGCGCGAAGGCGGCGCGGGCGAAATCCAGCCCGGCCACCACGCCGGGGTCACGCGCGACGAGTGTGCAAACGGCCTGCCGCTCGGGCGGAACCACGGCCTCGGTGGTGATATCCCCGGCGCGGCCGAGGTCTTCCAGCAATCCCTCCCGCACCGCTTGTTCAACGAGAAGATAAGGGATCATGCGTTCAGTCCTGTATCGGTAAGGCTGGAAAGATTGATGGTGGATGAGGTTGCCTGCGCTGCGTCGGTATGCGGAAAATCCGCGCGGGTATGCGCGCCGCGGCTCTCGCGCCGGCGCAGGGCCGATTGCGCCATGAGCAGCGCCACCAGCGCGGCATCAGACTGCGCGGCGAGCGGACGCAACCGCGCCACGGCAGCCGCAAGCTCCGGCGCATTGCGATAAATACCAAGGCTCTGGCTACAAATTTCACGAACAACCGGTGCGTGCCGGGGCGCCTGGCGCGTAGGCGGCGGGGCATTCGTGGCCTCTGCCGTGCGTCCGCTCACGGCCTGCGCCACGATGCGCCCGGTCACCATCGCTTCCAGCAGTGAGTTGCTGGCAAGGCGGTTGGCGCCATGCAGCCCGGTCGCGGCGGCCTCGCCGCACGCGAACAGCCCCGCCACGCTGCTTTCGCAATCGGCGTTCACGGCGATGCCGCCCATGTGATAATGGGCAGCCGGACGCACCGGGACCGGCTGGGTCGCGGGGTCTATCCCCTGCGCGCGGCAGGTGGCGAAAATGCCCGGGAATTTCTCCGGCGGCACCCGGCGCGCATCAAGAAAAACGCTGTCATTCTCTGCGTATTTTGCTGCCACCGCGCGCGCGACGATATCTCGCGCCGCGAGGTCGCCGCCATTCATGAACCGCGTGCCCGCGTTGTCGATGAACACAGCGCCCTCGCCGCGCACGGCTTCGCTCACCAGCGGCATCGGGTCCAGCCCGCAGGAAAGAGCCGTCGGGTGGAACTGCACGAATTCCATATCGCGCAGATCGGCCCCCGCCCTGGCGGCCAGCGCCAGCCCGGTGCCGGTGGCACCCAGCGGATTGGTGGTGTGCGCGAACAACCCGCCGATGCCGCCGGTGGCGAGCACCGCGCAACTGGTGGCGAGGCTGAGCGCGCCGGTGGGTGTTGCGGCATGCACGGCGCAAATTTTGTTGCCCCGCACGGCAAGTTCGGTGGCCTGGGCGTGTTCGCGGACCGTGATGTGTTCCGCCGCGCGCACGGCGTTGATCAGCACGCGCATCACCTCGGCGCCGGTGGCGTCCTTGGCGTGGACGATGCGGCGGCGTGAGTGCGCGGCCTCCAGCCCGAGCGCCAGCGCGCCGTTCGCATGGCGGCCGAAATCCGCGCCGAGCCGGGTGAGGAAATCAATCGCCCAAGGCCCGGCCTCGATGATCCGGCGCACCACCGCGGCGTCGCACAGCCCGGCGCCGGCGCTTAAAGTGTCCTGCGTGTGCAGGGCGAAATCGTCATCCGGCCCGACCGCGGCGGCAATACCGCCCTGCGCCCAGCCGCTGGCGGTCTCAAACCCCAGCGTGCCGCCGCACAGCAGCACCACCGGGCGCGGCGCCAGGCAGAGCGCCGCCATCAACCCCGCGGCGCCGCCGCCGATGATTACCGGGCAGCTAGGCGCGCTCATTGCACCGCGAGCATGCGTTCAACCGACAATCGCGCACGCGCCATCAATGCGGGCTCAATTTCCACCTGCGTTTGCATCGTCTCCAGGCATTCGCGGATGTTTGGCAGCGTGATGCGCTTCATGTGCGGGCAGAGGTTGCAGGGGCGGATGAACTCGGTGCCCGGATGGCCGGCGGCGACATTATCGCTCATCGAACATTCGGTGATCAGCACCACGCGGGCGGGCTTTTCGCGCGCCACGTAATCGCTCATCGCCGCGGTGGAACCCGCGAAGTCCGACACGGCGACAACATCGGGCGGGCATTCGGGATGCGCCAGCACGGTAAGGCCGGGGTGGGCGGCGCGCAGGTTTGCAATCTCCTGCGGGGTGAAGCGCTCATGCACTTCGCAATGCCCGGCCCAGGTGATGATTTTCACATGGGTCTGCGCCGCGATGTTCTGCGCCAGGTATTCATCGGGCAGCATGATGACTTCCGGCACGCCCAGGCTCTCGACGATTTTTTTCGCATTGCCCGAGGTGCAGCAGATGTCGGACTCCGCCTTCACCGCCGCCGAGGTGTTCACATATGCCACCACCGGCACGCCGGGATGGCGCTGGCGCAACAGGCGAATATCCGCGGCGGTGATGCTCTCGGCCAGCGAGCAGCCGGCGCGCGTATCGGGGATCAGCACAGTCTTTGCTGGGTTCAGCAGTTTCGCGGTTTCGGCCATGAAATGCACGCCCGCCAGCACGATCACGTCGGCATCGACCTTCATCGCCTCGCGCGCCAGCAGCAGGCTGTCACCAACGATATCGGCAACACCGTGGAAAATTTCCGGCGTCTGGTAATTATGCGCCAGGATCACCGCGTTGCGCTCGCGCTTGAGGCGGTTGATCGCCTCGATATCAGGTGAGAAAAGCGCCCATTCGATAGGGGGGATCACGCGGCTGACGCGCTGGTAGAGCTGGGTAAGATCCAACGGCATGGTACATCCAGTAATGCTCAAATTGAGCATAAATAGGTCAGAAAAAAACGGGCGCGCGCCCGCTCGTGCAGCCGCTTATACTGGCCTTGAGCATAACCCGTCAAGCGCGCGGGAGCGGCGGCTTGGTTCCGGCGTAGGCGCGTTCCTGGAGGATATCGGCGCGGAACCTGAAGAGCTTGGCTGGGCGCCCGCCGGTGGCCCCGGCCATCTGGCCGGTTTCCTCGACCAGCGCCTGCTGTTCAACCAGGCGGCGGAAATTTTGCTTGTGGAGGAGCTGCCCGGCCAGTGCTTCCACGCTGCGTTGCAGGTCCAGCAGGGTGAAGCTGGGGGGCATCAGCTCAAACACCACCGGGCGGTAGGTGATTTTGGCGCGCAGCCGGGCGATGCCGGTGGCCAGGATCCGCCGGTGGTCCTGGCGCATGGCATGGCCAAGCCGGGGGGCCGGGGTGGTGTGGCAGGCAATGCCGTCGCGCGCCGCCTCGGAGACCAGCCCCGCCTCGTAGAGCAGCTCATAGCGTTGCAGCACCAGCTCCTCGTTCCAGCGCCGGCCTTCCAGGCCAAAGGCGATGGCGGCACGTTGCTTGCGCGCGCGCCGTTCCGCCGGGCTGGCCCCGGCCTGCGCCCAGGCCCGCAGCGCGCCAGGCAGGGGGGCTGGCAGATCCGCGCCCTGGCGGTGGTCCTCCCAGGGGAAATAATCATACCAGTTGCGCCAGCTGGCGCCGCCGTCCAGCGTTTTGGGCTGCTCGCGGGTCAGCGCCAGATAGGAGATCGAAATCGCGCGGCCAAAGCCTCCCAGCGCGGCGTTGCGGTCGTTATCGGCGAATGTGTAGAGCTGTTCGACATAGCCAAGCGGATGATGCGTCTGGCGCTCCACCCAGGAGCGCGTGCCCGCCTGCAGCGAGCGATGCTCGGGCGAGAGCGGGCCGGAGGGCAGGGAGGTGCCCTCCGCAATGGTCAGCACGCGCGGCGTCCCGGCCGTGACCGCGACCAGAACGGCAATCAGCTCAGCGCTTACGGAACCAGGCCGGTTTTCGATCATGGGCTCATTTCGCAGATGGCGCCGCGCGCTGGCAAGGCCGGGCGCGGCCATTGCGCGCATTGAAAATCCGCGCCGGGGCAATATGTATCGCAGGCAGCGGCGCTCACCAGCCGCGCGCAACATAACATCATTAACATCATTAACATCATAAAGGGGAACAGTATGGCGGCCGCGATTTATGACATTCCGTTGAAGAGCATCGAGGGCAAGGCGGCGAACCTTGGCGATTACAAGGGCAAGGTGCTGCTGGTGGTGAATGTCGCCTCCAAATGCGGGCTGACCCCGCAGTATGAGGGGTTGCAGAGGCTTTACGCCGAGAAGCATGCCGCCGGGCTGGAAGTGCTGGGGTTTCCCGCGAATAATTTTAAGGAGCAGGAGCCGGGGAGCGAGGCGGAGATCGCCAGTTTCTGCAGCACCACCTACGATGTGCAATTTCCGCTGTTCAGCAAAATCTCGGTGGCGGGGGCGGATAAACATCCGTTGTATCAGGCGCTGACAGCCGCCAAGCCGCAGGCTGAGGGCGGCGATGCCTTCCGCACCCGGCTGGAGGGTTTTGGCATCGCCACCAACCCGGCGCCCGAGGTGCTATGGAATTTCGAGAAATTCGTCGTCGGCCGCGATGGTGAGGTCGTCGCCCGTTTCACGCCGGATGTGGCGGCTGATGACCCGCGCCTGCGCGCCGCGCTGGATGCCGCGCTGGCGGCCTAAACTAAGAGTTAGTGATAGGTGTAGAGATAGCCGCCGGTCTCATCGGGACCGGCGGTTGTTTTTTCGGACACGGGCGCGGCGTGGAGTTCAATCGGCCGCGCGGCAACGAACAGGGTTTTTACCGATGGCGCGGGAACGCTATGGCTTTGCACCGCTTGAACAGGCCGGTGGAAGCGCGGCACTGCCCAGAGGATGAAACCGTGGGATGGTTTGTTTGTCATCTCGGATGCCTCAAGGTTGTGCCGCCGGTTTAGGCGCTCATACTCAGGGTGTATAGTGAATTTATGTGATAAAATCATTAAGAATCAGATAATTGAAGAAGTGCACCCAAGCCTTTCGGGCGCCCGCGGGCGGGTGCGGCTCAGCTCTGCGCGGGTTTTCCCGGCACGCGGGTGAACACCGATTTCGGGGCGAAATTGGCCACCCAGGCCAGGGCGGCGAACCACCGTGGAAAGGTGATGACGCCGCGCCCCGCCGCGATGCCCTGGATGATCCGCCGCGCGGCCTCATCGGCACCGAGCATGCCGGGCATGGGGTAGGGGTTTTTCGCGGTCATCGGTGTACGGATGAAGCCCGGGCGCACCAGGGTCAGCGCGATGCCCTCGCGCGCGGCGCCTGGGCTGGCGGCGCGCACCCAGAAATCCAGCGCGGCCTTGGCGGCGCTATAGGCGGGGGAGGTGGGCAGCGCGATCATCCCGGCGATGGAGCCGATGATGACGATGCGCGGCGTTTTGCGCGCCATCGCGGGCAAAACGGTGTTGAACACACCATCCAGATTGGTGGCGAACACGCGGCGGATCTGTTCGTCCTGCTCACGGTTGGCTTTACCAGGCCCGGCGGAGACCCCGGCATTGGCGATCATCAGCTCGAGCTGCTCCAGCCCCGCCACCCAATCCGCCATCTCCTCCCGGTTGGTGACATCAGCCACCGCCTGGATAACCCGCGCGCCCTTGGCCTGCGCGGCGGCGGCCGTCTGGGCGAGGCGGGCGGCATCGCGCCCGGCCAGATGCAGTGTGATGCCGGGGGCGGCGTAACCCAGGGCAAGGGCCTGCCCCAGCCCGCTGGAGGCGCCGGTGATCGCGATGGTCCGATACTGCATATGGGCAGCGTAGCAGCCTCCTGCTAAGAGGCCAGCCCATGAACGCAAAAACCTCACTCGCCTCGATGACCGGCTTCTCGCGCACCCACGGGCAGGCCGGCCCCGTCTCCTGGATATGGGAGCTGCGCAGCGTCAACGGCAAGGGGCTGGATATCAAGCTCCGCCTGCCCGGCGGGCTGGATGCGCTGGAGTTCCCCCTGCGCGACCTGGCCGCCAAGCGGTTGAAGCGCGGAAATGTTTCCGGCACGCTCACCTTAAAGCGCGATGCTGTCTCGGGCATGATGCCCGATCTCGCGGTGCTGGAGCGGATCAAGGATTTGGCGATCGATCTGGCGGATAACATCCCCGGCGCGCTGCCCCCGCGTGCCGAGCTGCTGCTGGGCCTGCCGGGCGTGATGCGCAGTGTCTCCGCGCAGGACGATACCGAGGAGGAGCAGGCCGCCCTGGCCGCCGCCGTGCAGGCCGGGTTCGCCGAGGCGCTGGCGCAGCTGGTTGAGGCGCGGGCGGGCGAGGGCGCGCGCTTGGCGGGTATCGCCGCGGCGCTGCTGGGCGAGATCGAGGCGCTGCACACCGCCGCCGCGGTGGAGGCGGCAAGCCAGCCGGCCTTGCACAAGGCCAAGCTCACCGCGCAGCTGGCGGAAATCCTGGGCGCCACCCCGGCGCTGCCGGAGGAGCGGATCGCGCAGGAAATCGCGTTGCTGACCACCAAATCGGACGTGCGCGAGGAGCTGGACCGGCTGCACGCGCATATCGGCGCCGCCCGCGCGCTGTTGGCGGAGGGTGCGGGCATCGGCCGGAAGCTGGATTTTCTGATGCAGGAGTTCAACCGCGAGGCGAACACGCTGTGCAGCAAATCCGCCTCATTGCCGCTCACCTCCATCGGGCTCTCGCTGAAGGCCGCGATTGAGCAGCTGCGCGAGCAGGTGCAGAACATTGAGTAACCGGCGCGGGCTTTGCCTGGTGCTGGCCGCCCCCTCGGGCGCCGGGAAAACCACGCTCTCGCGCGCGCTGCTGGAGCAGGATGACGCGCTCTCGCTCTCGGTGAGCGTGACCACGCGGGCGCGCCGCCCCGGCGAGAAAGAGGGCAAGCATTACTATTTCATCGGCCAGGAGCGGTTTGACGAGATGGCGGCAGCGGGCGAGCTGCTGGAATACGCCCGCGTGTTCGCCCGCTCCTACGGCACGCCGCGCGGCCCGGTGGAGGCGGCGCTGAGCGCCGGGCAGGATGTGTTGTTCGACATCGACTGGCAGGGCTTCCACCAGCTGCGCGCGGCCATGCCGGGCGATGTGGTGGGCGTGTTCATCAAGCCGCCTTCGCTGGAGGTGCTGCACCACCGGCTGACCAAGCGCGGCGACGCGCCGGAGCAGGTGGCGGAGCGGATGCGCCATGCCGAGGCGGAAATCTCCCATGCCGGGGAGTTCGACTATATCGTCGAGAATCACGACCTGGATGTGGCGCTGGCGGACCTGCGCGCGATTCTGCGCGCCTGCCGGCTGGAGACGAAGCGCCAGACGGCCTGGCCCGGTTTGTAAATATGACAGGTTTATGCTATGAATCGGCCTGAACTCAGGATAAAATTCTTAATGATCTCAGTCTGTTACCATCGGTCCGGCGAGTCTGCCGCCGCCGCCATCCGCAACCTGATCTGACATGAGCGATATGACCGGCGAATCCGGCGCGGAACCAT
>JAJZCG010000103.1 GCA_021846225.1 Pseudomonadota bacterium | reverse complement strand
CACAGCTCAGCCACCGGCACACCACCCTCAGCTTGGCGCAAAATCGCAAGAATCTGGGGCTCACTATATCTCGACGTCTTCATAAAAATCTCCTCGTGCAATGTGCCGAGAAAATTCTACTTATCAATCCCCTTAATTTCAGGGGGGATTACCCGGCCTTCAGAGCGGCGGTAGCAATTTTGAGCTGATTCGCAGCCGCTACCTTATAAGTCTCGCATTGGAGGTGATCTGCAAAAGCCCCCACCGCAAAACCTGCCGCACCACTAGCAGCGGCACCTTCAGTCGTGACTACTACGTTCCCCTTGGCAGCCATGGCGATTAGCGCACCGGCCACAATGCTAACGGCGGCACCAACGTCGCGGGAGATATTCGAGCGTGCATTCAGATTATTGAATGTTTGATTAAAATTATGGGCCACCACGTTCTCGCGAGACTGGTGAGGTTCGGCGCGGGAAGTCAGAAACGAGATACTGAAGAATGCGGAATCGTTAAAAAGCTTGGCGCAATTATCGCCAATCAGTTTTGTTATCTAGTAGATAATAATTGCTTAAGAACGGGAAAGTGCCCTTTTAGTTTGCCGCAAAGATTCTAGATCGAAAAGGATCGCGCTGTACGGAATGCCGCAAAATTGATTTGATTCACAACGGTTACCCGATTGCCTCTATCCTCTTCACCGATTGCTGGCCGAGCGATACTCAAGGCGGTGCGGCGGAACGACAGGCTGTTGCTGGCTTGATTTGTGGGGGTGCCGCACTGTGAGCTGTTGCGGCCGTCAGCAGTATTCGAACGACCGGGAGACGCCCCCTCCGGCGAGGACGCTGATCGCGCCGGAGGGGGGGGATTAGAATCGGTAGGCGCCGCCAAACGTGACCACCGGCCACCAATTCAGGAAATTCAGCTTGGAGTTGACGGAGCGTTGTGCCGCAGCAACGTCAGCTGCGAGCTGGGGATTGCTCGCGGCGCCGGTTGCGCTCAGGCGAACCTTCGGGTTGCCTTCATACATCGCTCCGGCGTTTGCCAAAAACGTCCAGCGGCCACCATCGAAGGGGTTGCCCCAGCCGACCCCAACATAAGGCGCCGCCACATTGAAATGCGTCTTACCGCTCAGCGAGCCAACCTGCGAAGCGGTATAGGTATTGCCGTTGATCGTGTAGGAGCCGCTCACGGCCGGGGTCGCCGTCGCCGAAACCTGGTTTTGATTGATATACACGCCCGCATTGAGTGAAAAATTTCCGTGGAACGGAAACCAAGCCAGAACGATAGGGATCGCGCCAAGGCGAAGGTGTGAACTGAAATTGGCGTTGTCGGCCGTAAAATGGGAATTGTACTCAAACCGAGACAGGCCGATACTCAGGTTCAGTGTGCGCGGCATAATCTGGGTCGAAATCCCCCCGCTGATACCCTCAGTCCCGACGCCAAGGTTCACCGCCACGGGCGGCATCGTGACGGTGGCGTGGGCAAGACCAGGCCCAGCGAGGGCCGTGGATAGAACGAGAACGGAAAGCGCCTTCTTCATCAAACATCTCCAAGTGTGAGTGGTGAAACCGTATTCAGGAACAACACTTAATTTTGATATAATAATTACTATAATTTTAGATTATTTTATACCGCACGCGTGTATTTCACATTCCATTGCGGCGCATGTGAGTTGTCGCTGCCGGCATGCCAGCCTTCGGCCGCCAAGATGCCCATGGGACCGGCGCCCCGGCCGTGCGCGCCATCGATGACTTGCTCTATGGCGGGCGCGGAGACGGTGCAAGCAGCGGCCACTTGGGTGATGCAGGGGCTCAGGATCATTGCGTGAACGCCAGGCAGCAGATCATGATTGCCTGTGCCGGTGGAATCCAGAAGTGGTGAGCGGCGAGAACGCTGCGAACAAATAAGTATTCATCGAAATAATATCGTTCATTTTTACCTAATAAATTAACGCATAATATGTAACGAAAACTCGGCGAGTTTACCGGCACCGATATACGCAAAGCCTTTTGATGTCGCAACGGCGATTTAACACACAGTGGCTGATATGCAAGAATAGAGGAGCATTCCTATGTCGAAATAAAAACCTTTGGATATAATTTAAAATGATACAGACACTGAATACTGGTTGGACCACAGCCCGTTCCATGTGCCCGCAATGGTGCTGGCAAAAATAATCAGCGTGCAAGCCGTCCCTCCCACCGTTTACCACGCCCCATTAACGCGGTTCACAATATGGTCAGAACTGTCAGAATTTGCCGCGGCCGTCCCATTTGGAGAGCAAGCGCCGTTATGAGCCGGAACGATAAGATAGTTGAGTAATTTCGGTTAAGGCATTTCTGAATAAGGTCCGTTTTTCAGATTCGGTGAATTTTATTTGGTGTCGAGACGTGATTGGCTATATTTTGGTTGATCGGTTTCATTTGTATCACCTGCTGATGGCACTGAAGCGCCGTATATTTGCGGTTTCGCCAATCAGGCGGGCATCAACCGCCTTCGGATCATGAGCAAATTGGCCAAAGAGCCGGTAACGAGCAACCGCTGGGTGTTCTTCTCCAGCCCTCGATAACGCAGCTTGGTGAAGCCGAACACGCCCTTGATCACCGCGACGCAGTGCTCGACCTTGGCACTCACCCTGGATTTGGTGTGGTTTCGCGCCTTTTGTGCCTCGTCGACCATACCGTGATGCCGGTAGCGCCGGTCGGTGAAGTCCTTGGCGCGTGCTGCATGTTCGCGAATGACTTCGCGCTGCCCACGATAAACCTGCGATTTTGACGCTGCACACATCATCGAACGAGGGGAGCTATTGGCAGGCCCTGTCCAGCCAGGTGCGCCCGTAACGGAGCGCGGATGATCTCCGGGCTGGCGGCCAGTATTCACCGACCGTTTCGATGACGCCCGCTACATGTGGTTCACCAGCCGCCCAAACATGAACGTACAATCGGCGCAAAGGCTAATGGCGAAGCGGGTTTTGAGGTTGCATGGCCATTAACAGTCATCCTCGTCTGTACGGCGCACGCGTTGTCGCATCTTACGCTCTTCCAATTCCTCGCCGATGGGATCGCTCCAACAGGTCTCCGAGACGGTTCTCCATCCCCAAAGCCCACAACACCGCCATGAAAGCGCCAAGGCTCACAGTAGGATCTCCACGCTCGACTTTTTGCAATGTCGGCAACGTGAGCATGCATCGTGCGGAGGTCGGCCGCCACGGTCCAGCGCCAAATTCATCGTGCGCCTCCAGCAAAATTCGACTGACGCATGCAACCCTCCGCAATCAAACAGAGGTTACAGAATGCCACCGTTGCCCTTCACGGAGACTTATTCAAAGATGCCTTACCATGGCAACACTCCGGAAAATTATCGGGAGCAAATTTTCAGTGGGTCTGGATATCGATCTTCGCCTGATAAACGCGCACGAGTCGCTCCAGCGGATCGGCGGCGCATCGTTCGCGCAACGGCGTCAGATAATCGTGCAAGGTCGGCGCTTTATCGTTCATGGTGTACCAGAGGAAACCATACCAGCAATCAACCCGCAGGGGGTTCCGTGTAGGAAGGTCTCCGCATCCGGCGAGGTGGTAAGAAAAACGCAAGCGGCATGTTCAGCCGCCCTGCGCCGCCACCGCCCGCCCCGGCATGCGGTGCCGGTAGGCCAGCGCCTCGGCGATATGCCCCATCTGCACTTCTTCTGTCCCGGCCAGATCCGCGATGGTGCGCCCCACCCGCATGCTGCGCGTATACCCGCGCGCGGAGAGCCGCAGTTTCGCCGCCGCCATTTCCAGAAACGTCTTCGCCTCGCCTGAAAGCCGGATCAAATCCCCCAGCGCCTCGGCATTGGTGGTGGCTCCGTTCTCGCCGTAACGTGCGCGCTGGCGCGCGCGCGCGGCGGCCACCCGCGCCGCCACCAAAACACTTGCCTCCCCCACCGGCGCCCAGGACAATTCCTTCGGCGTCAGCGGCGCAATTTCAATGATGATGTCGATCCGGTCCAGCAACGGCCCGCTTAGCTTGGTCTGATAATCCTCACCGCAGCGCGGCGCCCGCCCGCATTCGCGCGCGCCGTCGCCCAGATACCCGCAGCGGCAAGGGTTCATCGCGCCGATCAACTGAAACCGTGCCGGATACGTAATATGCGCCGCCGCGCGTGAGACGGTGGTATGCCCCGCCTCCATCGGCTGGCGCAAAGCCTCCAGCGTGGTCCGGGGGAATTCGGGCATCTCGTCCATGAACAGCACGCCCCGGTGCGCCAGCGAAACCTCGCCCGGCTTGGCCCGGTTGCCGCCACCGGCCACCGCCGCCATGCTGGCCGAATGATGCGGCTCGCGGAACGGCGGGCGGGTGACAAGCCGCCCCCCATCCAGCATCCCCGCCACTGAATGCACCATGCTCACCTCCAGCGCCTCGCGCGGGGTTAGGTCGGGCAGCAGCCCCGGCAGCCGCGCCGCCAGCATGGATTTCCCCGCCCCCGGCGGCCCGATCATCAGCATGTTGTGCCCGCCCGCCGCCGCCACCTCCAGCGCGCGCCGCGCCGTCTCCATGCCGCGCACATCCGCCATGTCCAGCGCCTTGCCGCCACCGCCCAGCAGCCCGGCGGGCGGCGCCGCCAACTGCTGCGTGCCCCGGAAATGATTGATCAGGCTCAACAAATCCGGCGCCGCCAGCACGGTAATGTCTCCCGCCCAGCTCGCCTCGGCCCCTTGCGCCTCGGGGCAGATCAGCCCCAGCCCGCGCCCCGCCGCCGCAATGGCCGCGGGCAATACCCCCGCCACCTGGTTGATCCGCCCGTCCAGCGAAAGCTCGCCCAGCGCCGCGAACCGCGCCATCTCCTCGCGCGGCAGCACATCCATCGCCGCCAAAACGGCGAGCGCCACCGGCAGGTCAAAATGGCTGCCCTCCTTCAGCACATCCGCCGGCGCCAGATTAACCAGCACGCGCTTGGGCGGCAGCGCCAAGCCCATCGCCGTCAGCGCCGCGCGCACCCGCTCGCGCGCCTCGCCCACTGCCTTGTCAGGCAGCCCCACCATCAAAAAATTGGGCAGTCCGGCGGCTATCTGCACCTGCACTTCCACCGGCTGCGCGTCGATCCCTGCGAAGGCGAAGCTGTTCACACGCGCGATCGACATAAAACACCCGTTAAAGTTGTTAACAGGTTACGAACGCGCGGCGTGGTTGTCTACTCCCGTTTCACCGCGAACGGCCCATTGGCCTGGCAGGTCGGCATCATCTCGATCCGGTTGATATTCACATGCGGCGGCAATGAGATCAGCCATGCCGCCGTCTCGGCGATATCCTCCGGCACCATGGCGTTCGTCCCCGCGTAAACCGCCGCCGCCTTGTTATCGTCGCCGCCAAAGCGCACGGTGCTGAACTCCGAGCCCTGCACCATCCCCGGCTCGATATCCGTGACGCGGATATTCCTGCCCACCAGATCCGCGCGCAGATTCAGCGAGAACTGCTGCACGAACGCCTTGCTCCCACCATAAACATGCCCGCCCGGGTAGGGATAAACCCCCGCCACCGAGCCGAGATTCAGAATAATCCCGTCGTTGCGCGCCACCATTCCCGGCAAAATCGCCCGCGTCACATGGATCAGCCCGGTCACATTCGTCGCGACCATGGTATCCCAGTCGGCCAGATCGGCCTCCCAAGCGGGGCAGAGCCCCAGCGCAAGCCCCGCGTTGTTCACCAGCACCTCGATCTGCCGCCAGCCCTCCGGCAGGCTGTCCACAAACCCGGCCACGGCAGCCTTGTCGGTCACATCCAGCGCCATCGGCAGCAACCTCTCGCCCAGCTCTTCAGCCAGTGCCGCCAGCCGCTCCACCCGCCGTCCGGTGGCGATTACCCGGTGCCCATCGGCCACGAACCGCCGCGCGAACGCCGCGCCAAATCCCGCCGTCGCGCCCGTTACCAGTATTGTCTTCATCTCATGCTCCCGCCAAATTCGCGTGTGTGAAATCCAAGGTTCGCACGGTGCCGCCAAACGTCACCACGCTCTGGCGCGGCGCCGCCTGCGCGAGCACCTTGCCTCGCCGCAGCACATATAGCCGCTCCGCTGAAATCCGTATCGCCTCGATCGGGTCGGCCGCCTGCAACACCACCATGTCCGCGTAGCATCCCGGGGCGATGCCGTAGTCCACCAGGTTCATCACCTTTGCCGCGGTCTCCGTCACCCCGGCAAAACAGGCGCGCATCTCCGCCACCCCGGTCATCTGCCCCACATGCAGCGCCATGCCAGCCACCTCCAGCATGTCGTGGCTGCCCAGCGAATACCACGGGTCCATCACGCAATCATGCCCGAAGGCCACGTTCACCCCGGCGGCCAGCAGCTCCTTCACCCGCGTCATCCCGCGCCGCTTCGGGTAGGTGTCGTGGCGGCCCTGCAGTGTGATATTGATCAGCGGATTCGCGATCGCCGCAACGCCCGCCTCGCGTATCAGCGCAATGAGCTTGCTGGCGTAGTAATTGTCCATGCTGTGCATCGAGGTCAGGTGCGAGCCCGCAACCCGCCCGGCCAGCCCGTGGCGCACCGTCTCGCCCGCCAGCACCTCTATGTGGCGCGAGAGCGGATCATCGCTCTCATCGCAATGCATATCCACCATCAGCCCGCGTTCGGCGGCGATGCGCATCAGCGCCTTCACGCTCAGCGCGCCATCCTGCATGGTGCGCTCGAAATGCGGAATCCCGCCCACCACATCAACACCCTTGTCCAGCGCCCGGTGCAGGTTTTCCTCCGATTTTCCGTAGCGGTAAAAGCCATCCTGCGGAAACGCCACGAGCTGGATATCCAGATACGGCTTCATCTCCGCGCGCAGCGCCAGCAGCGCATCCACCGCCAGCAGCCGGTCGTCGCAAACATCCACATGGCTGCGCATCGCCAGCGTGCCGCGCGCCATCGACCACAGGCAAAGCTGCTTCGCGCGCTCATAAACTGCCTCCTGCGTCAGCGATGGCTTCAGCTCGCCCCACAGCGCGATGCCCTCCAGCAGCGTGCCGGATTCATTCATCCGCGGCATGCCGAGCGAGAGCGCGGAATCCAGATGCACATGGCTGTCGATGAAGGGCGGGCACACCAGCCGCCCGCGCGCCGCAATCTCGCGCCCCGCCGTGGCCTCCAGCCCCGGCTCCACGGCAACGATCCGCTCGCCCCGCACGCCGATATCCACATTGCTCCGCCCGTCCGCCAGATTGGCCCCGCGAATGATCAGATCGAGCATGTTGCATCTCCTTTTCCCGCAGATTGGCCGGGTGCCGGTTGCCGTGCAAGCCGTGCGCCGTTACATCTGGATTATGCGTAAAATCTCCCTCCTGGCTCTGGCTGCTCTCACCGCCTGCTCCCTGCCAGGGCGGCAAAGCTTTGCGCCCGCGCCTCGCACGGCGGACCCGGCTGCCATCGCCGCCGCCAGCGCCTTCGCCGGGCGCATCCCGCTGGTGAGCATTGCCCCCGGCACCACCGATTTTGCCGCCCCCCTGGCCGGCGCCGTGCGCCAGGCCCTCGCCATCAAGCCCGGCGCCGCGTTCGATGTCGAGGCGCAAGCCCCCGCCGCCGCCACGCCGGGCGCCAGCGCCGCCGCCCTCGCGCCGCTCACCCCGCTGGCCGCCGCCGCCGCCCGCTCCATCGCGGCGGATGGCGTCGCGCCTGACCATATCATGCTCACCGCGCGCACCGGCGGCACCGCGCCGCTCGTCCTCGTCTACGTCAAATGAATCTCGCCGCCGCTCTCATGCCGGTCATGCGCCGGCTGGACCCCGA
>JAJZCG010000102.1 GCA_021846225.1 Pseudomonadota bacterium | reverse complement strand
GCGCCCCGGCATCCACGTTCCAGCATGGCCGCACATGGTTGCCAATCGCCGAGCGGTCAGCCCCGGTCAGCCCGGAATTGGCCGTGCTCTGCTTGCTGCCGCCGCCATTGGGCGCGCCGCCCTGGTCGGGGTTATAAACATGCGTCGGCGGCTGCTTCTGCTGCTGCAACGCCTGCAATTTCAATAACGTATTCAGCACGCTCTTGCTCAAAGGCGCCGGGGTCTTCACCACATTCTGCTGGTGCGTCGGGCTTTGCGCCGGGGCTGGCGGCTGCGGCAACGGCGGCATCGGCAGCTTGGGCTGCACCACGGTGCTCGTGGTGGGCTTGGGCGGCGTTGGCGGCGGCGGCGGCAGCGGGGGCGCGTTGGGGCTCAACGTTGGCGGCGGCGGCGGCGGCGCGGGTGCGGGCGGTTTTGGCACCGGCTGCTGGTTGGGCGAGGGCGGCGGCGGCGGCGGTGGCGGCGGCGGCGCCTGAATAGGCTGCGGCTTGGGCTGCTTCACCGCCAGGGCGGATTTGTTCAGCACCGGCGTATCGGCCGGCGCCGCCACCTTACCGGCCTGCATCGCCTCCTGCGGCGCGGAGGGGCCAATCAGATCAACACTCACGCTCTCATCAGCCGTGGACTCAAGCTTCATCGGCGGCAGCGAGATAATCGCCGCCAGCACAATGGCCAGATGAATCCCAAATGAGATCAGCGCGCTGCGGCGCATATCCCGTTCCAAAATGCTATTCCCTCTCCGTCCGGGCTACTTGCCCGCCCCAGGCTGCTGGGCGAGCAGGGCGACCTTCGTAAATCCGCCTTGCGTGATGGTCGCCATCACCTGCAGCATGTCGCCATAGCTCACATCCTTGTCCCCGCGCACGAACACCCGCTCGTCAGGATTGTGCTGCGAGATCTGCTGCAGCGTCGCCACCAGCCCGGCCAGCTGCACCTGCGAGTTCTGCAGAAAAATCTGCCCCTGCGCATTCACGGTAATGGTGATCGGCTTGGAATCATTGCTGGCCGCCTTGGCGTTGGCCTGCGGCAGATTAACATTGACCGACGAGGTGATCATCGGCGCCGTGACCATGAACACGATCAGCAGCACCAGCATCACGTCCACCAGCGGGGTGACGTTGATCTCCGCCATCGCCCTGTAGCGCCGCCGGCCATTGCCGCCGCCGATCATGCCCCCGGCCATTTACTTACGCTCCTCGGCCTGGCGCGAGAGAATGGCGGAAAACTCCGAGCCAAACCCCTCCATCCGCGAAGCAAAGCGCGAAAGATCGTTGCTGATCTTGTTGTACGCCAGCACCGCCGGAATGGCGGCCACAAGCCCCATCGCGGTCGCGAACAGCGCCTCGGCGATGCCCGGCGCCACCACGGCCAGATCGGTATTATGCATCGCGGCAATGGCCGAGAACGAGTGCATGATGCCCCAGACCGTGCCGAACAGACCCACGAACGGGGCGGTCGCGCCCACCGAGGCCAGGAAGATCATCCAGCGCTCCAGCCGGTCCATCTCGCGCATGATGGTCACGTTCATCGCGCGGTCGATCCGCTCCTTCACCGCGGTGTTCACCACATCCAGCCCGGCGATGCGCACGCTGCGCTTCCACTCGCTCATCGCGGCGCCGAACACAGCGGCAATCGGGTGAGCCGGATCGGCGCCCTCGCTGGTGTAGAGATCATCCAGGCTGCCGCCCGACCAGAACGAATCCTCAAACGCATTCGCCTCGCGGTTGACCCGGCGCATGGTAATGGTTTTCTCGATGATGATCGTCCAGACCCAGACGCTGGCCAGCAGCAAAATAAGCATCACCAGCTGCACGACGATATCGGCCTGCGTGAACAACCCCCATAGCGACAGATTCGATGCAGGCGCGGCCAATGCCGCCGTGTTCACCGTTTGATCCAAAATACTATCCCCTTATGCCCTTAATTTTCTCGCCCAGTCGGCCGGTATCCGCGCGGCTCTGCCGTCGGACACGCGGATGCAACCCAGGCCAAGCTCCAGCACGGCCAGCGAGTCGCTGTCTCGCCAGAAATGTTGAAGTAGTGTTACCGATGCGCCGCCAACCTCGTGAAACACGGTCTCGACCCTTATCACATCCTCCAGCCTCGCGGGGCGCTGATAATGCAAATTGACGCGCCGCACCACAAACATAACGCCATATTCGGCCACCATTTGCGCATGCGGGGTGCCACGCTCGCGCAGAGCCTCGGTCCGCGCCCGCTCTGCGAAGGCCAGATAATTGGCGTGATACACAATGCCGCCCGCATCCGTGTCCTGATAATACACGCGCAACTCGTAGGAATGCTTCAAATCTCGTCACCACCCAATAAGTCAGGCTGATCAGGGCGATTCTGTGGCGGCTTCAGGCCCAGATGCCGCCACCCGGCCTCACCCAGCATCCGCCCCCGGCTGGTGCGCAGCAAAAACCCCTCCTGGATGAGATAAGGCTCCACCACATCCTCCAGCGTGTCGCGCGCCTCGGCCAGCGCGGCGGCCAGCGTCTCCACCCCCACCGGCCCGCCGCCATGGTGCTCGGCCAGGCGCCGCAAATAGCGGATATCCATGGCATCGAGCCCCACATGGTCCACATCCAGCCGGCTCAGCGCCGCATCGGCCACCTCGCGGTCGATCACTTTCGCCCCCGCGACCAGCGCGAAATCGCGTATCCGCCGCGTCAGCCTTCCTGCCACACGCGGCGTCCCGCGCGCGCGCCGGGCAATCTCGCCCGCGCCCTCGCGCGTTAAATTCATCTCCAATTTCTCCGCCAAGCGGGAGATGATCCGCGTCAGCTCTTCGGCGGTGTAGAATATCAGCCGCAGCGGAATGCCGAAACGGTCCCGCAAGGGGGTCGCCAGCAGGCCCGAGCGCGTGGTTGCGCCCACCAGGGTGAAGGGCGGCAGATCAATGCGCACCGTGCGCGCCCCCGGCCCCTCGCCGATGATCAGATCGAGCTGGAAATCCTCCATCGCCGGATAGAGTATTTCCTCGATCGCCGGTTGCAGCCGGTGAATCTCATCAATGAACAACACATCCCGCGGCTGCAAATTGGTCAAAATCGCCGCCAAATCGCCAGCCTTCTGGATGACCGGGCCGGAGGTCGCGCGAAAGCCCACCCCCAGCTCGCGCGAGACGATCTGGGCCAGCGTGGTTTTGCCCAAGCCGGGCGGGCCGTGCAGCAGAACATGGTCAAGCGCCTCACCGCGGGATTTCGCGGCGGCGATAAATACCTTCAAATTCTCACGGCTGGCTTTCTGCCCGGTGAAATCTTCGAGAGATTGCGGCCGCAGCGCGGTCTCCCCCGCATCATCGGCCAGCCGCTCGCCCGAGGTGATCCGCTCATCATCGCTCATTTCGCCAACGCCTTCAGCCCGGCGCGGATCAGCACATCCAGCGCCGCCGCCTCGCCATGTTCATCAGCCGCCCGCGCCAGCGCCGCCTCAGCCTCCGCACGCCGGTAGCCCAGGTTGGTGAGCGCCGAGACCGCGTCAGCGGCATTGCCTCTCATAACGGGGCTGGCCGCGAGCACCACGCCGCCGCCGCCCGGCATCCCTCCCGCCTTCTCGCGCAATTCCGTACAAATCCGTATCGCCAGCTTCGGCCCCACGCCCGGCGTGCGCGTCAGCATCGCCTTATCCGCTGTCGCAATCGCCGCGATCAGCTGGTCCGGGGAGAGCGCCGAGAGCAGCGCCAGCGCCACCTTCGCCCCCACGCCCTGCACCGTGGTCAGCAGCCGGAACCATTCGCGCTCCGCTGCCGTGGCAAAGCCGTACAGCGCAATCGCATCCTCGCGCACCTGCGTCTCTATCAGCAGGCTCGCTACCCCCGCGTCCGGCAGCGCCCCCAGCGTGCGCGACGAGCAAAACACCAGATACCCCACGCCCCCCACATCCACGATGCAGCGCCCGTCCTCAATCCCCTCCACAATGCCGCGCAGCCGGGCGATCATGCCGGCACCCTCCACGCCGCATGGCTGGCCCGGTGGTGCGCATGGCAGATCGCCACCGCCAGCGCATCCGCCGCATCCGCCCGCTTGCTCACCGCACCCGGCAACAGGCGGCGCACCATCAGCCCCACCTGGTCCTTATCCGCGTTCCCGGTCCCCACCACCGCCATTTTCACCGTCTTCGCGCCATATTCAAACACCGGTATCCCCACCCGCGCGGGCGCCAGCAACGCGACTCCGCGCGCATACCCCAGCTTCAGCGTCGCGGTGGCGTTGCGGTTCACATATGTCTCCTCAACCGCCGCCTCGGCCGGCGCGTAGCGGTGCAGAATCTCCGCCAGCTCCGCGTCCAGCGCGCGCAACCGCAGCGGCACATCCGCAATAGCCGCGGTGGAGATCACCCCATCGGCCACATGGCGCAGCCGGTTCCCCTCGGACTCCACAATCCCCCAGCCCGTAAAGCGCAAGCCCGGATCAATGCCGAGGATACGGGTCAAGCGGAGAGTTTCGCCAGAACCTCTTCGGGCACCTCGAAATTGGCATAAACATTCTGGACGTCGTCATCGTCTTCCAGAACATCGAGCAATTTCAGCACCGAGGCGGCTTTGTCCTCATCCAGCGTCACGGTCATATTGGGCTGCCACTCCACGCCCGCCTCGGCCGGATCACCAAATTTCGCCACCAGCGCATCGCGCACGGCGAAGAAATTCTCGATCGTGGTCTGTACCTCGTGGCCATCCTCATCCGACACCACCTCATCGGCCCCCGCCTCGATGGCGGCTTCCAGCATGGCATCGGCCGAGGCCGTGGCCGCCGGATAGCGAATCGCGGCCAGGCGGTTGAACATGAAGGAGACAGAGTTGGTCTCGCCCAGCGCCCCGCCGGATTTGTTGAACGCGGCGCGGATGACGGAGGCCGTGCGGTTGCGGTTATCCGTCAGCGCCTCCACGATAACCGCCACACCCGCCGGGCCATAGCCCTCGTAGCGCACCGACTCGTAATGCTCCTGCGCCCCCGCACCCGTCGCCTTCTTGATCGCGCGGTCGATGGCGTCGCGCGTCATGTTCTGCTTCAGCGCGGCGCCGATGCCCGCGCGCAGACGCGGGTTAAAGGCCGGGTCGGGCAACCCCTCCTTCGCCGCCACGGTGATCTCACGAATGAGTTTCGCATAAATGCGCGCGCGCTTGGCGTCCTGCGCACCCTTGCGGTGCATGATGTTCTTAGCGTGTGAATGTCCAGCCATTTGTCCCGTTTAGCAGCCTCCGCGCCGCGCCGGAAGAAGGGGGAAGAATACCGCCCCCGCCGCCTTGACAGCCACGGCCGCCCCGTCCTATCCCCTGCCCCACCGGGCGCGTAGCTCAGCGGTAGAGCATTCGCTTCACACGCGAAGGGTCACAGGTTCAATCCCTGTCGCGCCCACCACTTTTTCAAAAATCATTGAGTTTCACAAAGGCGGACAGGCCATTGCCTCGTTCGCCTTGTGCCGTTCGCGCACAAAAAAACGGCGCCCCTCACAGAGCGCCGTCCAAAAAATCCGGGGTACCAAGGGGCAGCGCCCCTTGGTGGGGTTCTTAGGGGCGAAGCCCTTAAGCGGCCTTCGCCATCCCGCGCAGCACGTACTGCAAAATACCGCCGTGCTTGTAGTATTCCACCTCATCGGCGGTATCCACGCGGCAGAGCAGTTCCACCTCCTGCTTGGAGCCATCGGCGCGGGTGATCACCATGGTGATGTCCATACGCGGCGAAAGCTTGTCCAGGCCGACGATGTCGATGGTCTCATCGCCCTTCAGCGCGAGGGATTTGCGGGTCACGCCATCCTTGAACAGCAGCGGCAGCAGCCCCATGCCGACCAGGTTGGAGCGGTGGATGCGCTCGAAGCTCTCGGCGACAACCGCCTTCACGCCCAGCAGCATCGTGCCCTTGGCCGCCCAGTCACGCGAGGAGCCGGTGCCGTATTCCTGCCCGGCGAACACCACCAGCGGCACGCCCTCGGCCTTGTACTTCACCGCGGCATCATAGATCGACATATCCTGCCCGCCGGGGAAATGCTTGGTGTTGCCGCCCTCGGCGCCGCCCATCATCTCGTTCTTGATGCGGATGTTGGCGAACGTACCGCGCACCATCACGTCATCATTGCCGCGCCGCGCGCCGTAGGAGTTGAAGTCCTTCTGCAACACCTGATGCTGGCTCAGATACTCACCGGCCGGGCCGGATTTCTTGATGTTGCCGGCAGGCGAGATGTGGTCGGTGGTGATCGAGTCGCCCAGCAGAGCCAGCACGCGCGCACCCTTGATGTCGGAAACCGGCTTCGGCTCCATGGTGATGCCCTCGAAATACGGCGGGTTCTTCACATAGGTGGAGCCGGACGGCCAGGCATAGGTGTCGGTCCCGCCGGTCACTTCAATGGCCTGCCACTGCTTCGGCCCCTTGAACACATCGCCGTAGCGCTCCAGGAACATCTCGCGCGTCAGCACCGAATGCACGGTATCGGCGACTTCCTGGGTCGAGGGCCAGATGTCCTTCAGATACACCGGCTTGCCGTCCTTGGAGGTGCCGATCACGGCGGTGGTGATATCCTCGCGGATATTGCCGAGCAGCGAGTAAGCCACCACCAGCGGCGGGCTGGCGAGATAGTTGGCGCGCACGTTGGCGTGCACGCGGCCCTCGAAGTTGCGGTTGCCCGAAAGCACCGAAACCGCAACCAGCTTGTTGCTCTCGATGGCGTCCACAATCGCGTCGTCCAGCGGGCCGGAGTTGCCGATGCAGGTGGTGCAGCCATAACCCACGGTCTGGAAGCCCATGGCATCCAGATCCGCCGAGAGGTTCGACTTGTTCAGATACTCGGTCACAACCTGCGAGCCGGGCGCCAGCGAGGTCTTCACCCACGGCTTGGGCGTCAGCCCCAGCGCATGCGCCTTGCGCGCCACCAGCCCGGCGGCCACCAGCACATACGGGTTGGAGGTGTTGGTGCAGGAGGTGATCGCGGCGATCACCACATCGCCATGGGTAATCTCGTAGCCCTTACCGGCAACGGCGGCCTTGGTGCCCACGGCATCGGCGGCAACGCCCAGGCCCTTGGTCAGCTCCTTGGCGAATTCCGAGGCCGCATCCTTGAGCAACACGCGGTCCTGCGGGCGCTTCGGCCCGGCGAGCGAGGGCTGCACGGTGGAGAGGTCGAGTTCCAGCGTATCGGTGAACACCGGGTCTTCCTCGGTGCGCCACAGGCCCTGCGCCTTGCAATAGGCTTCCACCAGCTTGATCCGGTGCTCATCGCGCCCCGAGAGGTGCAGATAGCCCAGGGTGATGTCATCCACGGGGAAGAAGCCGCAGGTCGCGCCGTATTCCGGCGCCATGTTGGCAATCGTCGCACGGTCGGCCAGGGCCAGGTCAGCCAGGCCGGCGCCGTAGAATTCCACGAACTTGCCCACCACCTTCTTCGCGCGCAGCATCTGCGTCACGGTCAGCACCAGGTCGGTCGCGGTCACGCCCTCGGGGAGCTTGCCGGTCAGCTTGAAGCCGATGACATCGGGGATCAGCATGGCAATCGGCTGGCCGAGCATCGCCGCCTCGGCCTCAATGCCGCCAACGCCCCAGCCCAGCACGCCCAGGCCGTTCACCATGGTGGTGTGGCTGTCGGTGCCGTACAGCGTGTCAGGGTATACATAGGTGGAGCCGCCGTTCTCCGAGGTCCAGGCGACCTGCGCCAGATATTCCAGGTTTACCTGATGGCAGATGCCGGTATCGGGCGGCACGACGCGGAAATTATCAAACGCCTCCTGGCCCCAGCGCA
>JAJZCG010000012.1 GCA_021846225.1 Pseudomonadota bacterium | reverse complement strand
GAACTTACAAGAAGATTGAGTCGCATTATTTCAATTTTGACGTCTACGGCGCCAATCCGGCAAAGTAAGGTCTGGCCCGGCCCCGTGTTAGCGCGGGGCTGGGTTTCTCTTGATGATAAAGGATGACGATGTTCAACCTTGCAGGTTATGGACCACAGATTTTTCGGGGAACCATTGTTACGGTCGAGCTTTCATTGCTCTCGCTCTTGGTCTCGTTTGTCATCGGTCTGCTCGGTGCTTCGGCAAAACTTTCAAAAAGCCGGTTTCTGCGTGGATTGGCGACAATCTACACCACGATCATTCGTGGCGTGCCGGATCTGGTGTTGATGCTGCTGATTTTCTATTCGTTGCAGATTTGGCTTAATGATGCCACGGATTATCTCGACAGCATCCAGAACAGTGTTGATTTCGAGGTTAGCTTAGACCCCTTCACCAGTGGTGTAATTACGCTTGGTTTCATTTACGGCGCCTATTTTACTGAAACTTTTCGTGGCGCGTTCATGGCCGTGCCGAGAGGCCAGCTTGAAGCTGCAAGGGCATTCGGGATGAAGCCATTTCTAGTGTTCCGCCGCATCCTGTTTCCGCAGATGATGCGCTATGCTCTGCCCGGCCTTGCGAACAACTGGCAAGTGATCCTTAAAGCTACCGCGCTGGTCTCGCTGATCGGGCTTTCAGACATCATCAAAGCCGCGCAATATGCCGGTGAAGGCACTTTCCGCACCTTTTATTTTATGAGCATCGCGGGGCTTGTTTATCTGCTTTTGACCACTGTTTCCAACGGTGTGCTGATGCTCCTGGAGCGCAAATACGCGGTCGGCGTAAGGAAGGCTGTGCTGTGATCTATATTATTCAAAATTTCGGCCGCGAGTTCCTGTACACCGACGGGTATCATATCACCGGCCTGGCTATGACGCTTTGGCTTCTACTGATCTCATGCTCGGTGGGTTTTTGCATAGCCCTGCCGTTGGCGATTTTACGCAACGCGCGTAATCCGCTGATCTGGGGGCCGGTGTGGCTCTATACTTTCGTGATCCGCGGTACGCCGTTATATGTGCAGTTGCTAATCATCTACACCGGCTTTTATGGTCTGGACTTCGTCCGTAATTCTCCGCCGCTTGCGGCTTTCTTCAAGCAGGGGATTGATTGTACGCTACTCGCCTTCGCCCTGAATACCGGTGCATACACCACGGAGATTTTCGCCGGTGCGATCCGCGATACATCCTTCGGTGAGGTTGAGGCGGCGCGTTCGCTCGGCATGTCGCAGTTCACGCTGTACAGACGGATCATCATTCCCTCGGCGCTGCGCCGTGCGTTGCCCGTGTACAGCAACGAGGTGATTCTGATGCTGCACGCCACGACGCTGGCCTTCACCGCAACCGTTCCTGACCTGCTGAAAGTTGCCAACGACGCTTATGCGGCGACCTATAACCCATTCGCATCTTTTGCGACGGTGGCGCTGATCTATCTGTGCATTTCCTTCACGCTGATTTTTGCATTTCGCAAAGCCGAAGGGCATTTCTTGGCATTTTTGAAGCCGTAAGCCGCGTTTTTATCTTTTCCCAGGCGGCGGCACCCATCGCCAGGGCTGCACGGAGTTTATCCCCGCACAATGAGAGAGTTCATAGATTATCCCATCGCTGTCGTTGATGAAGCCTTTGGCGCCCCGACGACGGTTGGCCGTGTCGTCAGTGCGCTCGTGGCCGCGTTCGAGGCGCGCAACCATCGGGTGCTGACAGGGATCACCATCGCTGATGCCAGTGCCGGACGGGTTCTTTATACAGGCCTCTCCGCGGTGCTGATCGCAATTGATGGGTTCGCGACGCGCGACGCATTGATCGAGGCGCTGACCACTCTGCTGGATCTCGCCCTCGCGCGCGCGCCCGATCTGCCGATTTTTCTCTACGGCGAACAGCGCATGCAGGAGGATTTGCCGACCCATCTGATGAGCCGTATCGACGGCTATCTCTACCTGCACGATGACACGCCGGGCTTCATCGCCGGCTATGTGTCGAGCGCCATTCATCGTTATGTCGATGCGATGCTGCCGCCGTTTTTCAAGGCACTTGTGCGCTATACCGATGCTGCGAAATATTCCTGGCACACCCCAGGGCACGGCGGCGGCGTTGCCTTCATGCGCTCGCCTGTCGGCCAGGCGTTCCACCGTTTTTTTGGTGAAAATACGTTGCGGGCGGATCTTTCCGTTTCGGTTCCAGAGCTTGGGTCCCTGCTTGACCATTCCGGGCCGGTGCGTGAGGCCGAGCGCGAGGCGGCTCAAAGCTTTGGCGCCGACACAAGCTTTTTTGTAACCAATGGTACCTCCAGCGCCAATAAAATCATTTGGTCCGGTCTCGTCGGTCCCGGCGATTATGTTTTGGTTGACCGTAATTGCCATAAATCGCTCGTGCATGCGCTGATCATGACCGGCGCACAACCGATTTATCTGCGGCCCAGCCGTAATGCCTATGGCATCATCGGGCCGATCCCGCGCGCGCAATTTGATGCCGAGGCCCTGGCGGCGCGGCTTCCACCGGGAGCGCGGCTCAGCGTCGCCACGATCACGAACTCAACTTATGATGGTCTGTGCGTCAACACTGATGTCGTCAAGGCCGCGCTCGCGCCCATCACAAAAGCGATTCATTTCGATGAAGCCTGGCTGGCGCAGGCAAAATTCCATGAATTTTACAGCAGCTTTTACGCGATGAGCGATACGCTCGCGCCCGTGGCACCGCTGGTTTTCTCTACCCAGTCAACCCACAAGGTTCTCGCGGCCTTCTCGCAGGCATCGATGATCCATATCAAGGAAGGCACCGAAGTCCGGCTCGATCCTGATCGCTTCAACGAGGCTTTCATGATGCATTCCAGCACCTCGCCCTGGTATGGCATTATTGCGTCTTGCGATGTTGCCGCGCGTATGATGCGCGGTGCCGCCGGGCGCAGCCTGGTTGATGAAACCCTGCACGAGGCGGCGGATTTCCGGGCTGGAATCGCCCGGCTTGGCGCAGAGTCGGGCCGCGCCGGAGATTGGTGGTTTCGCCTGTGGGAGCCGGAAAGTGCCGGGTTGGAGCAGCAGGACTGGACGCTGAAGCCTGGCGATTCCTGGCATGGTTTTACGGATATCACTGATAATTTCACTTTGCTCGACCCGATCAAGGTGACAATCCTCTGCCCTGGGCTGGGCGGGGAGGGCGCGCATGCACCGGGAATTCCAGCGCCCATCGTTGCAAAATTTTTATGGTCGCGCGGCATCGTGGTCGAGAAAATCGGCATCTACCATTTCCTCATCCTTTTCACGCTTGGTGTTTCACGCGGCAAATGGAGCAACCTCATCACCGAGCTGCTGGCCTTCCGCGCGCATTACCAGGCCAACACGCCGCTTGCGGATGTTTTGCCAGAGCTGGTACGCGCAGCACCTGAACATTATGAGCGGATGGGTCTGGCGGAACTTTGTGCCGCCCAGCATGAGGCTTATCAAAAAGGTGATGTTCTGGCCTTGCAGAGTGCAATGTTCGCGGATCTGCCGGAACCCGCGATGACGCCGCAAATGGCGCACGCGGCCCTGGTTGGCAACCGCGTCGAGCAGGTTGGCCTGGACCATCTGGAAGGTCGTATTCTGGCGCGCATGGTGGTGCCTTACCCGCCGGGAATTCCGCTGATTTTTCCTGGTGAGCGTGTCACCCTGCCGGCCATCATCGCGTATCTGCGTTTTGCGGAATCCTGGGACCGGCAATTTCCCGGTTTTGAGACCGATATCCACGGTGCGCGCAAAGCGCCAGATGGCACCTACAGGCTTGATTGCGTGGTCCTGCCGGAAGGTCAGAGTTAAGGCCGGGCCGCCTGCGCGCGGCAGGCGGCGTGAACCTGGTTCGTTTTAGTCGTTGCCCCAGGTTTTTCTCTGGAAGTTGTGATGCGCCTCGATGAAGCGCACCGTACCGGACTTGCTGCGCATCACAATGGAATGCGTTTTGGCGCCATGGCCAAAGCGCTGCACGCCGCGCAGCATCTGGCCGGAGGTGATGCCGGTCGCCGCGAACATTACGTCGCCCTTGGCCATCTCGGTCATGCTGTAGATGCGGTTGGGGTCGGTAATGCCCATGGTTTTTGCTCGTTCTATCTGCGCCTGGTCCTCGAAGAGAAGCCGCCCCTGCATCTGCCCGCCGGTGCAGCGCAGCGCGGCCGCGGCCAGAACGCCCTCCGGCGCGCCGCCTGAGCCAAGGTACATGTCGATGCCAGTCTCCGGCTGGGAGGCGGCGATCACGCCCGCCACATCGCCTTCGCCAATCAGGGTGATCCGCGCGCCGGCCTCGCGGCAGCGGGCGATGATCTCCTGGTGGCGCTCACGCTCCAGGATGCACACCATCAGGTCCGCAATCTCGCAGCGTTTTGCCTGCGCCAGATTGCGCAGGTTCTCAGCCACCGGCGCCGCGAGGGAGATGATGCCTTCCGGCAGGCCGGGGCCGACGGCGATTTTGTCCATATACACATCCGGCGCATGCAGAAAATTGCCATGCTCGGCGAGCGCGACCACGGCGAGCGCGTTGGGTGCGCCCTTGGCGGCGATTTCGGTGCCTTCCAGCGGGTCCACGGCAATGTCCATCGCCGGGCCGCCGCAGCCGACTTTCTCGCCGATGAAGAGCATCGGCGCCTCGTCCATTTCCCCTTCGCCGATGACCACGGTGCCCGAGATCGCCACGGTGTCAAACGCTTTGCGCATTGCCTCCACCGCCGCGCCGTCGGCTTCGTTCTTTTTGCCGCGGCCGATCCAGCTTGAAGCCGCGATGGCGGCGGCCTCGGTCACGCGCACCAGCTCAAGCGCCAGGTTTCTGTCCCATACGGTGGGGTTGGTCTTTTTCATGGCGCGGTATCCTTTTTGGTGAGGTGCAGAACAAGCCCTGCGGTTGAGGAATCGGCACTTTCATCTGGCCGGCCGCTGGCGACGATGGGCAGCAACCCGGTGGCAAGTTCCTTGCCGAGTTCCACGCCCCATTGGTCGAAGGCGTTGATATCCCAGATGGCGGCTTCAACGAACACGCGGTGCTCGTATAATGCGATAAGCCGCCCGAGGGTGCGCGGGGTCAGCTTGTTATAGGCGAGGGTGACCGAGGGGCGGTTGCCGGGGAACACGCGGTGCGGGTTGCCATGGGCTTCCTCCAGCGTGCGGCCGAGCATCAAGGCGCGGGTTTGCGCCAGGCAGTTGGCGATGAGCAGATTATGGTGCTCACGCATGGCCGGTTCATGCCCCTGCGCCGCGATGAGGAACTCGCACGGAATAACCGCGGTGCCCTGGTGCAGAAGCTGGTAGAAGGCATGCTGGCCGTTGGTGCCGGGTTCGCCCCACACGAGCGGGCCGGTGGCTTGCGCCACGGCGCTGCCGTCCTTGCGCACGCGCTTGCCGTTGGACTCCATGTCCAGCTGTTGCAGATACGCCGGGAAGCGCGCGAGACGCTGATCATACGGCAACACCGCGCGCGCCGCGTAGCCGCAGACGTTGCGGTGCCATATGCCGGTGAGGGCGAGCAGTACGGGCAGGTTGTTAGCAAAGGGCGCGGTGCGGAAATGCTGGTCCATCTCATGCGCGCCGGCCAGGAATTCCCGGAAATTATCCGCGCCGATGGCCAGCATCACCGGCAGGCCGATGGCCGACCAGATGGAATAGCGCCCGCCCACCCAGTCCCAGAATCCGAAGGTCCGCTCAGGCAAAATCCCGAACACCGCGCCCTTGTCGAGGGCTGTTGACACAGCGGCGAAATGCCGCGCCACCGCCTGTTCGCCCAGCGCCTCCACAATCCATTGCCGCGCCGAATGGGCGTTGGTCATGGTCTCGATGGTGGTGAAGGTTTTCGAGGCGACGATAACGAGCGTGCGCGCGGGATCGAGCGTGCGGATGGTATCGGCCAGATGCGCGCCATCCACATTGGAGACGAAATGCACGCGCGGGCCGTCATGATACGGCGCCAGCGCGCCGGTGACCATGGCCGGGCCGAGGTCTGAGCCGCCGATGCCGATGTTGATGACATCGCTGAACGCGCCGCCATCCGCGGCGGTGATTTCACCCGTGCGCACAGCTTCGGCAAATTTGAACAAAGCTGCCAGGGTTTTATTCACCTCCGGCATCACATCCGCCCCGTCCACATTCACCGGCGTATTGGAGATGTTGCGCAGGGCCGTATGCAGCACCGCGCGGTTCTCGGTGGTGTTTATCTTCTCTCCCGCGAACATCGCATCGCGCTTCTGCGCAACCTCAGTTGCCTCGGCGAGTTGCAGCAGCAGCGCGCGGCTTTGCTCCGTCAGGCTTGTTTTGGAATAGTCGAGCAGCAGATCATCCAGCCCGGCGGAAAATTCAGCGAACCGGCCGGGGTTCTGCGCGAACAGCGCGCGCAGGGTGGGGCTGTCCTGCGCCGCGGCTGCCAGCTCGGCCCAGAGTTTATCCATGCGCCGCTCCCCCCCGGTGGATATTCAGCGCGGCGGCCTGGGCAGCGGCGGCGGTAATCGCGCTCCAGTCCCCGGCGGCGATCATCGCGCGGTTCACCATCCAGGAACCGCCGATGCAAACCACGTTGGGCAGCTTCAGATACCGGGGCGCGGATTCGGGCGTGATGCCGCCGGTCGGGCAGAATTTAAGCTGCGGCAGCGGCGAGGCGATGGACGACAAAAACGCCGCCCCGCCGGAGGCTTCAGCGGGGAAGAGCTTGGCGAACTCATAGCCGCGTTCGATCAGCCGCATCGCCTCCGAAGCGCTCGCGATACCGGGTAGCAGTTTGACCTGCGCCCCGGCCACGGCGTCGAGCAGGGTCTCGGTGGCGCCGGGAGAGACTGCGAATTTGGCGCCCGCGGCCACGGTTTTTTCAAACTGTTCGCCGCTCAGCACGGTACCGGCGCCAACGATGGCATCGGGCACCTCCGCCGCGATGGCGCGGATGGCCTCCAGCCCCACGGCGGTACGCAAGGTGATCTCGATGACCGGCAATCCCCCGGCGACGAGCGCGCGCGCGAGCGGCACCGCCTGCGAGAGATGGTCAATGATGACAACCGGGATAACCGGTGCTGCGCGCAAAATGGTTTCGAGGTTCATGCGAGGCCCTTTGTGAAAATGCTCGCACCCGTATCGGCGGTGCTGACAGCGTGGCGGAAGGCGGCGAACAGATCGCGCCCGGTACCGTAATGGTTGGCGGAAAGATCGGCGGTTGCCAGTGTGCGCGCCGCCCATTCATCGGGCGGCACCAGAATGGTGAGATGGCCGTTGGTGCCGTCCACGCGGATCATGTCGCCATCGCGCAGTTTGCCGATGGCCCCGCCATCGGCGGCTTCGGGGGTGACATGAATGGCGGCGGGCACCTTGCCGGAGGCGCCGGAGAGCCGGCCATCGGTCACCAGCGCCACGCGGTAGCCCTTGTCCTGCAACACGCCCAGCGGCGGCATCAGCTTGTGCAGCTCGGGCATGCCATTGGCCTTCGGCCCCTGGAAGCGCACGACGACCACTGTATCCTGGTTCAGCTCGCCCGCCTTGAAGGCTGCCTGGACCTCCTCCTGCGAATGGAAAATTTTCGCGGGCGCCTCGATGATATGCCGCTCCGGCTTTACCGCGGAGGTTTTGATGACCGCGCGGCCGAGCGCACCGTCGAGCACGCGCAGGCCGCCGGTGGGCTGGAACGGATCGGCCGCGCCGCGCAGCACGCTGGCATTGCCGCTGGCCTCGGGTGCGGGGAACCACGCAACCTGCCCATCCACCAGCTTCGGCTCCGCCGCATAGGCGGTAAGGCCGCCGCCCGCCACGGTGCGTACATCCTCATGCAGCAAACCGGCGGAAAGCAGCTCCCGGATGACAAATCCGGTGCCCCCGGCGGCATGGAAATGATTCACATCGGCCGAGCCGTTGGGATAGATGCGCGCCAGCAACGGCGTGATCTCGGCCAGATCGGAGAAATCATCCCAGGTGAGGGTGATGCCCGCCGCCGCCGCCATCGCGACGAGATGCAGCGTATGGTTGGTCGAGCCGCCGGTGGCGTGCAGGCCCACGATGCCGTTCACGAACGCCCGTTCGTCCAGGATCAGGCCGAGCGGCGTATAGTCGTTCCCGGCGGCGGTAATGGCCATGGCGCGCTGCGCGGCCGCGGTGGTGAGCGCGTCGCGCAGCGGCGTGTTGGGATTGATGAAGGCCGCGCCCGGCAGATGCAGGCCCATGATCTCCATCATCATCTGGTTGGTGTTCGCCGTGCCGTAGAAGGTGCAGGTGCCGGGGCCGTGGTAGGATTTCGCCTCGGCGTCCAGCAGGTCCTCGCGGCTCACCTTGCCTTCGGCATAGAGCTGGCGCACGCGCGATTTCTCATCATTGGGCAGGCCCGAGGTCATCGGCCCGGCGGGGATAAAGACGGCGGGCAGATGCCCGAAGCTGAGCGCGCCGATGACCAGACCCGGCACGATCTTGTCGCAAATGCCGAGGAAAACCGCGGCGTCGAAGGTTTTGTGCGACAAGGAGACAGCGGTTGCCAGCGCGATGACATCGCGCGAGAACAAGGAGAGTTCCATGCCCGCCTCGCCCTGGGTGATGCCGTCGCACATCGCGGGCACGCCGCCGGCCACCATCGCCACGCCACCGGCCGCGCGGGCGGCGGCGCGGATGGTATCGGGGAAATGCTCATAAGGCTGATGGGCGGAGAGCATGTCGTTATAGGCGGTCACGATGCCAAGGCTGGCGCCATCGCCGCCGCGCAGCACGGCTTTGTCACCTGGCGCGCAGGCGGCGAAGCCATGCGCCTGATTGGCGCAACCCAGCGCCCGGCGCTGCGGCTTCTCGCTTTTTGCCGCCGCGATGCGGGCCAGATAGGCCGTGCGCGCCGGTTCGCTGCGGGCGATGATGCGGCTCGTGATGTCCTGAATACGCGGGTGAACCATGTTTAGGGACTCCAGAAAATAGCGGGGGCGGGATTGCGGGCGAGTACGGCGCGGACAGGCAGCGCCGCCGCGCCGCTTTGCAATAAGTCGCGCTTGGCGGCGCCTTCAATATGCAGCGCCACATAATCGGCCTGCAGCAGGAGCGGCAGGGTAAGCGTGATGCGCGGCTCAACGGCGGCTTCGGCGCGCATGCTCTCCACGCGCTGGCCATGGCTGGGGGCAAGGGCTTCGGCCAGCCGGTCGCCGCCGGGGAAGAAGGAGGCGGTGTGGCCGTCCAGCCCCATGCCGAGCACCACCGCCGCGAAGGGCAGGGGCAGGGCGGCAATCGCCTGTTCCACTTCGGCAAGCCCGGCCTCGGGCGTGGCCGCGCCGTTCACCAGCGGCACGAAGGCGGCCTGCGCCGCCGCACCTTGCAGCAGGTTGTTTTTAACCAGCGCGGCGTTGGAGCGGGCGGAGGATTCCGGCACCCAGCGGTCATCCACCAGGGTCACGCTCACGCGCGGCCAGTCCAACGGCTTTGCCGAGAGCGCCTGCAAAAACCGCAACGGCGTGGTGCCGCCCGAAACCGCGAGCGCCGCCGTGCCCGTGCGGGCCAGCCGTGCCGTCAGCGCTGCCGCCACGGCATCGGCCAGGGCCTCGGCCAGTGCGCCGGGGGAGGAAAACTCCTGCATCATGCGCCGCCGTCCAGCCAGGTGCGGCCGTCACGCTCGATCAGCGCCACCGCCGCCGAGGGGCCCCAGGTGCCAGCAGTATAGGGCTTGGGCAGCTCCGTTGCGTTCGACCAGGCTTCCAGAATCGGCTCGATCCACGTCCACGCGGCTTCAACCTCATCGCGGCGCATGAACAGCGTCTGGTTGCCGCGCACCACATCCAGCACCAGGCGCTCATAGGCATCGGGGTTGCGCACCTGGAAGGTGCTGGCGAAGCTCATGTCCAGCGGCACTGAGCGCAGGCGCATGCCGCCCGGCCCGGGATCCTTGGTCATCAGCCAGAGCTTCACCCCCTCGCCGGGTTGCAGGCGGATGACCAGCTTGTTCGCCACGATCGGCCCGGCCGAGGCATCGAACACCGAATGCGGCGGCGGGCGGAAGGTGATCACGATATCCGACACCCGTTCGGGCATTCTCTTGCCCGTGCGCAGATAAAACGGCACCCCGGCCCAGCGCCAGTTCTCCACTTCGGCCTTCAGCGCCACGAAGGTCTCGGTGGTGCTGGTCTCCGCGCCCAATTCGTCGAGATATCCCCGCACCGCGCCGCCTGCGGAGGCGCCCGCGCGGTATTGCCCGCGCACCACCGCCTGCGTGGAAAGCGCATCGGCAATCGGTTTCAACGCGCGCAGCACCTTCAGCTTTTCATCGCGCACGGCGTCAGCGTCCAGCCGTGCGGGCGGCTCCATGGCCACCAGGCAAAGCAGCTGCAGAATATGGTTCTGCACCATGTCGCGCAGGGCGCCCGCGGTGTCGTAATAACCGGCGCGGCCTTCCACGCCCAGGCTTTCCGCCACGGTGATCTGCACATGGTCTATATGCGCGGCATTCCATAGCGGCTCGAACAATCCGTTGGCGAAGCGCAGGGCCAGGAGGTTCTGCACGGCCTCTTTGCCGAGGTAATGGTCGATCCGGTAGACCCGGTCCTCAGGGAAGACCTTGCCAATGGCCGCGTTCAGCTCCTTCGCGGATTCGAGATTTTTGCCGATCGGCTTCTCCACCACCACGCGGGCGTTGGCATGCGCCATTCCGAATCGGCCAAGCCGCTCGCAGATGGGCCCGAACAGCGCGGGGCCGGTGGCAAGATAAAATACGTTGACACGCCCATGGTAGGGGGTGAGCGCCTGGGCCAGCTCCTGCCAGCCGCCGTCGTCATCGGCCTCCACCGCGCGATAATCCAGCCGGGCAAGAAAGCGCTCGACATCGGCTTCGCTGCGCTCCTCGGCGGGCACATGCTCGATGACCGACTCGCGCGCCATGTTGATGAAGCCATCCGTGGTGAGCTTGCCGCGCGCGGCCCCGATGATTTTTGCCGAGTCGGGCAATTGTCCGGCCACGTCGCGGTGGAACATCGCCGGGAGCAGCTTGCGCCGGGCCAGGTCGCCGGTCGCGCCGAAAACCACAAGTACAAAGGGGACGACGGGGATGACGCGGCTGGTCATGGCAATTCCTTGTTCACGTTGGCGCAAGCAAATTGGCTGTTAAAGCTTTTGAAGGCAAATAGAAATCCAGGACCGTGCCGCGCCACGGCACGGCCCCGGACGTTCTCCGCGTCCTGTGGCGGCGCAAAACCGCCCGGCCGCGTGAGCCGGCTGTAAATGCAGGACCGGCTGGTCCTGCGGTGTTGTTAGAGGGGGGGGCTTCAAGCCCGAGGCCGCCCCGCTTGCGCGGGGCAACCTCAAGCGGCCAGATTTAGGCGGTTTTCTCGACGAAGTTCTTCTTCACCACGCCCAGCATCAGCGCGGTAACAACCGTTCCCGCCACCAGAGCGATGACATAGAAGCCAAGATGCGTGACCGCATCGGGGATCGGCAGCACGAAGATGCCGCCATGCGGAACTTTCAGCTGCACACCGGCTGCCATGGAAATAGCCCCGGCAATGGCCGACCCGGTGACGGTGCAGGGGATCACGCGGAACGGATCGCGCGCCGCGAAGGGGATGGCGCCTTCGGTGATGAAGGAGAGACCAAGCGCCCCGGTGGAGAGACCGGCCTCGCGCTCTTCTTCGGAGAAGCGGGCGGGGAACAGCCAGGTTGCCAGCGCGATGGCCAGCGGCGGAGTCATACCGGCGGCCATCACAGCGGCCATCGGCGTGTAGACCTGGGCGGAGAGCAGGCCGACCGCGAAGGTATAAGCAGCCTTGTTCACCGGGCCGCCCATGTCGAAGGCCATCATCGCGCCGAGCAGCAGGCCGAGGATAATGGCCGAGGAACCCTGCATGGACTTGAGGAAGTTGGTGAGGAAGGCAAGGATTTCGGCAATCGGCGTGCCGATGACATAGACCATGAGCAGACCCGTGATCAGCGTGCCGAGCAGCGGCAGGATCAACACCGGCTTCAAGCCTTCCATGCTGCGTGGCAGCTTGATGTGGCGGTTGAGATAGAGGGTGCTGTAACCGGCCAGGAACCCGGCGGCGATGGCGCCCAGAAACCCTGCGCCGAGCAGCGAGGAGAGCAGACCACCGATCATGCCCGGCGCCAGGCCGGGCCGGTCGGCGATGGAGTAGGCGATAAACCCGCCCAGGATCGGCACGAACAGCGTAAAGGCGGATTTGGCGCCGATCTCAAAAAGCGCGCCAGCGAAGGTGTTGGCGTGCGATGGGGCGGTTGCGTAGATGCCGCCGAAGGCGAAGGCGAGCGCGATGAGCAGCCCGCCCGCGGTGACGAAGGGGATCATGAACGAAACGCCCGACATCAGGTGCTTGTAGGCGCCGGTTTTCTGCGGCGCCGCGCTGGCGGCTTTTGCGCCCCCGGCCTGCATGGTGGCTTCCGCGAGAGCCTTGGTGATGAGGTTCTGGCCATCGTTGATCGCGGGCTTGGTGCCGCTCTGGAACACGCGCTTGCCGGAGAACCGGCTAAGGTCCACCTGCTTGTCGGCGGCGATGAGCACCAGATCGGCGGCGGCGATTTCGGCATCGGTCAGCGGGGTTTGCGAGCCGACGGAGCCTTGCGTCTCCACCCGGATCTCATGGCCCAGCGCGGCGGCGGCCTGCTGCAATCCTTCGGCGGCCATGAACGTATGGGCAATGCCGGTGGGGCAGGAGGTGATGGCGACGATCTTCTTGGCCACGCTCACCGGCTTGCTGCCGCTCAGCACGGCGCCTGCGTCAGCCAGTACTTCGCCGATGGTGGCGCGGATGCTTTTAATGCCTGCGAACCGGCTGTCCGCCGCATCGGCGCTGCCGACCAGCACGGCAAGCTTGGCCCCGGCAATCTGCTGGGCGCCAAGCGGGTTCAGCACGCCCTCATTGGTGCGCACTTCAACTTCGATGCTCTTGCCGGAGGATTTCGCGGCCTTTCGCAAAGCCTCGGCGGCAAGAACGCCGTTCACGGTAACATCGCCGGCGGTAACCGACGCGATAATCTCACTCATTGTCTGCTTTCTCCCTGTTTGATGATTTGAACTTGCGCGCAGAGCTTTTCCACGTTCTGCCGCGCGGGTAGATTCGCCCCCGCGTGTTGCAACTTGGCGGTGGCGAAGGCGGTGGCGAGACGGGCGGTTGCCTCCAGCCCGGCATTTTCACACAAAGCGGCGACGATGCCCGCAACCATGGCATCCCCCGCGCCGACCGTGCTGGTCACCCGCAGGGCGGGCAGGGCCGCGCGCAAAACCTCGCTGGCGGTGACGAACAGCGCTCCCTCCGCCCCCAGTGAGATCACCACGAGGCTGACCCCGCGGGTGATGAGCTGGCGCGCGGCATCAATCAGCGATTCGTCAGAGTTCAGCGTGCCGCCTACATAAAACTCAAGCTCGCTGCGGTTTGGCTTGATGCAGTATGGCAGTTGCGCCGCCTGCAGCGCGCGCGTGAGCGGAATGCCGCTGGTGTCGAGCAGCGTGCGCGCGCCGCGTTCACGCAGGGCCATGGTCAGCCCGGCGTAGAAATTCTCGGCAATTCCCGCGGGCAGGCTGCCGCCCAGTACCACCAGCGTGTTCTCATCCGCCAGCGCCAGGGTCTGTTCAAAAATCCGCGTGCTTTCCTCGGGTGAAATCCGCAGCCCGGGCAGGTTGATGTCCGTGGTCTCACCGTCGTGGCTGAGCTTGATGTTGGTGCGGGTCTCGCCCGCCACGCGCAGGAAGGCATCGGTGATATGCTTGCTGGTGAAAAGCGCCTCGAACGTACCCGCGTTGCCCCGCCCGAGAATCCCCGTGGCGATCACGGGCAGTCCCCAATCGGCCAGGCAGCTGGCGACATTCACGCCCTTGCCGCCGGGGTGGAAGGCAACGCCGCTGGCGCGGTGCACATGGCCGGGGCGCAGGCGCTCGAGCAGCACTGTCTCGTCGATGGCCGGGTTGAGCGTGAGCGTGACGATGCGGGTCATGCGCTGGCTCCATCCAGGGCGCGCACCTGCGCGGCGGTGGCGGCGGCCAGGGCGTTGGCGGCCAGGGTCTGCAACGCGGCGAAATCAGCCTCGCGCAGCCGGGCCTTCACCGCGGCAATGTCGCGCGGGGTCATGGAAAGCTCGTTCACCCCCAGCCCGGCGAGCAGCGCGGCGCCGAACGGATCCCCCGCGATGCCGCCGCACACGCCCACCCAGCGGCCATGCTTGCGCGCCCCGGCCACGGTCTGCGCGATCAGCCGCAGCACGGCCGGGTGCAGGCTGTCAGCCTCGGCGGCCAGATCCGGGTTCTGCCGGTCGATGGCCAGGGTGTACTGCGTGAGGTCGTTGGTGCCGATGGAGAAGAAGTCGCAATGCTGCGCCAGGTTGTCGGCCTGGATGGCGGCGGCCGGCACCTCGATCATGATGCCCAGCGGCAGCACGGGGGCATCCAGCGTCGCGCGGATCTCCTCGCAGATTTCCCGCAGGCGCAGAATCTCATCCACCGAGGTGACCATCGGGAACATGATCGACACATCCCCCCCCTGGGCTGCGGCGCGGTAGATGGCGCGCAGCTGCGGGTGCAGCAGGTCCGGCCGGCGCAGCAGCAGCCGTGCGCCGCGCACGCCGAGGAACGGGTTTTCCTCATGCGGCAGGTGCAGATGCGCCACCTGCTTGTCGCCGCCGATGTCCAGCGCGCGGATGATGAGCGGGCGCCCGGAAAGCGCGTCGATCATGCCGCGATAGGTGGCGAACTGCTCGTCCTCGGTAGGGGTGGCGCCGGTTTCCAGAAACAAGAACTCCGTGC
This sequence comes from Pseudomonadota bacterium, assembly GCA_021846225.1. Lineage (GTDB taxonomy): Bacteria > Pseudomonadota > Alphaproteobacteria > Acetobacterales > Acetobacteraceae > Acidocella. The sequence goes on along the minus strand of JAJZCG010000012.1, from coordinate 27,632 downwards.
GCATCAGCCCCACGCTTTCCCCGCCCTCGGCCAGCGCCATGGGCACCTGGTCCGGCCGGTTCACATTGGCGCCGATCTCGACGCGGTGGCCATCCGTGGTGGTCGCCGGCTCGCCGCGCTTTTTCGCCTCTTGCGCCTGCTTGGCGGCCAGCTCCGCGGCCCAGGCCTTGGCCGAGGCGATGTCGCCGGGCGAAGGATCGAGATACAGCCGCCCGGTCTGGCCATCGAGGATCGCCATGGTGCCCGATTTCGCCTCCAGCACCGCGTTGCCGCCCGCCACGATCGCGGGCAGGCCCAGCGTGCGCGCCAGAATGGCGGTGTGCGAGGTCGGGCCGCCCAGCGCCATGGCAAGACCAGTGACGCGGCTCATATCCAGCCCGGCGGTATCCGAAGGGGAGAGGTCGGCGGCGGCGAGAATGCAGGGCTGTTCGGGCAGGTCCTGCAACGAGCCGAAAGTGACAGATGGCGCCAGCCAGCTCAGCACGCGCCGGCCGACATCGCGCATATCCGCAGCCCGCCCGGCCAGCACCGGGTTGCCCAGGGCCGAAAGGCTGGCGGCCATGCGCTCGATCGCCTCATTCCACGACCACGCGGCGCCATGGCCTTCGACCATCAGCTGGCAGGTGAGGGTGATCAGGTCGCTGTCGTTCAGCAGTTCGGCCTGGGCCTTGAAGATGGCGGCATCCGAGGCGCCAAGGCGGCGTGTGGTGTCGTCGATCAGCGCGGTCATCTGCTGGCGCGTCGCGGTCAGCGCCTCGTGGAGGGCGTTGCCGCCATCAGTGAGGGAGACCGGCTCATCGGGGATATGCACTTCGGCGGCGGCCAGCACATGCAGCGGGCCGATGGCGATGCCAGGGCTGGCGGCGATGCCGGTTATGGTGTGGGGCTGGCCCGGCGGCGCCCAGCCACGCACCGGCGCGGCGGCCCGCGCGGCGGCCTTGGCGGCGTCAGCCACTTCCTGCGCCGTGAGGCCGGTGATGCGCGCGCGCAACCGGGCCAGCCCGGCGGCGGCATCCTCACCCTCGGCGGAGACCGTTACCGTATCGCCCGCGCGCAGGCCAAGCTGCAGCAGGGCAACCAGATTGCGCGCATCGGCGGCCTCGTTGCCGTGGCGCACCTGCACGCGCAGGCCCGTGGCGCGCACGGTATCAACCCAGGCGGCGGCGGGGCGGGCATGCAGCCCGGCCGGGTAATCCACCACCCAGTCAAATTTCTGGTCCAGATCCGCGACCGGCGCCGCGGCAACCATCGGCGTGTCCTGCGTCAGGGCGTGGACGATCTCGCCCGCATCGCGCGTGGTGCAGAGCGCCGCCAGCCGGGCTTCATCCTGGATCAGCCGGGTAAGGCGGCGCAGAATGGCGATGTGGGTATCCCCGCGGGCCGCGATGGCGACAATGAGCTGTGCGGTCTGCCCTGGGTTCCATTCAATCCCGCCGGGCACTTGCAAAATGGCTATGCCGTCGCGGCGGACCATGTCCTTGTCCTCGACCAGCCCGTGCGGAATGGCGACGCCATGGCCGAGATAGGTGTTCGCCACAGCCTCGCGGCGCAGCATGCTGGCGGCGAAATCCGGCGCCACGCAACCAGCGGCAACCAGAAGCTGACAGGCCTCCGTGATCGCGGCCTCCTTGTTGGCCGGCGTGGCGTTCAGACGGACAAGCTCGCGCCCCAGGAGGGCATCTGGAAGATTTGATGACATGGATGTTTTCCCCGTAACCTTGATGACACTGAAAACGATTTCATACACGTTTGTCAAGCACTATGCTGCTCATTTAAACATTTTTTTGTCGTACACCCCCAATACACTTGCATTATAATGGGCCAATGTGCTGAAAATATTGAGAACGATTTCTATGAAAAGCGTCAGGATCAATGACAATCAGTATTAAAGACGTCGCCCGCGCGGCGGGCGTTTCACCGGCCACGGTCTCGCGGGCGCTTGGCGGCGGGCCGGTCAGCGCGGAGCTGCAGGCCCAGGTGGAAGCGGCGGTGAAGGCAACCGGCTACAGGCCCAACCTCTCGGCGCGGCGGCTGCGTTCGCGTCATTCGCAAACCATAGGGCTGATCGTTGCCGATATTTCCAACCCCTTCTTCACGGCGGTTGCGCGGGCAGTGGAAGACTCTGCATATAAAGCCGGATTGCGTGTGATACTATGCAATACTGATGAAAATCCACAAAAAGAGGCGATGTATCTTCAGTTGATGGAGGAGGAGCGCGTCACCGGCGTTATTTTTGCGCCCACGCGTGCCTCGGTCGATAAACTGGCCCGCGCAACCTATAATTTCCCCATTGTGCTGATCGATCGCGCCGGGCGCGCTGGCGGGCGGGATGCGGTGGTGCTGGATAATTTCGCCGCGGCGGACATGCTGGTGGCGCATCTGGTGGCGCAGGGTTATCGCCGCATCACCGGGTTGTTTGGCAATGCCAGCACCACGGGCATCGAGCGGCACGATGGCTACGTGGCGGCCATGCAGCAGGCCGGACTTACCCCGGCGGCGCGTTTCATCGCCCCCACCGTCGAGGCGGCGGAGGCTGAGACCTGCCACTGGTTCAAGCAGGGCACGGCGCCGGAAGCGGTAATCGCCAGCAACGGGCTGATGCTGATGGGGGTGGTGCGCGCCATGCTCGCCGCCGGCAAGAAAATCCCCGAGGACATGGCGATTGCCGGGTTTGACAACGAAAGCTGGACCGAGCTGGCTGGGCCGGGGCTAACCGTGATCGAGCAGCCGGTGGCCGATCTCGGCCGGGCCGCGATGCAGCTGTTGATGGACCGGCTGGACGCCCCGGATGCCCCCATGCGCAAGATGGTGCTGGGCGGGCGCTGTGTGGTTCGCGGCTCAACACGGCGGGCAACCGGGGCCGCGGCTTAGCATCCGGCGCCGCCCGGGCGACTCCAAACAAGGCGCCGGCATCGGCTTGACTCAGATCAATGGCTCTTACCCTGGTTTGCGCTACGATTTATCGCTTTGATGATGACCAGGATTCAAACTTGGGGAAAAATAATCATGAACGATGCCCAGGCCTTTCAACCAATCGCGATGCCGCGGCTCAATGAGGCGGCACCCGCATTCGAGACCAAGACGACCCACGGCCCTAAAAAACTCTCCGACTACAAGGGCAAATGGTTGGTCCTGTTCTCACACCCGGCTGACTTCACACCCGTGTGCACCACGGAATTTGTTGCATTTTCCAGGAACTATCCAAGATTCCAGGCGCTGAACTGCGACCTTCTCGGCCTTTCGATCGACAGCAATTTCGCCCACATCGCCTGGGCGCGCAGCATCGAGCATAATTTCGGGGTCAAGGTTCCGTTCCCGATCATTGAGGATCTCTCAATGAAAGTGGCGCATGCCTATGGCATGATCCAGCCCGGCGCCAGCGACACCTCCGCCGTGCGCGCCACATTTTTCATCGACCCCGAGAGCAAGCTGCGCGCCATGGTATACTACCCGATGAGCAACGGGCGCAGCATCGAGGAGTTTTTGCGCCTGCTCGAAGCCTTGCAAACCAGCGACAAGCACGGCATCGCGACGCCGGAAGCCTGGAAGCCCGGTGAAAAGGTCATCGTGCCGCCGCCTCAGACCCAGGCTGACGCCGAGGCGCGCCAGGGCAAGGGGTATGACTATACCGACTGGTACTTCTCCAAAAAGGAACTCCCCAGCTAATTTTCTGAAAGATCGATGATGCGCGCGCCATCGCCAGCGCAATAGGCGGCCCGGATGTGCGAGTTGTTCGCGCTGTCGAGCAAAATGCCGGCCAATGTCAATTTTTCGTTGGACATTTTTTCCCGGCACGGCGGTTTCGGGGGAAGGATGCTCGATGGCTGGGGGCTGGCTTTCTATGATGGTGCGGATGTCCGGCTGTACCGTGAGCCCGAGCCGGCCGGGCAGAGTGATTGGGTGTCTTTCATCGAGCAGCGCCGGCAGCGCACCGGCTTGGTCCTCTCCCACATCCGGCGCGCCACCCAGGGCGCTGTCTCCTTGCGCAACACCCAGCCCTTCATGCGCGAACTGGGCGGGCGGGCGCATGTTTTCGCGCATAATGGCGATCTCGCAACAATCAGCCAGCGCATGGCCGGGCGCTGGACTCGCTTTCAGCCAATCGGGGAGACTGATTCCGAGATAGCCTTCTGTATTCTGCTGGAGGCGCTCTCCCCGCTCTGGGCCGGGCGTGCGCTCCCCTCCGTTGCCAGCCGCATGGCGGTCGTTCAGGCTTTCGCGGCGCAGTTACGCGCGCTCGGCCCGGCGAATTTCATCTATGCCGACGGTGACGTGCTGTTCGCGCATGGGCACCGGCGCATACAGCACGATGGCGCGATTGCCCCGCCAGGACTTTTCCAGCTCACGCGTGCCTGCGGCATGGGCGATGGCGCGGCCGCAGCCTCCGGCGTCAGAATCGGTGATGAACATGCCACCCAGGAGCTGGTGTTGTTCGCCAGCGTTCCGCTGACGGCAGAAGCCTGGCAGCCGCTGCGCGAGGGCGAGGTGGCCGCCGTCCGGCACGGCCGTCAGATCAAAGGGCCGGATTTTTTATAGGCGGCAAGCCGGTATCGCGCCCCTGCTGATTCACGCTTTCGGTTGCCGCGCTGGCGCGCGTCAACCTCAAACGACCAGACTCTTTGATAAGAGGCTGATTCGCGCTTTCGGTTGCCACGCTGACGCGCGTCAACCTCAAACGATCAGACTCTAGCTGTTCAGTTTGCGCGCTTGCAGGGGTTTGGCGCTCTCCGATACCACGGTGCCCGCGGCAAGCCGCCGGTAGAGCGTGTTGCGGCTGATGCCGAGCTTGCGCGCCGCGGCGGCAAGGTTGCCACCGGTCTCCGCCACGGCATTGCCGATCAGCGCATCGGCGCGTGCCCGCAACGTTGCCGGGCGCGCGGGCGGCTGCGGCGCCACATGCTTGCGGCTGAGTTCCGCCTGCGCCTCCTCGCTCAGATGCTCCACGCCCAGCTCACATTCGCCGGCATCGAGCATCAGGCAGGCGGTCCGCAGCATCCCCGCGAGCTGGCGCAGATTGCCAGGCCAGGTGTAGCGGGAAAACGCTTCGGCCAGTTCGGGGGTCAGCCGCAACGTCAGCCCCTCGCCGCGCTCCAGCGCCTCGCGGGCCAGAATCCGCTCGATCAACGCGGGTAGGTCCGTGCGTTCGCGGGCCGGGGGCAGGGAGATCGTCAGCCCGTTCAGGCGGTAGTATAAATCGGCGCGGAATTCCTGCGTGCCGACGCGCGCCTTCAGGTCGCAATGCGTGGCGCTGATCAGTAGAAAATCCACCGGCACCGGCTTGCCGCCGATGGGGGTCACATAGCCATCCTCCAGCACGCGCAACAGCCGCGTCTGCATGTGCAGCGGCATATCGCCGATCTCGTCGAGAAACAGCGTGCCCCCATGGGCCTCGCGGATGCGCCCGAGCGCCCCCTCGCGCCTGGCGCCCGTGAAGGAGCCGGGCGCGTGCCCGAACAGTTCGGATTCGATGAGGCTTTCCGGCAGCGCCGCGCAGTTCACCGCCACGAAGGGCTTGTGCGCGCGCCCGCTGGCGGTGTGGATGGCGCGGGCAAACACGTCCTTTCCGGCGCCGGTCTCGCCTTGCAGCAGAAGCGGCACCTTGCGGTCCAACACACGCCGCGCCTGCTCAATCGCTGTGTGCACGCGCGCATCTCCAGTATCGAGCGCGCTCAAGGCATCCCCCACGGTGGTTTTGGGCGCAACCGCGGGCTGGTTCCCCGGCACGAATTGCGCCAGCCGCACATGCTCCACCATGATGAACATCGTATCGCTTCCGCGCCGGTGCAGCGCCACGGGGCGGCCCTGGGCGTGGCGCTCCAGGTCCAGCAGCTCGCGCAGGCCAATGCCCAGCGTCTCCGCAACGCCAATCTGGCCGATATCGGCCGGCGCCAGGCCGAGCAGATGAAAGCCGGTACGGTTCGCGCCGATGATGCGCCCATCCTCGCTCAGCGCGATCGTCCCTTCCATCACGCTGCCGAGGCACGCGCTGCTCAGATGAAAGCGCAGCTTCATCTGGCTGGCGAAGGTGAGTTCGAAAATGCGGTTCTCGATCATCTGCGCCGCGACGCGCACGAGGCCGAACGTATGCGGATGGTAACGCCGCGCGTCGCAGGAAATATCGATCGCGCCGAGCAGCCGCCCGCCCGGCTCGACCAGCGGCGCCGCCGCGCAGGCGAGAAAATTATTGTGCCGCAGGTAATGTTCCGTGCCGTTCACCACAATCGGCCGGCCCTCGATCAGCGCCGTCCCCACGGCATTGGTGCCGCGCGTATCCTCGGCCCAGCAGGCGCCGGGTTGCAGCGCCACCTGCGCCGCGCGGGTGCAAAAATCCGTGTCCCCCGCGGATTCCAGCAGGAAGCCGTTTTCGTCGGACAGCAGCATGACACAGCCGGAATCACGGATTTGACTATAGATATAGTCTATGACCGGGCGCGCCTGCGCGATCAGCGTGGCGCGGCGGTCGGCGGCGGCGCGCAATTGCACCTGGCCCATATGCGGCCCGTCGACACGCGTGAGTTCCGGAACCAGCCCCGCCTGCCGGCATCGCTGCCAGGAGCGGCTTATATCGGCCGGATCAGTCGCGAGCCTGGCTGGCTGGCGTGGCATAAGTCCCGTATTGGCAGTCGCGGCAAATGTCTCCATGGACCGGCATTTCCTCACCCAGAAGAATTATTATCGGGTCTTTCTTGGATCGTTTAGCTAGGCCCCGCGCGGGGCGATGGCAAGTGAATATAACCCATGTTCCATTTTGGCACAGTGTCCTGCTTTGGCGCGGCCAGATGTCACGCCCTGTTACATATGTTGCAAGGCAGCATTGAGAAAAAGCCTTGCGATCCGCCAATGGGCCGTTCTGGCACGGCCTTTGCTTTAGTTTTTTCCAAGGTGCCCAACGTGGCGCCGATGTGTGTCCGACAACCAAAAACGAGGAAACAACAATGCTTGATGCAGCCATTGCCCCGCTAGCCGGGAGCGCCGTCGCCGGTTTCTCCTTCAAAGCCCGTTACGACAATTTTATCGGCGGCAAGTTCACCGCCCCCCTTGCTGGCCAGTATTTTGACAATGTCTCCCCCATCACCGGCCAGGTGTTCACCCAGGCCGCCCGCTCCACCGAGGCGGACATCAACCTGGCGCTGGACGCCGCCCATGCCGCCGCTGATGCCTGGGGCAAAACTTCGCCTGCCGCGCGCGCGCTCATCCTCACCCGCATCGCCGACAAGATGGAGCAGAACCTGGATCTGCTCGCCTACGCCGAGACCGTGGACAACGGCAAGCCGCTGCGCGAGACCACCTTTGCGGATATCCCGCTCGCGATTGACCACATGCGCTACTTCGCCGCCTGCGTGCGCGCGCAGGAAGGCGCGCTGAGCCAGATCGACGAAGACACCGTCGCCTACCATTTCCACGAGCCGCTCGGCGTGGTCGGCCAGATCATTCCCTGGAACTTCCCGATCCTCATGGCGGTCTGGAAACTCGCCCCGGCGCTGGCCGCGGGCAACTGCGTGGTGCTCAAACCCGCCGAGCAGACTCCGGTCTCCATCATGGTGCTGGCCGAGTTGATCGGCGACATGCTGCCCCCCGGCGTGCTGAACATCGTCAACGGTTTTGGCCTGGAAGCCGGCAAGCCGCTCGCCTCTTCCAACCGGATCGCCAAAATCGCCTTCACGGGTGAGACCACGACCGGCCGGTTGATCATGCAATACGCCAGCCACAACCTCATCCCCGTCACGCTGGAACTCGGCGGCAAATCGCCCAACATCTTCTTTGAGGATGTGATGGCCCAGGATGACGATTTCCTGGACAAGGCGGTCGAAGGTCTGGTGATGTTCGCCTTCAACCAGGGTGAGGTTTGCACTTGCCCCTCGCGTGCGCTGATCCAGGAGAGCATCTACGACCGCTTCATGGAAAAAGTGCTGAAGCGCGTGCATGCCATCAAGCAGGGCAACCCGCTGGATATGAGCACCATGGTGGGCGCGCAGGCGTCCTCCGAGCAGGTGCAGAAAATTCTCTCCTATATCGACATCGGCAAACAGGAAGGCGCCAAGCTGCTCACCGGCGGTGTCCGCCCGTCGCTGGAAGGCGGCCTCTCCGACGGTTTCTACATCCAGCCGACGATGTTTCTGGGCAACAACAAAATGCGTTTGTTCCAGGAAGAGATTTTTGGGCCGGTCCTCGCGGTTACCACCTTCAAGGACGAGGCCGAGGCGCTGGAACTCGCCAATGATACGCTCTACGGCCTGGGTGCGGGCGTGTGGTCGCGTGATGGCAGCCGCGCTTACCGCATGGGCCGCGGCATCAAGGCCGGGCGCGTGTGGACCAATTGCTACCATGCCTATCCGGCGCATGCCGCGTTCGGCGGGTATAAGCAGTCGGGCATTGGCCGCGAGAATCACAAGATGATGCTCGACCATTACCAGCAGACCAAGAACCTGCTGGTGAGCTACAGCCCCAAGGCGCTTGGCTTCTTCTGAGCAGGGCACGGCGATGAGCAATAAACCAGCGCGCGTGCTTGCCACCCCGGCGGCATGCGGGCTGGTCGCGAAGCTGACGGCGGAGCATGGCCCGATCATGTTCCACCAGTCCGGCGGCTGCTGCGACGGCTCATCGCCGATGTGCTTCAAGCGAGGCGATTATCTGCTCAGCCCCGATGATGTGGAGCTGGGCGAAATCGGCGGGGCGAAATTTTACATGAGCCCCTCGCAGTTTGAATACTGGAAATACACGCAACTCATCATCGACGTGGTGCCCGGCATGGGCGGCATGTTCTCGCTGGAAAACGGGTCGGGGCAACGGTTTTTAACCCGCTCGCGCGTGTTCACGGAGGCGGAACTGGCGGCCCTGGCCTGACACAAGGCCGCCAGGCTCTTCGTTCCTCCTGATAACTCTGCATCGTCTTTGCCAGATACCGCGCCCGCGCGCGTGGTTGCGGGCGGCGCCATGCCGCTTGTCCGGCTTTCGCGCGGAAATACCAAAAACATAAAAAAACAGGGACCAGGAAAATGGAAAAAACAAAATCTTACCTACAGTCGCGCCTGCTGCTCGGCACGGCGGCCCTTGCCCTCGCGGCGAGCTTTGCGGGCTGCGCCCCCGCACGGGCTAGTGAACTGTGGAATCCCTACCTGCGCGGCGTGAACGAAGGCCTGGCCGCCGGCGCCACCCCGCCGCCCGGCGTTTACGGGGTGCTGGATAATTACTGGACGGATACCACCGTTAAAAACAACAGCGGCAAGAACATTCCCGGTGCTACCGCGAATATTCTGGTCGAAGTGCCGATCGTGCTGTGGGTTCCCGGCATTAAAATACTGGGCGCCAGCTATTCGCTCGGCATCGCGCAGCCGTTTGACTATACCTCCGCCCCCGGCGTCAGCGGCCACATCGGCAGCGGCAACTGGGGCACCTTCAACACGGTGCTCATTCCCGGCCAGCTGGCCTGGACCCTGCCTTACGACTATTTCGTGAAGACCGGTCTGGAGCTCTACCTGCCCGACGCCAGCTCCACCATGCCCGATCTGCTCAACGGCAAGCTCAACAACGGCGGCCTGCCCTCGGGCAACGGGTATTTCGCGGTGCAGCAAGACCTCGGCCTGAGCTGGTTGAGCGACGGCTGGAACATCAGCGCTGACATGCACCTGGCCGAACCTGTCACCGCCGATAAAACCACCGGCTATAACTACATGTCCGGCGACCAGTTCTCGGCTGATTATACGCTTGCCAAGACCATCGGCGCCTGGACCTTCGGCATCGGCGCGCATCAGATGAACCAGATCACCGTCGATACGCTGAACGGCGTGCGCCTGACACACCATATGGAAGAGAGCTACGGCGCCGGCCCGATGGTGGGCTACCAGTTCGGGGGCATCAACATTCTCGCCTCCTGGGACCAGAACATCTACACCAAGAATGACGTGGCGGGGACGATCGTTAACGTCCGCCTGATCACGAAGTTCTAAACGTCCTGACCGCACACCGGCGGCTCGAGGAGAAAGGCCGCCGGCAGAGGCCTAAAAAATTGGTGCTTGGTCCTTCAGGGGTTCGCGGCTAGGTTGGCAAAACCGACCTGGACCGCGTTGTTGAAGGGCTATATTCGTATGAACACCCCCCCCGCAGCCGCATCTGCCCCGCTTCCCCCGGAAAACGGCTGCGAGCTGGCCGTCCAGCCGGACTCGCTCGCCACTCTGCGCGAGGCCATTTTGCGCCGGCTCACCTATTCGGTTGGCAAAAATCAGGCCAGTGCCAGCGAGTACGACTGGTATCTGGCCGTCGTCTACGCAACGCGGGACCGGATCGTGGAAGGCTGGATGGCCTCGACCAACGCGGCCTATGTGCACGGGCCCAAGCGGGTTTACTACCTTTCACTGGAGTTTCTCATCGGCCGCCTGCTTGGCGATGCGCTCAACAACCTGGGCCTCACCGAGGCAATGCGCGCCGCCACCAGGGAGCTTGGCGTCGATCTTGACCGCCTGCGCACGCTGGAGCCTGACGCGGCGCTGGGCAACGGCGGCCTCGGGCGGCTGGCGGCTTGTTTCATGGAGAGCATGGCGACACTTTCCATCGCCGCCCATGGCTATGGCATCCGCTATGACCATGGGCTGTTCCGCCAGGTGCTGAAGGATGGCTGGCAGCAGGAATACCCCGAGGACTGGCTGGCGTTGGGCAATCCCTGGGAATTCAAGCGGCCGGAGGTTTGCTATCGCATCGGCTTCGGCGGCGCGGTGGAGGCGCTCACCGCGCCGGACGGCACCACCCGCTATGGCTGGAAGCCCGCTGAATATGTCGAGGCCATTGCGTATGACACGCCGGTGGTCGGCTGGCGCGGCGCGCATGTGAACACGCTGCGGCTGTGGTCGGCGCGCGCGTGCGATCCACTGCAGCTCGATGTGTTCAACGCCGGCGATTATGTCGGCGCGGTGGCGGATAAAATGCGCGCGGAGGCGATCTCCAAGGTTTTGTATCCAAGCGACGAAACCCCGGCGGGGCAGGAGTTGCGCCTGCGCCAGGAATACTTCTTCGCCTCCGCCTCCCTGCAGGACGCCTTGCGCCGCCACCTCAAGCAGTATCAGGAAGTCCGCAGCCTGGCCGAGCATGTTGCCATTCAGCTCAACGATACGCACCCCGCGATCTCGGTGGCCGAGCTGATGCGCCTGCTGGTGGATGTGCATGGCATCGCCTGGGATGAAGCCTGGAAGATCACGCAGGGCACGATCTCCTACACCAACCACACCTTGCTGCCCGAGGCTCTGGAAAGCTGGCCGGTGCCCTTGCTGGAACGCATGCTGCCGCGCCAGATGCAGATCATTTATCTGATCAACGCCTTGCATCTCGATAGCGTGCGCAAATCCGGCCACACGGATGCGCGCTTGATTGCCGCGGTTTCGATGATTGATGAACACGCCGGCCGGCGCGTCCGCATGGGGCATCTGGCCTTCATCGGCTCGCACAAGGTCAATGGCGTTTCCGCATTACACAGCAAATTACTGAAACAAACCGTGTTCCGTGATTTTTCCGCGCTGTATCCTGAGCGTATCGTCAACAAGACCAACGGCATCACCTTCCGACGCTGGCTGTTCGAGGCAAACCCAGGGCTCACCCGGCTGCTGGCTGATACCGTGGGAGACGCCATCTATGATAACCCGCTGGCGCTGCGCGGCGTCGCCCCCTATGCGCAGGATGCCGCCTTCGTGCAGGAATTCGCCGCGGTAAAACGCCAGAACAAGGTCGCGCTCGCGAAAATCATCCTGGAGCGCTGCCATGTCAAGGTAGACCCCGACGCGCTGTTCGATGTGCAGATCAAGCGCGTGCACGAATATAAACGCCAGTTGTTGAACATTCTGGAAACCGTGGCGCTCTACGACGCAATCCGCGCGCAACCTTATCTGGAGTGGGCGCCGCGCGTCAAAATCTTCGCGGGCAAGGCGGCCGCGAGCTACCACCAGGCGAAGTTGATCATCAAGCTTGCGAATGACGTGGCGAATGTCATCAACGCCGACCCGACCGTGCGCGGGTTGCTGAAAGTCGCCTATCTGCCAAACTACAATGTCAGCCTGGCGGAATCGATTATTCCGGCATCTGATCTGTCAGAGCAGATTTCAACGGCCGGCATGGAGGCGTCGGGCACCGGCAACATGAAACTGGCACTCAACGGCGCGCTGACCATCGGCACGCTGGATGGCGCGAATATCGAGATCAAGGAACATGTCGGTGACGAAAATATTTTCATTTTTGGAATGACAGCCGAACAGGTCGCGCAACGGCGCGTCCGTGGTATTGATATGCGCGAGACCATCGCGCGCTCACCCGCCCTGCGAGAAGTGCTTGACGCCATCGGCTCGGGTGTTTTTTCCCCGGATGATCCAGGGCGTTACGCAGGGCTGGTTGATGGTCTCACACAGCATGATCATTTTCTGGTGTGTGAGGATTTTGATGCCTATTACGCCTGCCAGCGAGATGCCGCCACGAAGTGGCTGGATCGCGCGTCCTGGTGGAAATCCAGCATCCTGAACACCGCCGGCATGGGCTGGTTCTCCTCGGATCGTACAATCGCTGAATATGCCGAGGAAATATGGAAAATACAAACGCAGGCGAAGGGGTAGCTTCCATGGCCATCAAGGGCTGGCGGGCAGAGCAGACGGACATCGGCGCGCTGCTGGCCGCCCGCCATGCCGACCCCTTCGGCCTGCTCGGCCTGCATGAGGCAAGCGGCGGCTTCGTGCTTCGCGCCTTCGTGCCCGATGCGTCAAGTCTCACGGCGCTGCTCGACGATGGCGCCGCCATCAAACTCACAGCCCGCGGTTCCGGGTTTTTCGAACAGCTGTTCCCAAAGCGCACCGCCCGCTTCGCCTACCGCTTGCGCGCTGAAAACAGTGGCGGGTGCTGGGAGTTTGGCGACCCATATTGCTTTCCCCCCGTGCTGGGCGCAACGGATGATCATCTGCTGATCGAAGGCACCCACCACCGGCTTTATGAACGTCTCGGCGCGCAGCTGATGACTCTGGATGGCGTCCCCGGCGTGCATTTCGCGGTATGGGCGCCCAACGCGCAGCGCGTTTCCCTGGTTGGTGACTTCAACCGCTGGGATGGCCGGATCCATCAGATGCGAAAACGTATCGATTCCGGCCTGTGGGAGATCTTCATTCCGGATCTTTCTGTAGGTGAAGTCTATAAGTTTGAAATTATCGGCAAGGACGGCACGCTGCTGCCCCTCAAGGCGGACCCCTTTGGCTTCAGCGCGGAACGGCGCCCTTCAACCGCCTCGGCCGTCGCCCGCACGGATCATTTCATCTGGACGGACGAGGCATATCTGCGTGCGCGCGGCCGGCAGGAAGCGCATCGCGCGCCAATGTCGATTTACGAGGTTCATCTTGGCTCGTGGATGCGCCGTGAGGATGGCGATTTTCTCTCCTATGACGAATTCGCCGGCCAACTCTTGCCCTATGCCGCCGGCATGGGCTTCACCCATATCGAGCTGCTGCCGATTTGCGAACATCCGCTCGATGCGTCCTGGGGCTATCAGCCGATCGGCCTGTTCGCCCCGAGCAAACGCTTTGGTGACCCCGCCGGTTTTGCCCGTTTTGTTGACCGCGCGCATGCCCTGGGGCTAGGCATCATCCTGGACTGGGTGCCCGCCCATTTCCCAACGGATATTCACGGCCTCGCGCAGTTCGATGGCACGGCACTCTACGAGCATGCAGACCCGAGACGTGGATTTCACCCTGACTGGAACACGGCGATTTATGATTTCGGCCGTCGCGAGGTGGTCAGCTTTCTCTGCGCCAACGCACTCTATTGGCTGGATCGGTTTCATCTCGATGGTCTGCGCGTCGATGCCGTCGCCTCGATGCTCTATCTGGATTACTCGCGCAAACATGGTGAGTGGCTGCCCAATTCTGACGGTAGCAACGATAATCGTGATGCGGTGGCATTTCTACGCCAGTTCAACACCGCGGTTTATGCGCAACATCCCGCAAGCTTCACGCTGGCCGAGGAATCGACTGCCTGGCCGGGTGTTTCCCGTCCGGTGCATGAAAATGGTCTGGGCTTCGGCTTTAAATGGAACATGGGCTGGATGCATGACACACTGGATTATTTCGCGATGGATCCAGTTCATCGTAAATGGCACCATAATAAACTGACATTCGGCACGCTCTACGCCTTTACCGAAAATTTCGTGCTGCCGCTCTCGCATGATGAAGTCGTTCACGGAAAATCCTCCATACTTGGAAAAATGCCGGGCGATGAATGGCAGCGTTTCGCCAATCTCCGCGCCTATTATGCATTTATGTGGGGCCATCCTGGAAAAAAACTTTTGTTCATGGGGCAGGAATTCGGGCAGAGCACGGAGTGGAATTTTGATTCAGGACTTCCTTGGCATTTGCTGGAACATAGTCTGCATCAAGGGGTGCAGAAACTTGTCCGTGATCTCAATCTCCTGCACCGCACAGTGCCCGCGCTGCATACGCATGATTGCGAAGCCGACGGCTTCAGGTGGATCGTCGTAGATGATTCGGAACAATCCGTCATCGCCTGGTTGCGGATGGGCGGGGAGGGGGATCATCCGGTAGCGGTGGTGTGCAATCTCACGCCGGTGCCGCGTCATGGCTACCGCATTGGCCTGCCACATGCTGGAATCTGGCGCGAGATATTGAATACGGATGCCGTGGTTTATGGGGGAAGCGGCGGTGGAAATCTGGGGCAGATTCGCGCCATTTCAGAGGCATCTCACGGCTTCAACGCCATGGCTGAAATCCTGATTCCAGCCCTCTCAACCGTGTATTTCGAGTATGCGGACCATGAATAAATATAAACGTGACGGAGGAAACCAATGAACATAAAATATACTCAGCACGCCCCGCTTTCGCGTACCGCCATGGCTTATGTGCTCGCCGGCGGCCGCGGTTCCCGGCTGATGGAACTGACTGATATCCGCGCGAAACCAGCGGTCTATTTTGGTGGAAAATCCCGTATCATTGATTTTGCGCTGTCAAATGCTATGAACTCTGGTATCCGCCGCATCGCTGTTGCTACGCAATACAAGGCGCATAGCCTGATCCGCCACCTGCAACGCGGTTGGAATTTTTTCCGGCAGGAGCGTAATGAGAGTTTTGATATTTTACCGGCCAGCCAGCGTGTTTCTGAAGAGATGTGGTATCTCGGAACAGCCGACGCCGTTTACCAGAATATTGATATCATCGAGAGTTATGCGCCCCAGCATATCGTCATCCTTGCCGGAGACCATATCTATAAAATGGATTACGAGCAGATGCTCCAGCAGCATGTCAGCGAAAATGCTGATGTAACCGTGGGCTGCCTGGAAGTCTCCCTGGAAGACGCAAGCGGATTTGGCGTGATGCATGTAGATGCCAACAACCGGATTGTCGCATTTCTTGAAAAACCGGAGAATCCGCCCGCAATGCCAGGAAAACCGGATGTTGCGCTCGCAAGCATGGGAATTTACGTATTCGAGACAAAATTCCTGATCGACCAGTTGCGGCGTGACGCGGCTGATCCACATTCCTCGCGGGATTTTGGCAAGGATATCATCCCGTATCTGGTTGAAAATAGTAAGGCTGTTGCGCATCATTTCGCGCAGTCCTGTGTCCGTTCAAGTGCGGAGGATAATGTCTACTGGCGCGATGTCGGCACTCTGGATGCCTATTGGGCCGCGAATATTGATCTGACGGATGTTGTCCCTAAACTGGATTTGTATGACCGGGACTGGCCGATCTGGACCTATGGCGAAATCACACCTCCCGCGAAATTTGTTCATGATGAAGTATTCAGGCGTGGGCAGGCGATTTCGTCTCTTGTCTCCGGAGGTTGCATTGTTTCCGGCGCCACCATAACGCATACCTTGTTGCATACGGGCGTGCATGTTCATTCATTCGCGAGCATCAGGAACGCGGTCATTCTACCCTACGCCGAGGTTCATCGTAGTGCACGGCTGAATAACGTGATTATTGACCGTGGTGTCGTGATCCCAGAAAATCTTGTGGTGGGTGAGGACCCGGTTCTGGATGCTTCCCGTTTCCGCCGGACAACAAAGGGAATTTGCTTAATCACGCAACCAATGATTGACCGATTGGGGATAACCTAGCATGCGGGTACTCTCTGTTGCGTCGGAAATTTATCCGCTCATCAAAACTGGCGGCCTCGCAGACGTTGCCGGTGCGTTGCCTGGTGCCTTGGCACCGCTTGGCGTTCAGGTGCGAAGTTTGGTTCCCGGATATCCTGCGGTCATGAAGGCGCTAAAAAAATCCGTAACGTTACACGAATATTCTGAATTTTTTGGCGGCCATGCGCGAATATTAAGCGCCAGCGCGCACGGATTGGATCTGTTCGTGCTGGATGCGCCACATCTGTACCAGCGTCAAGGCAATCCGTATATTGATCCTGATGGCGAGGATTGGCCGGATAATGCCCAGCGCTTTGCAGCACTTTCACGGGCCGGAACAGATATCGGCCAGGGCGTTGTGCCGGCTTTCATTCCCGAGGTTATCCATGTTCACGATTGGCAGGCGGGGCTGGTTCCGGCCTATCTGCATTACGATGGCGGCGCGCGTCCAGCAACAATTGTTACCGTGCATAATCTTGCTTTTCAGGGTCAATTCAGCCCCGCATTATTAGAAGAGATCGGATTACCACCAACGGCCTTCGCGCTAGATGGCGTGGAATATTATGGCACCATCGGGTATCTGAAGGCGGCCCTGCAATTCGCGGATCGTATCACGACTGTTTCTCCCGCCTACGCACTTGAGATTTTGCAACCAGAAGGCGGCATGGGTCTGGACGGGTTATTGCGTCGCCGTAGTGAGGTTGTATCGGGAATTTTGAATGGAATCGATACGAAAATCTGGGATCCGGCGGTGGATACGTATCTGCCTGCAAATTATGATGTAGGAAATCTATCTGAACGCATGCATAACAAGCTGGCTTTGCAAAAACGTCTAGGCCTTGCGCTGGACCCAGACCGGCCATTGTTTGGCGTGGTCAGCCGGCTTTCCTGGCAAAAAGGGCTTGATCTCTTGGCGGAAGCGCTGCCGGCGCTCACCTCCGCCGGGCAACTCGCCCTGCTTGGTGCGGGTGATAAATTTCTTGAGGACCAATATGCCGCTGCGGCCGCGGCGGATCCGCATAATATCGCTTGCGTGTTTCAATACGATGAAGCCCTTGCGCATTTAATTCAGGCCGGGGCTGACATCCTGCTTGTGCCCTCGCGGTTTGAGCCTTGCGGCCTTACTCAGCTCTGCGCGCTTCGTTATGGTGCTGTACCATTAGTGTCGCGCGTTGGCGGGCTGGTGGATACGATCATCGACGCCAATGAAGCCGCCCTGGCGGCTGGCGTGGCAACCGGAATTCAGGTGTCTCCCGTGAACACTGTAATGATCGAGGCTGGAATTCGCCGCGCCTCAGCGCTTTATAAAGACAAATCAGCGTGGGCTGGCCTGCAGCGCAACGGTATGAACAGTGATGTCTCCTGGCGGCACCCCGCGCAACGCTATGCGGCACTCTACCGTGAGGCAGCGCAATTTCGGACATGATTCTGCATATCAGTTCCGGCTTTCCAGAACCGCTGGGCGTAACGCCGGATGCTGGCGGCATAAATGTCGCTGTTTATTCTCACAACGCAACATCTGTTGAGTTTTGTCTGTTTGATGCAACAGGCGAACAACAAACTCATGCCGTCACGCTTCCTGGCCGCACGGGTGATGTATTTCACGCTTATATCGCGGGTGTGGGCGTAGGCGCGCGTTACGGCCTGCGTGCATACGGGGCTGACGCGCCCGCCCTGGGTCACCGCTTTAACCCCGAAAAACTACTGGTGGATCCTTATGCATCGTGTCTGGATCGGCCTTTTGTGCTCGCCTCGGAACAATTTTCACTTGGCGAACACAAGCTGGCTGACAGCGCGGCATCGATGCCAAAGGCAATTGTTGTAAATCGCAACGAATTTTGCAAGCCGTTCTCGCCGCTGCGCATTCCTTGGGCGAGCACAGTGATTTACGAATTGCATGTGCGCGGATTCACCCGGCTTCATCCAAAAATTCCCGAAACAATTCAAGGCACATTCGCCGCTCTTGCGCGGGTTGAAGCCATTGCGCATCTGCGGGATCTTGGCGTCACAACGGTTGAAATCATGCCAGCAGCCGCCTGGGCCGGCGAACGGCATCTGCCCCCGCTCGGTCTCAACAATTACTGGGGCTATAATCCAGTGGCGCTCATGGCGCCGGACCCGCGTCTCGCTCCTGGCGGCTGGCCCGAGATTCGCCAGGCGGTTGATGCATTGCACGCTGCCGGGCTGGAGGTAATTCTGGACGTGGTGTTGAACCATTCAGGAGAAAGTGACGAGTTTGGGCCAACGCTTTCCCTGCGGGGGCTAGATAACGCCAGCTATTACCGCCTCTCTCCCGATGATCCGGAACGTTATGTAAACGATTCCGGGTGCGGCAACTGCCTTGCGCTCAATCGCCCCGCGGTGCTGCGTCTGGCGATGGATAGCCTGCGCACCTGGGTCGAGCTTGGCGGTGTCGATGGCTTCAGGTTTGATCTGGCAACTTCATTAGGCAGGGAGGAAGGCACGTTCAATCCGGCTGCGCCGCTGCTCGCCGCGATCGCACAAGATCCCCTTCTCCGTCAGGCGAAGCTGATCGCTGAACCATGGGATATCGGTCCCGGCGGCTACCGGGTTGGCGGCTTCCCGGCTCAATACGGCGAATGGAACGATCGTTTCCGCGATGATGTGCGGCGCTTCTGGCGCGGCGATGAAGGCCTGCGTGGCGCACTGGCAACAAGGCTGGCGGGCTCGGCTGACATCTTCGCCGGCAAACATTTCGCTTCCCGCTCCATCAACTTCATCACCGCGCATGATGGTTTTACGCTGGCAGACCTTGTCAGCTACGCGCACAAGCATAACGCTGCCAACGGCGAATCTAACAGGGACGGCACGGATAACAATTTTTCCTGGAATCATGGGTATGAAGGCCCGTGTGACGATGAACCCTGCCTCAGCGCGCGCGCGCGCGACCAACGTAATCTGCTGGCCACCTTGCTACTCTCGCGCGGCACGCCCATGCTCTCAATGGGCGCCGAACTTGGCATCACCCAGCATGGAAATAACAATGCCTACGCACAGGATAATCCTCTCACCTGGCTCGACTGGGCGCAGGCTGACCCTGCCCTCATTGCCTTCACGCGTGATCTGATCGCGCTTCGCCGCGCGCATCCGGCCTTGCGTGCTGAGCTGTTTTTAACAGGCGGCGTATCCGCTGAATCCGGCCTGCCTGATGTCGAGTGGCGAAGCGCGCGGGCTCCGCTTCGTGGCGATGCTGAATGGAATAATCCAGATGACGCCACGCTTGTCGCTGTTTTCAGTGTGGACGTTGCGGGCGGGGATGCCAACCGCGTGGCCGTGGCCATCAATCGCGGGTACTCTCATGAACCCTTGAGTCTGCCTGAGGTACGTAGAAATTTTCTCTGGCGGCGCGTACTCTCCACCGATCCAGCCATCAGCCAGGATGATATGAGTTTGCCTGCGCGCTCGCTCGCGCTGTACGTTGAACAACCGGCGCAACCGCGCTTCACCCGCCAGCCAGATTCGCATCTGCTGGCGCGGCTTTCCGGCGCCGTGGGCATTGCGCCTGAATGGTGGGATATTGCGGGCAACCGTCATATCGTCAGCGAGGAAACGCAACGCGCCTTGCTCTCTGCAATGAAAATTGACGTAGCAACACAGTCGCAGGCGTGGGACAGCCTGACGCAAACCCTCGCCTCCCGTACAACCCGCTTGCTGCCTGAAGTCCACATGGTCTACGCGGGCGAAGCCTCCATGCTGCCGGTAATGCGCGCCCCGGCGGATGCCTTTCCGCTCGCGGCGTTGCTCTTGCGTGATGCTTCCGGCAATCTGGCCGCCACGCTGGCGCCACGCTGGCGCGCCCACGCCCCATCGGCTGACTCCCTGGGCCGTGTGCTGCGGGTTTTAAGCCTGCCTCTGCCGCCCCTTGAAGCAGGGCACTATACTGCCTTCTTTGAAAATAGGCGTGATATTATCTGCCATCTTACGGCCGCACCCCGCCGCTGCCATCTTCCGGATACATGGCCGGCCCAACACTTTGGCATCTCCGTGCAAAGCTATTCGTTGCGCCGTACGGGTGACTCCGGCATCGGCGATTTTTCCGCCCTCGCGCAGTTTGCATCCCTTGCCGGGCAGCATGGCGCGGCGCTGCTTGGCATTCAACCGCTGCACATGCTGTTTCCGGCCGAGCGTGATCGTGCAAGCCCTTATCATCCGTCGGACCGCCGCTACCTCGACCCGATCCACTTGGCGCTCGATGCCTTGCACGATATCCCGGGCTTTACGGCCGCGCCACGCATCCCCCCGTGCGAGAGTCTCGACTATCCGGCCATCTGGCTTGAGAAATCCAGATTTCTTCAAAATCTTTTCAATGGTTTTGAAGCCGCGGCGCGGATTCGTCCCAACCACCCGGTGGTCCAGACGTTTGAGCGTTTCATTGCCGATGGTGGTGAACAACTCGCACAGTTCGCGAACTTTCAGGTCATAAGCGGGCTTTTCCCGGGGGTTTCCTGGCAGTGCTGGCCATCCGTGCTGCGCGATGCAGCCTCTTCGCAGGTGCGCGAATTGGCGCAGCGCCATCCGGAACAGCATCGTTATGCTATTTTTCTGCAATTTTTGTGTGACCTCCAGTTGAGCGCCGCGGCCGCCGCCGCGCGTGGCGCTGGTCTGGCGCTGGGGTTGTACCGGGATCTTGCCGTCGGCTGCGCGCCGGACGGCGCGGAAGCCTGGGCCAATGCCGATACATTTGCCAGCGGCGTCTCCATTGGCGCCCCACCGGACCCTTTGGGGCCGGAGGGCCAGATGTGGAACCTGCCGCCGCCCGATCCCCTGGCCTGGCAGCGCACGAACTTCGCCTCCTTCCGCGCCGCCGCCGCCGCCAACATGCGCCATGCGGCAGCTTTGCGGATTGATCACGCACTAGGCCTCTCCAGACTTTTTTGGATTCCAGAAGGCGGGCGCGCGCGCGATGGCGCTTATGTCCATTATCCGCTCGCAACGCTCACCGGCCATCTCAGCCTGGAAAGCCAAAAAGCGAAATGCCTGATCGTCGGCGAGGATCTCGGCACGGTACCGGATGGGCTGCGCGAGACCTTGGCGGCTGCCGGCGTGCTCAGCTATCGTGTGATGATGCTCGAGCGCACGGCGGAAGACTTCATCGCGCCGCGCTTGTATCCGCCCGCCGCGCTGGCCTGCGCCGCAACGCATGACCTGCCGCCGCTCGCGGGCTGGTGGCAGGGGAGCGACATTGCGGAGCGTCACGCGCTTGGCCTGATCGATGCGGCGGCCAGCCTCGCCCAGCAAGGCCTTCGCCAGCGTGAGAAGCAGGCATTGCGCCGCGCGCTCGCGGCTGCGGGCATCGTGTTCCCCGAAGCTGAGAGCGAGGCATTATCCCCGGCCATGCTCGCAGCGATTCACGAATGGCTCGCCCGCGCGCCCTCGGCTCTGCTCATGGTCCAGGCGGAGGACCTCGCGGGGGAAACCATCAGCCAGAATCTGCCTGGTACAAATCTGGAACGGCCAAACTGGCGCCACCGCCTTCCCTTCACGGCGGCTGAGCTGTTTGCCACCGAGAGGGCACGGCTCAGCCTGCAGGCATTGCGCGCCCGCGAGAGCGGTTAACACATGCGCGCCGCCCGCCGCGCTGGCGCGCAACCGCCCGGGGTCATCTTCCCGCGGTCAGTACCTTGGCCATCACGGAGAGCGTCCGTTCGATATGCTCGCCCGCAACCTGGCAGGCCAATTCCACATTGCGCGCGAGCGCGGCGTCAAACATCGCCTTGTGCTCGGCATGAACATCGCGGGGCACAACCCGGTTCACCAGCGAGATACGGCGATAGCGCTCCGACTGCTGATACAATATCCCGTGCAGATGGTGCAGCCAGCGCGAAGGGCAGGCGCTGATCAGCGCATGGTGAAATTCATTGTTGCGGTGCTCGAATTCATCCTGCTGCAACTCAGGCCCGGAGCTTAGCTTTGCCTCCACCTTTGAAAGCCGGTGGAAGGCGGAAACCAGGCGGCCCTCCCATGCGTCATCACCATTCAGGATAGACTCGCGCAGCGCCTCCAGTTCAATGAACTTGCGTGTGCGGGTCAGGTCGGCGAGATCCTCCAGCGAGACTGGCGCAACCCGGAACCCCTTCTGCTCCTCGGAGGTAACCAGCGCTTCCCCTACCAGCCGCGTCAGCGCCTCGCGCAGCGTGCTGGCGCCAAAGCCAAAGCGCTTACGCAGCATCTCGAATCGCAATTTCTCTCCCGGCGCCAGCCCTCCGGTGAGAATTTCATGGCGGATCGCCTCATGTGCCGCTTCCACCAAGCTGCGCGCGGCAACCGGTTTGGGCGGCGCCAAGGCCGCTGCTGTCACATTGGGGGCTGCATTAGTATCCATAAATATCCATATCCAGTCATCCTCCGAATGCTTTTCCACGCCGGCCAGAACCGCGGGGGCTGGGCGGCCGGCCTGATAAATCGCAACATTTACCTCATGATAGCGGCTTCGGAATATAAATGAAAATAACAATTTTACCGAATTTATAAAAAATCTCGAAATTATTGTTGACAGTCCCCGGCGCCAGGAATATCACCCTCGGCATGGCTGGAGCGGCGGCGTTGCCGCAGCCACCGGCCTCATAATAACCGATCTCACGCTTCCGCTTTAAGTCTACCGCTTTCAGGAATGGCTGCCGGAAAGGCCGCCACCGCAACCAAGGAGGATTACCGATGGCCCATACCGGCGTTCTGCGTCCCGGCTTTATTCAGCTCCGCGTGCTCGACATGCAATCAGCGGTCGAGCATTACATCAAGCGTATCGGCCTCAACCGGGTAACGGAGGGTACGGACGGCCGGATGTACCTGAAGGCTGCCGATGAGTTCGACCACCACAGCATCGTCCTGCGCAAGGCGGATGCCCCCGGCGTTGACCTGATGGCCTTCAAGGTGCTGGAAGATTCGGATCTGGATTCCTTCGAGAAGCGCATTGTAGAATACGGCTATCCGGTGGATCACGTCGCCGCTGGCGAGCAGCCCGGCATCGGCCGGCGCATCGGCTTCACCATCGCTTCCGGCCACCGGATCGAGCTTTACGCCCATGCCGAGCAGTCCGAGCCGAAGCCGCTGACGCATAACCCGAACATCTGGGTGAGCGAGCCGCACGGCATGCAAGCCAACCGTTTTGACCACGCCCTTCTGTACGGCCCGAAGATCGAAGAAAACCTTGACTTTTTCACGAAGGTTCTGGATTTCCGCTGCGCCGAGCGGGTTGATACCCCAGGCGGCCTCCTTGCCATCTGGCTCACCTGCGGCATGAAGGCGCATGACATCGCCTTCGTCAATCACGCAGAGCCGAACAAGCTGCATCACGTTTCCTTCGAGCTGGAAAACTGGGACAGCATCGGCCACGCCGCGGACATCCTGACCCATTTTGATATTTCCATCGATATCGGGCCGACCCGCCACGGCATCACGCGCGGCCAGACCATCTACTTCTTCGACCCCTCCGGCAACCGTGATGAGGTTTTCGCGGGCGGCTATACCTACTACCCGGACAACCCGACCCGCACCTGGGACGAAACCCAGATCGGCAAAGGCATTTTCTATTACGAGCGCGTTCTTAACGAAGCGTTCCTCTCTGTTGTAACCTGAAACAAGACAGCGCTCCGCCATGGACATTTCCCGTTCAACTGTCACCATCACTTCCGCCGCCGCGCTGCATGCCGTGCAGGCCGCGGTGGCCGATGCCGCATCGCGCGGGGTTGCCGTGGTGGCTTGCGTGGTGGACCCCGGCGGGGCGCTTGTGGCTTGCCTGCGCGCTGATGGCGCGTTCGCCGCCTCGGTGGATATCGCCCGTGACAAGGCATGGACCGCGGCGATTTTCGGCGCCTCCACGGATGATCTGTGCAAAGCCCTCTCGCAGCGTGAAGTGGTGCGCGAAGGGCTGGCGCTGCGCCCCGGCGTGGTGCTGTTCGGGGGCGGCGCGCCGCTTCGGCAAAATGGCAACATCATAGGCGGAATCGGCGTTTCCGGCGGTTCTGAGGATGACGACCGCGCCGGTGCCGCGGCCGGTCTGCGCGCGCTTGGCCTGGATTGATTATAAGGGACCAATCTTTCATGACCTTCTCATTATCCGCTGCCCGCCGCGATGCGGCGCATTTCATCGATGGTGCCTTCACACAAGGCGGCACCGGCAAATTCTACGATAACATCTGCCCTGTTGACGGTTCGCGTATCGGCGCCGTGCCCGAGGGCGGGCGTGCCGAGATCGACGCGGCGGTAAAAGCCGCGCGCGCCGCGCTGGAGGGCCCCTGGGGCCGGATGTCGCTGAACGAGCGCTCAGCCCTGCTGGGCAAGGTCGCCGCCGAGATCAACCGCCGCTTTGATGAATTCCTGGCTGCTGAATGTCTGGATACCGGCAAACCGGCAAGCCTCGCCTCGCATATTGATATCCCCCGTGGCGCGGCCAACTTCACGATGTTCACAGATGTCGCGAAAACCGTATCCACCGAATGTTTCACCACGCCCACGCCTGATGGCAATGGCGCGATGAACTACGCGCTGCGCCGCCCGCGTGGCGTCATCGCGGTCATCTCGCCCTGGAACCTGCCGCTGCTGCTGATGACCTGGAAGGTGGGCCCGGCGCTGGCGCTGGGCAACACCGTCGTCGTCAAGCCCTCCGAGGCGACGCCCCTTACCGCCACGCTGCTTGGCGAGGTGATGAATTCTGTAGGCGTGCCCAAGGGCGTTTACAATGTCGTGCACGGCTTCGGGGGCAATTCGGCGGGTGAATTCTTAACCCAGCACCCCGGCGTCAACGGCATCACTTTCACCGGCTCCACCCGCAGCGGCGAGGCGCTGATGCGCGAAGCCGCGCGCGGCGTGCGCCCGGTCTCGCTCGAGCTGGGCGGCAAAAACCCCGCGCTGGTTTTCGCCGATGCCGATCTGGACAAGGCGATCGAGGGCACCATGCGCTCGGCCTTCGCCAATTGCGGTCAGGTCTGTCTCGGCACCGAGCGGATTTATGTCGAGCGCCCGATTTTTGATGAATTCGTCGCCCGGCTGAAGCAGGGCGCCGAGGGTTTAAAATTCGGCAGCCCGGAAGATCCTGCCGCCAATCTCGGCCCGCTGGTCAGCGAGCAGCATCGCAAAAAGGTGCTCTCCTACTACGCCCGGGCCGTTGAGGAGGGGGCTACCATCATCACCGGCGGCGGCGTACCGCACATGCCGGACGAACTCGCCGGCGGCGCCTGGGTCCAGCCGACGATCTGGACCGGCCTGCCGGACGATGCCTCGGTGGTCAATGAGGAAATTTTTGGCCCCTGCTGCCATATCCGCCCCTTCGATACCGAGGAGGAGGCCATCCGCCTCGCCAACGCAACGCCCTACGGCCTGGCCGCTTCGGTATGGACGGAAAATCTCTCGCGCGCGCATCGCGTCGCGGGCCGCATGGAGGTTGGCATCTGCTGGGTGAATTCCTGGTTCCTGCGTGATCTGCGTACAGCCTTCGGCGGGGCGAAAGCGTCAGGCATCGGCCGCGAGGGCGGGGTGCACTCGCTTGAGTTTTACACCGAAATCACTAACGTCTGCGTCAAACTCTGAGAGCGGAACAACAATTATGAGCATATCTTCAAAATCCACGGCGGATGCCATCCGCACCGCCGCCGATCTGTTGTTCGAGGCGGCGCGCAGCGGCACGCCTTGCGCTCCGGTACGCACGCTCCTGGCCGAGGGCGATGTCGCCGGGGCCTACGCGGTGCAGGAACTCAACACGCAGCGCGCGCTTGCCGCCGGCCGCCGCCTGGCAGGCCGCAAGATCGGCCTCACCTCGGTTGCCGTGCAGAAGCAGCTGGGCGTCAGCCAGCCTGATTACGGAATGCTCTTCGCCGACATGGCGCGCGGCGAGGCGCAGGACGTATCGCTGGCCGATGTCCTGCAGCCCAAGGTCGAAGCTGAGATTGCTTTCGTGCTGGGGCGCGATCTCATGCATGAGCAACTCACGGTGGCGGATCTCTTCCGCGCCATCGAATATGCCGTCCCCGCCGTGGAAATCGTTGGTTCGCGCGTCCAGAACTGGGACATAAAAATCACCGACACCATCGCTGACAACGCGTCCTCCGGCCTCTATGTGCTGGGCTCGCGCCCGGTGCGCCTGCAAGACTTTGACCCGCGGCTGTGCGGCATGGTCATGGAAAAATCCGGCGAGCCCGTCTCGGTCGGCGCGGGCGCGGCCTGCCTGGGTTCACCGCTGAACGCGGCGCTCTGGCTGGCGCAGGTGATGGCGCGCGCCGGTCATCCATTGCGCGCGGGCGATACCATTCTCTCCGGCGCACTGGGGCCGATGGTCAGCGTCCAGCCGGGTGATGTGTTCGATGTACGCATCGAGGGCCTCGGCGCCGTGCGCGCCGCTTTTGCAAACGAATAATCATGGCCACTTCAAACTCCGCGAGGCAGTAACATGACCAATCTTTCCGAACTGGCGGCAGGCCTCGACGAAGCCGCGCGCACCGCCACCGCCGTGCCGCAGCTCACCGATACCTATCCAAATCTCCCGGTGGCGGATGCCTACGCCATCCAGGCGCTCTCGGTGGCCCGGCGCTGGGCGCGCGGCGAGCGCCGCGTGGGCTACAAAATGGGCCTCACCTCGCGCGCGAAAATGCAGCAAATGGGGGTTGCCGAGGTCATCTGGGGCCGTTTGACGGACGCGATGCGCCTTGAGGAAGGCGGTGAGATGTCCCATGCGCGCTACACGCATCCGCGCGTCGAGCCCGAAATCGCCTACATCATGCGCAAACCGCTATCGGGCAACGTCTCGCTTGCCGAAGCGCTGGACGCGGTGGAAGCCATTGCCCCGGCAATGGAGATCATTGACAGCCGCTACAGAAATTTCAAATTCGCACTGGCTGACGTGATCGCCGACAACTCCTCCTCCTCGGGCTTCTACCTCGGCGCCTGGGCCAAGCCTTCCACTGATGTCTCCAACCTTGGCATCATCATGGAGCTTAACGGCCGCCCGGTGCAAATCGGTTCCACCGCGGCGATTTTGGGCAATCCGATCCGCTCGCTGGTCTGCGCCGCGCGTCTCATCGGCAGCGTTGGCGAGCGCCTGGAGCCGGGCGACATCGTGCTGGCCGGGGGCGCCACCGCGGCCCATGCGCTCACCCCGGGCGATTTCGTGCGCACCAGCTTCCAGAATCTGGGCGCCGTGTCCTTCAACGTAACCGCTTAAGGGAGGCCGTAATGCCGATCGTTGAAATTACCATGATGGAAGGCCGCAGCTTCGCGGCCAAGGAAGCCATGGTCGAGAAAGTCACGGTCGCGCTGATGGAGACGATCAGCGCCCCGCGCGATGCGGTCCGGGTTATCATCCGTGAGGTTCCGCCATGGCATTTTGCCGCCGGTGGCGTCCTTAAAGGCAAGCCGCCCGGCTAGCGCGCGCCAACCTCAAACGATCAGGCTCTAGGAGGTGTGGACACTTACCTTAGCCATAGGACGATTGCGGCGAGTGTGACGACGGCCCGGTAGTTTTGTGCGGTTTTCTCGAAGCGTGTTGCCACCCGTCTGAACTGCTTGAGCTTGCTGA
>JAJZCG010000101.1 GCA_021846225.1 Pseudomonadota bacterium | reverse complement strand
TCAGCGCGGCGATGCGCTCGGCGATGACCGCGCCGTTGGGGGAGACGCGGTCATAGGGCAGGCAATCCCACGCCGGGAAGGCGATGACCTCAACCTCCGGGCCGAAAAACGCGATGGCTTCGGCGAGGCCGGCAAGGCGCGTGTCATCACGCGCGATGTGCAGAACAGGGCCGTTATGTTCCGCCCAGCGGCGGACCAGGACCAGCGCATCCACACCTTCCGGCGCGCCGTAGACGGGGACCATCAGAACCGCGCCAGTGCCGCGGCGCGGATACGCTGGAGCATCGGGCTGTCAGCATGGGGGGGGATGGGCAGCCGTCCTGTCAGCCAGTCGGCCAGCTCGGCGTCAGGGAATTCCATGACGGCTTCGATCTCGTCCAGCTCGGATTCGGACATCGAGGCGATTCGGGCCTTCACGAAGTCACCGATCAGCAGGTCGTTCTCGTAAGTGCCGCGGTGCTGGGCGCGATAGATCAACCGGCGGCGGCGGTTGTCCAAGGGTTCTGGAGCCGGATTTTCAAACTCAGTCATATTGGGTTGCGGTATAGGCGCGCTTTGGCCAAGAGTCAGCATGTGACCCTTGAGATTCTTGAACCAATGCGCGCGCCGGTCTCCTCCCTGCCGGGGCTGGGGCCGAAACTGGCCGGGCTGGTGGCCCGGTTAGTGGGGGGCGATAGCGTGCGCGATGTGCTGTTTCATCTGCCGGTGGATTTTATGGACCGGCGCGAGACACCCAAGATACGCGAGGCCAGGGCCGGGATGATCGCGACGTTGCGCGTTGAGGTGATCCGCCATGAGGCGCCCGCGCGCAAAGGGCAGCCGCACCGGGTGGTGATCGGCGATGAGACCGGCTTCGCCGAGGTGGTGCTCTTCCATGCGGCGCGGCTGGTGCAGTTTCCGCTTGGGGCGCGGCTTGTTGTGTCGGGCAGGCTGGAGGCGTTTGGCGGGCGGCTGGTGATGGCGCACCCCGATTACGTGGCATCGCAGCTGCAGGAGCGCGATTTCCCGTGGGTTGAGCCAATATGGCCGCTGGCGGCGGGAGTCGTGCCCAGGGTGATGCGCCGCGCCGCGCTGGGGGCGCTGGCACGCCTGCCGGAGCTGGCCGAATGGCAGGACGCCAGCGTGTTGCGCAAGCGGGGCTGGCCGGGGTTTGGGCAGGCGCTGCGCGCGCTGCATGCGCCCGTTGAGCTGCCCGATGAGAAACCCGCCGAGCGCCTGGCGTATGATGAGCTGCTGGCGCGCCAATTGGCCTTTGCGGTGGTACGGGCGCGCAGGCGCAAGCGGCCGGGGCGGATTCTGCTGGGCAACGGGCGGCTGCGGGCGGAGGCGCTGCGCCGCTTTGGCCATGAGCTGACGGCCGGGCAGTTGGAAGCGCTGGCGCAGATTGATGCGGATATGGCCGCGGCGCACCAGATGTTGCGGCTGTTGCAGGGCGATGTGGGCGCGGGCAAGACGCTGGTGGCCTTGCTGGCGATGCTGCGCGCGGTGGAGGCGGGCGCGCAGGCGGCGCTGATGGCGCCGACCGAGATTCTGGCCAAGCAGCATTATGCGACGTTTCAGAAACTCTGCCCGGTGCCGGTAGCGTTGCTGACGGGCAATGTGAAGGGGGTTGAGCGGCGGCGGATTCTGGCCGCGCTGGCGGATGGGGGTTTGCCGATTGTGATCGGCACGCATGCGATATTCCAGAAAGAGGTGGAATTTAAGGACCTCGCGCTGGCGGTGATCGATGAGCAGCATCGCTTTGGCGTGGACCAGCGGCTGGCGCTGAGCGCCAAGGGGGCGGCGGCCGATTTGCTGGTGATGACGGCAACGCCGATTCCGCGCACGCTGCTGCTGACGCATTGGGCGGAGATGGAGGTGAGCCGGATTACCGGCAAACCGGCAGGGCGGCAGAAAATCACCACGACGCTGCACAAGGTCTCAGAACTGGAGAAGGTGCTGGCGGCGATCGAACGGGCGATCGCGGCGGGAGGGCTGGTGTATTGGGTGTGCCCGCTGGTGACGGAATCCGAGGTGTTGGACATTACCGCAACGCAGGTGCGTTATGCGCAGTTGCGCGGGCGCTTCGGCGCGCTGGTGGCGCTGGCGCATGGGCAGCAGGAGGCGGCGGTGCGCGATGCGGCGCTGGCCGATTTTGGCGCGGGGCGGTGCAAGATTTTGGTGGCGACAACCGTGATCGAGGTTGGGATGGATGTGCGCGCGGCGAATATCATGGTGATAGAGCATGCCGAGCGGTTTGGCCTGGCGCAGTTGCACCAGCTGCGCGGGCGGGTGGGGCGCGGGGATGCGAAGAGTTTTTGCCTGTTGCTGCATGATGACAAAATCAGCGCGGGCGCGCGCAAGCGTCTGGCGCTGCTGCGTGATACCGAGGATGGCTTCGTGATCGCCGATGAGGATTTCAGGCTGCGCGGCTCGGGGGATTTTCTGGGCACCAAGCAGTCCGGCCTGCCCGGATACCGGCTGGCGGATGCGGAGAAACATGCCGATCTGCTCCCCATGGCGCGCCAGGATGCGGTGCTGCTGTTGCAGCGCGACCCCAAGCTGGAGAGCCCGCGCGGGCAGGCGGTGCGGGTGTTGCTGAATTTGTTCGATCAGCGCGAGGCGATTTTGACGGTGCGGGCGGGATGAGGCGCTACCCCGAACATCCGCGCGTGGGCATTGGAATTGTGCTGCTGCGCGGCGATGAGGTGTTGCTGGTCCGGCGCGGGCGGCCGCCGGCGGTGGGGGCGTGGTCGCTGCCCGGCGGCGGGCAGGAGCTGGGCGAGAGCGCGCAGGATTGCGCACGGCGGGAGCTGCGCGAGGAGACCGGGCTGGAATGCGGGGCGCTGCAACTGCTCGGGCATGTGGATTCGATCCATTACGATGCCGGGGGGCGGATCGAATATCATTACACCATCCTCGACTTTGGCGCGCGCTATGTGGGCGGCGAGGCGGCGGCAGGCGATGATGTGAGCGAGCTTGCCTGGGCGCGGCGGGAGGATTTTGCCGCCTACGGGCTTTGGGATGAAGCGCTGCGGATGATCAACCTAGCATTTTCGCAATTGCCGCCTTGAATTTTGGTGAATCCGGGCGGGTGAGGCTGGAGAACCAGGTCTCCAGCCCGCCGTTTTTGTTGATGAGGTATTTGTAGAAATTCCAGCGCGGTTTGGCGAGAAAGCCCCCCTGCCCCGCCGCCCATTGGAAAAACGGGTGGGCATCAGGGCCTTTGACGTGGACCTTGGACATCATGGGGAAATCCACGCCGTAATTGAGTTCGCAGAAGCTGGCGATTTCAGGGGCGGAGCCGGGCTCCTGGCCGCCGAAATCGTTGCAGGGAACACCGATGACAATCAGGCCGCTGGCCTTGTGCGCCTGCCAGAGAGCTTCCAGCGCCTTGTATTGCGGGGTGAAGCCGCATTGGGAGGCGGTGTTGACGATGAGCAGCGGCCGGCCCGCGAGCGCGCGCAGGGGATAGGGTTTGCCCTGGAGGGTCTCGAAGGAGAAATTATAGGCGCTGGTCATCGCGGGCTCCTGAATTGCGGGGCGGCGGGGGCAGTGAAGCATTGATCCGCGGGGGCGGCAACGCGGCCCTGGCCATTTGCGGCTGGGGAATTTACAACTTGGCCATGACCGATCAACCGCGCGTACTCGAGCTTATCAATGTCATGGCCGCGCTGCGGCACCCGGTTTCGGGCTGCCCCTGGGACAAGGAGCAGGATTTTTCGACGATCGCGCCTTATACGATCGAGGAAGCCTATGAGGTGCGGGCGGCGATCGAGTCCGGGGAGCCGGAAGCGCTGCGCGATGAGCTGGGGGATCTGCTGTTTCAGGTGGTCTACCACGCGCAGATGGCCAGCGAGCGCGGGTGGTTCGGCTTTGACGAGGTGGCCGCGGGGATTACGGACAAGATGATCCGGCGGCATCCGCATGTGTTTGGCGATGCGGCGGCGCGCGATGCCGGGGCGCAAAGCGCCGCCTGGGAGGCGCAAAAGGCGCAGGAACGGCTGGAAAAGGCGGAGACCGGCGTGCTGGCCGGGGTGGCGGACGCCCTGCCCGCTTTGGCGCGGGCGCATAAATTTTGCGCGCGGGCGGCACGGGTGGGGTTCGACTGGCCCAACCCGGACGCGGTGCTGGACAAGCTGGAGGAAGAGGTGCGCGAATTGCGTGCCGAGCTGCCCGGCGCGCAACCGGCGCGGCTGGCCGATGAACTCGGGGATATGCTGTTCGTGATGGCCAATCTGGCACGCAAGCTGGGGCTGAACGCGGAGGAATGCCTGGCGGGCGCCAATGCGAAATTTGCCCGCCGGTTTGGCTTTGTGGAAGATGCGCTGGCGCGGGCGGGCAAGACTCCGCAAATGTCAGACCTGGCGGAGATGGACACGCTCTGGAACAAGGCAAAGGAGGCCGGACTATGAAGACGTTGATGGACGGATACGCGCGGTTCCGCAAAGGGTACTGGCGCCGGCACAAGGCTTTGTTCTCGACCCTGGCGCGCGACGGGCAGGCGCCGCCGGCGATGGTGATTGCCTGCGCGGATTCCCGCGTGGCGCCGGAGGTGATTTTCGATTGCGCGCCGGGGGAGATTTTCGTGGTGCGCAACGTGAGCGCGCTGGTGCCGCCCTACGCGCCCGATACCGGCAACCATGGCACCTCGGCGGCGCTGGAATTCGCGGTGACGGCGCTGAAGGTGCGCAGCATCGTGGTGCTGGGCCACAGCCAGTGCGGGGGTATCCGCGCGCTGATGAAGGGGCCGGAAGGCGGGCACGGAGACTTCATCGAGTCCTGGATGGCGATTGCGCATACGGCCCGCCAGCGGGTCTGCGATTCACCGGAAGCCGATGGCGCGGATTTCGACTCGCTGTGCCACGCCTGCGAGCATGAGTCGATCCGCGTTTCATTGAGCAATCTGATGACCTTCCCCTGGATCGCGGCGCGGGTGGCCGATGGCAGCCTGACCTTAGGGGGGATGCATTTTAACGTACAATCCGGCGGTTTGGTGCCGGTGGGCTGAGGCGGCCGGGAGTAGACCGGCGGCATGACATAATAAAAATTCCTCAGGAGCAAGCACATGGCCGTAAACTCGAAACATCCCGAAACGCTGGCGCTGCATGCGGGGTGGCGCGCGGATGCCACTACCGGATCGGTCGCGGTGCCGATTCACCAAACCACCTCGTATCAGTTCAAAAGCCCCGAACACGCGGCGAATTTGTTCGCGCTGAAGGAGTTCGGGAATATCTACACGCGCATCATGAACCCGACGACGGATGTGCTGGAGCAGCGGCTGGCGGCGCTGGAGGGCGGTGTTGGGGCTCTGGCGGTGGCCTCGGGGCAGGCGGCATCGGCGCTCTCGATACAGAATCTGGCGCGCGCGGGCGACAATGTGGTGGCCTCCACCGATCTGTATGGCGGGACGTGGAATTTATTCGCCAATACGCTGAAGGACCAGGGGATTGAGGTGCGCTTTGTGGACCCGGCCGACCCGCAGGCCTTCGCCCGCGCGACGGATGAGCGCACGCGGGCGTATTATGCCGAGACGCTGCCCAACCCGAAGCTGCGGGTGTTCCCCATCGCGGAGGTGGCCGCCATCGGGCGCGGGTTTGGGATTCCGCTGATCATGGACAACACCGCGGCGCCGCTGCTGGCGCGGCCCTTTGAGCATGGCGCGGCGGTGGTGATTTATTCGACCACCAAATACATCGGCGGACACGGCACCAGCATCGGCGGCGTGATTATCGACGGCGGGAATTTCGACTGGCAGGCATTCCCCGCGCGCCAGCCGCTGCTCAATACGCCCGACGCAAGCTACCATGGCGCGGTGTGGGCCGAGGCGGTGAAGCCGCTGGGGCCGATTGCGTATATCATCCGCGCGCGGGTGGTGCTGCTGCGCGATCTGGGCGCGGCGCTCTCGCCGTTCAATGCGTTCCAGATCATCCAGGGGCTTGAGACCTTGCCGCTGCGAATCACCCGGCATTCGGAAAATGCGCTGGCGGTGGTGAAGTTCTTGAGCGCGCGGGCGGATGTGACGCGGGTGATCCATCCCAGCCTGGCCAAGGGGTTTGAGAAGGAACGGGCGGATAAATATCTGGCCGGGGGCATGGGCGGGCTGGTTGGCTTCGAGCTGGCAGGCGGGCGCGCGGCAGGAGAGGCGTTCATCTCCGCCTTGCAGATGTTCTATCATGTGGCGAATATCGGCGACGCGCGCTCGCTGGCGATACATCCGGCGAGCACGACGCATAGCCAGATGCCGGTGGAGGAGCAGCACGCGGCCGGGGTTTCAGAAGGGTATGTGCGGCTCTCGATCGGGCTGGAGCATATTGAGGATATTCTGGCCGATCTGGCCCAGGCGCTGGATAAAGCGGCGTAAGCCGCGCGGCGCCGGGGTTTCAGCCCTGGCGCTTGAGAAACGCGGCAAACGCCTTCAACGTGGCGGGGGAGATGTGGTGCTCCAGACCCTCGGCGTCCTGCTCGGCGGCTTCGGGCGGCACGCCGATGGCGGTGAGCACGGCCACGACCAGGCGGTGGCGGGCGCGTGATTTGCCGGCCAGAGCCTGGCCCTCGGGGGTTAGAAACACGCCGCGATAAGGCAGCGAGGTTGCCAGGCCCTCACGCTTGAGGCGGCCGATGGCCTTGATGACCGTGGCATGGCTGACGCCTAAGCGGCGCGCGATGTCAGTCGCGCGGGCCTCGCCGGTGGCGGTGAGCAAATCATCAATCAGCTCCACATAATCCTCCAGCAGCGCATAGCTTTGCGCGGCGCGGGCCTTGCTGAAGCGCCGCG
Organism: Pseudomonadota bacterium; assembly: GCA_021846225.1. Taxonomy (GTDB): domain Bacteria; phylum Pseudomonadota; class Alphaproteobacteria; order Acetobacterales; family Acetobacteraceae; genus Acidocella. The sequence goes on along the minus strand of JAJZCG010000101.1, from coordinate 1,170 downwards.
CCTGGGTGGGCTCGGCGGGCATGGGCGGCGGGCAAGGTTTCAGCAAGGGGGATGGTCTCCAGGTGGCGGGTTGAAGAATGACACATTGAAGGCGCGCTTGCAAAAAGTGTAGCCAAGGCTACATAATGGAGCAAGATGAACACCAAGACCGAAGCAACCGATCTTTCGCTCTCGGATGTGCATGGCAGCGTGCGCGCGCCTGCCGGTGCGGGGAAGTGGCGGCGGTTTTTGGCTGCGTTCGGGCCGGGGTATATCATCGCGGTGGGGTATATGGACCCCGGCAACTGGGCGACGGACCTCGCCGCCGGGTCCAGCTACGGCTACGCGCTGCTGGCCGTGGTGCTGCTGGCAAGCGTGATGGCGATGGTGTTGCAGGCGCTGGCGGCGTGGCTGGGCCTGGCGACGGGGCGCGACTTGGCGCAGCTGACGCGCGCGGCCATGAGCCCGTTCTGGGGCGCGGTGATGTGGGTGGCGGCGCAGAGCGCGATCATCGCCTGCGATGTGGCGGAGGTGATCGGCGGGGCCATCGCGCTCAACCTGTTGTTCCATATTCCGTTGCTGCTGGGCGCGGTTTTAACCATCGGCGATGCGTTTGTGGTGCTGATGCTGCTGCGCTCGGGGATGCGGCTGCTGGAGGCGGCGGTGATCGGGCTGTGCGCCGTGATCGCGGTGGCGCTGTTCATCGAAATTCTGATGGCGCATGCGGTGCTGGGGCCGATTCTGGCGGGGCTGATGCCGCATATGGCGCTGCTGAGCAATCCGGGGATGCTCTACATCGGCGTTGGGATCATCGGCGCCACGGTGATGCCGCATAATTTGTATCTGCACTCGGCCCTGGTGCAGACGCGCCATGTGCACGAAGGCGAGAAAGCCCGGCGCAGCGCGATTTTCTGGGCGCTGGTGGATAGCTGCGCGGCGCTGGTGTTCGCGTTTCTGGTGAACGCGGCGATTCTGGTGATGGCGGGCAGCGTATTCCATGCGCATGGGGAGACGAATGTGCAGGATCTGGGGCGGGCGTTCGCGCTGCTCTCACCGATTCTGGGCAGCCGGGCGGCGGCGATTATTTTCGCGGTGGCGCTGCTGGGCTCGGGGATTAACGCGACCGTGACCGGCACGCTGGCCGGGCAGGTGGTGATGGAAGGGTTTTTGCGTATGCGCATGCCCGTGGCG
>JAJZCG010000100.1 GCA_021846225.1 Pseudomonadota bacterium | reverse complement strand
CGGTGATGTTCGATGGTTCCGCCCTGCCCTTGCGGGAAAACATCGAGCGGACCGCAGAAATCGTGCAATGGGCGCATGCGCGCGGTCTCTCGGTTGAAGCCGAACTGGGCTTTGTCGGCTATCAAGGGGGCGCGCAATCCCAAGGAACCGACCCCGGCGAGGTTGCCCGCTTTGCCCGCGAGAGCGGCGCGGATGCGCTGGCCGTCGCGGTGGGAAACTGCCACCTCATGACATCGCCGCGCGCCGCCATTGATTTAGGGCGTCTCAAGGCCATTCAGTCCGCCGCACCCGGCCTGCCCCTCGTGCTGCACGGAGGATCAGGCATCGGCACGCCAACGCGCCGGCTCCTGGCCAGCAAGACGCATATCTGCAAAATGAACATCGGAACCGAATTGCGTATGGCCTTTGGCGCCGCGCTGCGCAGCATACTGGCCAGCGACCCGGCATTGTTTGACCGGAACAAGATTCTCGAAGCCACAACCGCGCCCATGATCGCCGCCGCGCGCCAGGCCATAAAGACGCTTTGCCAGGCCGGGCGGGATTTGTGAGGAGACGCGGTATTTGGGGACACATTGGCTTGCGGGCTCACCGCCGGTGCAGAAATATTGAAATTTGCCGCCGGATGGGCAACATGAAGCCTGAAGGGGATTTTTATATGACACTGCTCCGCTTATGCATACTGGCTCTGCCCTTGGCCCTCTCCGCCTGCAATGCCAACGGCGCCCGGGCGCAGGGGGATTTCAACGCGGCCGGCAATAATCTCGGCCAGGGGCATATTGGCAGTGGTGTCAATGATATCGGCCATGGCTTTAGCGATGGAGCCAACGCCACGGGCGATGCCATTGTGCATACGGCCCATGTGGTGGGGAATGCCTTCAGTCAATAAACTCTAACGCCCGGCGCAGGATAGCAAGAATCGGCCGGGTTGAGGCCATGTGTGGAGCCGTTTGAACGTCGCGCTTTTTATGCGCCGCGAACTGGCCAGAGTTTGGCCCGTATGTTAAATCTGCGCAGATGCCCAGCCAGACACCTCCTCGCGCCATGGTGGGGCTACTTGCCGTATCCTGTGGCATAATCGTCGCCAACATCTATTATGCGCAGCCGCTGGTTGGGGTGATCGGCCCGGCTGTCGGGCTGAGCGCGCATGCCGCGAGCCTGATTGTGAGCCTGACGCAGCTTGGCTATGCGGCCGGTTTGCTGTTTCTGGTGCCATTGGGCGACCTTGTCGAGAACCGCAAATTGATGGTGCTGACCGTCGCGGCCTCGGTCCCGGCCCTGCTGCTGACCGGGCTGGCGGCCAACGGCGCGATGCTGCTGGTGGCCGCCGCGTTGACGGGGCTAACCTCCGTGGCCGTGCAGATGCTAATCCCGCTTGCCGCGCATCTCACCGCCGAGGCACGGCGCGGCAGGGTGGTGGGTACGGTGATGAGCGGGCTGCTCCTCGGCATTTTGCTCAGCCGCCCGGCCGCCTCGATGATCGCGGATCTATCTTCCTGGCGGGTGGTATTTTTCCTCTCCGCGGCATTGATGGCGGTGATGACCGTGCTGCTGCGCTTTACCTTGCCGCAGCGCCAGCCTGTTGGCGGGCACCATTACGGCACGCTGCTGCTCTCGCTGCTCAGCCTGCCGCTGCAGTTTCCCGCGCTTCGCCAGCGGGCGGCTTATCAGGCCGCCGCGTTCGGGGGGTTCTCACTGTTCTGGACGGGCGTTCCGCTCTATCTTTCGCAGCATTTTGGTTACACCCAGCGCGGTATTGCCGTATTTGCGCTGGTGGGGGCGGCTGGCGCGCTCGCCGCCCCTGTCGCCGGCAGGTTGGCGGACAAGGGACATTCCAATGCCGGCACCGTGGGGGCGCTGCTCAGCATCACGGCAGCGTTCGGGTTGGCGTGGCTTGGCGCGGCCATCCATTCCGTCGTGCTGCTCGCACTTGCGGGCGTGGCGCTCGATGCAGGCGTCCAATGCAACCTCGTCATCGGGCAGCGAATGATTTACATGCTCCATGCCAACATGCGCTCGCGCCTGAACGGGGTGTTCATGGCGATCTTTTTTACCGGCGGGGCAGCCGCCAGCGCGATGACAAGTTCACTGTTGATCCATGGCGGCTGGGGTGGCCTTTGCGCCGTTGGGGCGGCACTGCCATTGCTGGCTTTGGCCTATTTTGTGGCCGCCAAGGGCTCTACATCATGAATACAGCGGGCGATTCAGACCTCAGATCGGCCCGCAAAGCGGGTCAATCTGAGGTCTTTGCCCTAAAAGAGCCGCCAGCTACCAAAACGGTTCACCCATGGTTTGTCACTGCCCTGAATCTTTGGCGGCCAGCGCGCCGAAGGCAGACCAGTCGAGCCCCTCGCCGCCATTTGCCAGCAATGTGAGGAAACGGTCCCGCACCAGGCTGGCCAACGGCAGCGGCACATTCAACGTCTCTGCGGCGGCGAGCACGAGGCGGATATCCTTCTGCCCCAGCACGGCGGCGAAGCCCGGCGGCTCGAATTTCTGCTCCACCAGCAAATTGCCATAGGTTTTGTAAACCGGCGCGTTGAACAGGCTGGAGGTGAGCAGTTCGAGATAGGCGTGCTTGTCAACGCCGCCCTTGCCGACCAGGGCCAGCGCCTCGCCCAGCGCCTCGATGACCGCCGCGATCAGAAAATTGCCGCTTAGCTTCACGAGATTGGCCCGCGCGGGCACATCGCTCATGATGAAGCTGCGCTGCGCGAGCACGCCGAACAGCGGCTGCAGCCGGGCGAGATCTGCCTCATCCCCGGCGGCGGCGATGAAGAGCTTGGCGGCGGCGGCGGCATCGGGCCGGCCGAATACCGGGGCGCAGACGAAACGCTGCCCCGCCTTTGCGTGCGCCGCGGTCAACGCCTCGGCCAGCGCCACGCTGACGGTGCTGCAGGAGACATGGATGGCGCCCGCCGGCAGATGAGCGAGCACGCCATCGGCGCCGTACAACACCGCCTCCAGCGCGGCATCGTTGGCGAGCATGGTGAACACAACCTCCTTGCCCATCGCCGCCTCACCCGGCGTCGCGGCGCACGGCGCATCCAGCCCCGCCGCCTTGCCCGGCGTGCGGTTATAGAGAGTTACCTCATGCCCGGCCTTGATGAGGTTCGCGGCCATGCCGTGGCCCATCTGCCCCAGGCCCAGAAAACCAATCTTCATGCTGCGTGACTCCGATCCGATGATAATGTGCTGCAATGGTGGGGAGCCGGAGCGCAATTCGCAAGTCAGGCCTTGCCGGGGCGCACGCGGGTTGGGGCGGCGTGCAAGGACGCGGCGGCCGGCTGGCGATAGGCAGATGCCAGGCCGATGAAGGCGCGCACATAGTCAATCTCCGCATCGGGCTCGCGCAGGCCCAGGAAAATCTGCTTGGTTACGCCATCGCGGCCCAGGCGGACCGGGCTTACATCGAATTTCCCGGCATATTCCTCCACCAGCCAGCGCGGCAAAGCGGCCACGCCGCGGCCATGTCCCACCATCAAGAGCATGATGTCGGTGGTCTCGATGGGTTTATGCTGCCGGGGGGTGATGCCGGCGGGTGTGAGAAACTGGGTGTAGATATCCAGCCGGCCGGTCGCGACCGGATAGGTAATCAGCGTTTCCTCGGCAAGCTGGTGGGGCAATACGAAATCGGCGCCGCGCAGCGGATGGTCCGGCCCGACCACCAGAACCTGCTCGTAATCAAACACCGGGGTGAAGCGCAGGCCCGGTTTATAGAGCGGATCGGGCGTCACCAGTAGGTCGATCTCATAGCCGAACAGCGCGCCGATGCCGCCAAACTGGAATTTTTGCCGGACATCCACCTCCACTCTGGGCCAGCTATCCAGATAAGGCGCCACGATTTTGAGCAGCCATTGGTAGCAGGGATGACACTCCATGCCGATGCGCAGCGTGCCCCGTTCACCTTTGGCGAATTGCTGCAGCCGTTCCTCGGCGTGCGAAAATTGCGGCAGCAGGCGGTTGGCCATGCCAAGCAGAAACGCACCCGCCTGGGTAGGCTCCAGGCTGCGCCCCTCGCGCCGCCATATCTTCACGCCGATCTGGTCTTCAAGCTTGGCGATGGCATGGCTCAAGGCCGACTGGGTCAGATGCAGCTGGCGGGCCGCCGCCGTTAACGAACCGCGGGCCTCAACCTCGCGGATGATCGCCAGATGAATACGTTCCAATACTGCCACGGCTCAGCTCCAAACGTGAATGAAATTCATGGATTTATGAATTCATATCATTTTTATTCATGGCATCAAATCCGTATGGTCCGGGCAATTGCTTCATATGTCCTCATTTTTTTAAGGTGAACGCCCATGGCCACAACTCATAACCTCGGTTTCCCGCGCATCGGCGCCAAGCGTGAGCTGAAATTCGCGCTCGAATCCTACTGGAAGGGGCAATCTTCGCAAGCCGAGCTGCAGCGCGCCGGGGCTGAGCTGCGGGCGCGCCACTGGCGTAATCAGGCCGGGCTGGATTTGGCGCCGGTTGGAGATTTTGCGTTCTACGACCAGGTTCTGGACATGAGCTTCACGCTCGGCAACCTGCCTGCGCGGGTAAGCGGCTTCCATGGCGATGCGCTGGACAATTACTTCCGCGTGGCGCGTGGCCGCTCGGCCGCCGGCGCCGGAGACCATGCCGCCTGCTGCGGCGGCGTGGCCGCGGGTGAGATGACCAAATGGTTCGACACCAACTACCATTACATCGTCCCGGAATTTGAAGCCGGCACGCAATTCACGCTCGATGCCGCGCGCCTGCTGGCGCAGCTGGCCGAAGCCCAGGCCCAGGGTGTGGCGGCCAAGCCGGTGATCATCGGCCCGCTGACTTATCTGGCGCTCGGCAAGGCCAAGGATGGCGCGGACAAGCTTTCCCTCCTGCCCCGCCTGCTGCCCGCCTACGCCCAGCTGCTGGCTGCCCTTGGCGCGGCAGGCGCGCAATGGGTGCAGATCGACGAGCCCATCCTGGTCACCGAGCTGGATGCAACTTGGCAGGACGCTTTCCGCACCGCCTATCAGCACCTCAACACCGGCGCCGTGAAGCTGCTGCTCGCCACCTATTTCGGCCCGTTGCGCGACAACCTCCCGCTGGTGGCGGCATTGCCGGTGCAGGGCGTGCATCTCGACGCGATCAATGCCCGCGATGAGGTGGAAGCGCTGATCGCGGCAAGCCCGGCTGAGCGCGTCATCTCGCTGGGCGTGGTCAATGGCCGCAACATCTGGAAGACCGATCTGGGGGCCGCGCTGGACTGGCTGGAGCCCGTGGCGAAAAGGCTCGGTGCGCGGCTGTGGCTGGCGCCCTCGTGCTCGCTGCTGCATGTGCCGGTCGACCTGGAGAGTGAGCACAAGCTGGATGCGGAGATCCGCTCCTGGCTGGCCTTTGCCGTGCAGAAGCTCGGTGAAATTCGCATACTGGCGGCGGCGCTGGCCCAGGGCCGCGACACGGTGGCGCCCGAGCTTGCGGCCAACCGTGCCGCCATTGCCTCGCGCCATGCCTCAACGCGGGTGAACAACCCGGCGGTTAAGGCGGCTGTGGCCGCCATCACCCCAGAGCTTGGGCGCCGCCAGAGTCCGTTCGCGGTGCGCGCGGCCAAGCAGGCCGCCGTTCTGAACCTGCCTCTATATCCCACCACCACCATCGGCTCATTCCCGCAGACCAAGGAAATCCGCTTGGCGCGCAGCGCGTTCAAGGCTGGGAACATCGATGAGGCGGCTTACACGCTGGCCATGCAGGCTGAGATCGAGCACAGCGTGCGCGAACAGGAGGCGCTGGGGCTGGACGTGCTGGTGCATGGCGAGGCCGAGCGCAACGACATGGTGGAATATTTCGGAGAACAACTCGACGGCTATGTGTTCAGCCAGGCCGGCTGGGTGCAGTCCTACGGCTCGCGCTGCGTGAAGCCGCCGATCCTCTTTGGCGACATCAGCCGCCCGAAGGCGATGACGGTCGCGTGGATCAGCTACGCCGCTTCGCTCACGGACAAGCCGATGAAGGGCATGCTCACCGGCCCGGTGACCATTCTCAACTGGTCCTTCGTGCGCGACGATCAGCCCCGCGCGCTCACCTGCTATCAACTCGCGCTTGCGATCCGCGAAGAAGTCCAGGATCTGGAGAAGGCCGGTGTGGGGATCATCCAGATTGACGAGGCGGCGCTGCGGGAAGGGCTGCCGTTGCGCAAATCCCAGTGGCAGGACTATCTGGATTGGGCCGTGGAGTCGTTTCGCATCACGGCCAATGGCGTGAAGGATGGAACCCAGATTCACACCCATATGTGTTATTCTGAATTCAACGACATCATCGCCGCGATTGCCAACATGGATGCAGACGTCATCACCATCGAGACCTCGCGTTCAGATATGGAGTTGCTCGATGTGTTCGATGATTTCAACTATCCGAACCAGATCGGCCCGGGGGTGTATGACATCCATTCACCGAATATCCCGAGCGAGGCGCATATCGTGGCGTTGATGCAACAAGCGGCGAAGCGTATCCCGTCTGAGCGCCTGTGGGTGAACCCTGATTGCGGCCTGAAGACTCGCCAGTGGAGTGAGGTGATCCCCGCGCTCACCAATCTGGTCAGCGCGGCACGCGCCTTGCGCGCCGCCGCCTGATCAAAGCCTTTAGGAAACCAAAAAGCGGATGTTTGGCGCCTGATCGCTTTAAGTGCGATCAGGCTCTGGCCAAGCGGTTATGCAGACGCGGATAGAACACGCTTACGGCAAGGCCCAGGACCACCAGCATCGCTGCGGCGAGCTTCCATGCCGGCATCGGCTCGCTGAGCCACAGCACCGCAGTCCCCATGCCGAAGACCGGCACGAGCAACGCCCAGGGGCTGACCGTGGCGGAGGGATAGCGCGCCAGCAAAAACCCCCAGCTGGCGTAGCCAAACCAGCTATTGCCGAGCGACTGCCACACCACAGCGGCCCAGCCCCAGAGGGTGGCATGGCCAATGGCCTGGCCGATAGCCGCCGGGCCTTCCACCAGCAGCGACATCGCGAGCAACGGCGGGGCTGAAAAAAGGCTGCCCCAAACCACGTAGGCCAAAAAATTATCCGGCCGGCCCTCACGCGCGACGATATTGCCGACCGCCCAGCAGGCAGCGGCGAGCACCACGAGCGCCAGGCCGAGCGGCGTGGTGTGGCCGTTGACATGTGCCGCGATTACCCCGATGCCAGCCACCGCCAGCAGGCAGGCGGCGACCTGAAAGCCGCGCACCATCTCGCCGCTACGCGCCATGGACAGGAAGATGGTGAAAAACACCTGGACCTGGATGACCAGCGAGGCCAGACCCGGAGAGATATGGCCATCCATTGCCAGAAACAGCAGGCCGAATTGTCCGGCGCCGATGAGGACGCCATAGGCGGCGAGGTTAAGCCAGGATACATTCGGCCGCGGCAGGAAAAAAATGCCGGGCAGGGCCGCGATGGTGAAGCGCAGCCCGGCGAAGAGGAAGGGGGGAAACTGGTCTAGCCCGAGCCGGATGACAACAAAATTGCTGCCCCAGACAGCCGTAATGGCCAGCGCGAGCAGGCCGTGCCGCAAGCTGAGCGTTGTGTGTTGCATTCTGCTCTCCCCGTTGACGCAGCGTTGGCTCGCCGCGCACGAATTAGGCAGGTTCCGCTCAAGGGAGAATGCCCGCGCATGCAAGGCTCTTCTGCGCACGCTGGGCAGCTTTGGGCTGCGCCGCCATTTCGGGCGCTCGCCAATATAGCATCTATAGTGATTCACATTAATAATATTACGCGTTAATATTTGTCACCTTTTGGGGGCAAATGATGGGCTATAGCGTTGATTTACGTGAGCGTGTTGTTGGCTATGTTCGTAGTGGCGGCGGTCTGACCGAAGCGGCCCGGTTATTCAAGGTTAGCCGGACGACCCTCCCCGCGTAAGCGATGCTTGATGGCCCTTCTTCCCCATTTATTCGGGATGTGATTTCCGGTTTTGAGGCGAGAGAAGGCTTTGAGACGGAATTATGGACGACATTAAAGACGGCGCTA